>JBJXEX010000179.1:0-9328 GCA_046156195.1 Planctomycetaceae bacterium | reverse complement strand
GCCGACTGCGGATGTACTACGAGTGCTGCGCCGGTCCTCAGTCGGTCACGAATTCGATCCGCAGCGCCATCTCGACCGACGGCGGACTCGAATGGACGCCAGAGCCGGGTGCGAGATGGGAAATCGCGGGCCGTAATCTCTCGGCACCACGAATTGTCTTTCTGAGCGACGGCCGCTGCCGGCTGTACTGCGTCGAGCGCGGGCTCGGCATCATCAGCGCCGTATCGGATGAAGAGGGTTTGGTGTTCGAGTCCGAACCGGGCGTGCGAGTCGCTCGAGATGGAGCCTTCGACTCGCACGCGGCGTTCGCGCCCGAGATCCTTTGCGTCGCGCGTGACCGTTATGTGATGTACTACGCCGGATACAGCCAGTCGAATCGAGCTTACATCCTGCGAGCCGTCTCCGACGACGGCCTGACTTGGCACAAAGACACCGAGCCTGTCCTCTCACCTAGCCCCGGCGGTTGGGACGGCGCGAAGTGTTCGGAGATGTGCGTGATCCGTTTGCCGCAGCGGGAAGGCACAGCTCCTCGCTATCGCATGTTCTATGAAGCGTGCGATGGAACCGCGAAAGACGAACGCGGCGTGTGGCGCATCGCCAGCGCGACCAGCACGGCTCGCCAGAACTCACCGTGAGGAACTCTTGCCTTCTCCGCGTGCTCTGTGCCTCTGTGGTCAGACTTTTTACCACAGTGGCACAGAGGCCGCAGAGAAAACCAAATGATCCAAGTCGCTCGAAAGAAGCCTCGTTCTGTTAAGAGACTTTCGACGACCGACTTTGGTCATGATCGGTTCTGACGCGCCCCCAATCACGGAGCGGGCCGCATTCAATCGCCGCGGCTCATCACCCAATTCCTGCGCGGCATTCATGGGGCTTCAAGACATCGGCAGGAGGCCGATACTCGATGCCGTTCAAACGAGTTCGCGGATTGGTTCGTGCGTTTCAGCGACGTACTGCGGGCGGCCATTGAGATCGGGGATCGTTGTGTGAGCGGTGTCGAAGCCGAGGTTGTGATAGAGCGTGGCGATCACATCCTGAAAATGAATCGGCCGCGAAACGGGTTCCTCGGCCAGTCGATTCGTCTCGCCGATGACTTGGCCGGTGGTCATGCCTCCGCCCGCCAGCATGGCAAACGTCACGCGCGGCCAGTGGTCTCGCCCGGCGTTCGCATTGATCTTCGGAGTCCGCCCGAACTCACCCCACACGACGACGGACACGTCGCGATCGAGTCCTCGTTCGTGCAGATCCGCAACGAGCGCCGCCAAGCCTTGGTCGAGCAGCGGGATCACTTTGCGACCGTTCGTGAAGTTGGCTCCGTGCCAATCGAAGTCCGCGATCACCGCCGCCGACAGTTTCTCTTTCGGAGGCATCGCCGAAACACTCGCGTCGTGTCGCAGAGCCTTCAGCAACAAACTCTCGCCCGGTTTCCCCGGCACAATCGCCGGCCCGCTGTCACCTCCTTTGAGCAACCCCGCGCGCGTATCAACGGTCAGCGTTCCCTTCAGCTTCCCGCGCGTCACCGCCTCTGCCGAGTGGCACTCATAACACTGAGCGACCAGCACCGGCCGAATCTTCTTCTCGAAGAAGTCGATGTCTTTCGCCGGGTTCTTTTCGCTCGCAAGTGACGCTGCTGCTGTCCCGAGCAAGGTCACGATGCTCGTGATACCGACCACACGATTCCGTACAGAGCGTCTCACACGACTCTCCCAAACGTTCTCAATTCGAGCCACGATTCTTTCTGATCCGCATTCCGAAAATTAGCCGCGTGGCGCTAGCCCCGGCTCATGCCGTATAACCGGGGCTAGCGCCGCGCGGCTACCAATGACTTGAGACCATCAGCAAAATGGCAGCAGAACGTGAATGACTCGAAGTGGGGCCTGCGAAAGGTCGGTATGGCGTGACTCGTACCACGGCCTCGCGACCGGTTCGGCGGTTCTCTTCCAATGACGATCCACAATGACTCGATGATCGCCGCCCGATGTGACCAGTTGATACTCGATTCGAGTCGCCCAATCGGAAGTCGATGAATCCTGAACGTAGCCGAGCATTCCGGCCTCGCCGTGTGTCGTTGGGTAGTAGCCATTCAAGAACGCGGCCATGCCTTCTTCGCCGAGGTAGTCCCGCAAACCACTGCTCTTGCGCAAGCGTTTGGCTTCAAACCCCAGTCGCGGTCGGAAGCCGCGACAAGGCCGCTCAAACTCGATGTCCATTTTGGGGCGGTGCTTGCCATGTTTGCTTTCAACATTCTGCGGCCGTTGCTCGTGAATCTCGTAGCGATCAACCCACGATGGTGACGACTCATCTGCTTGGGCCGCCTTCATGGCGACCACCAGCTTTTCTGTGATGACGTCTTCGTCCGTTGTTGCGAACGAAACGGCATCAAGTCGTTGATGTCCGAGCCAAATAAGTTTGACGGCATGTGAGCGAAGCTCGTCGGCGTAGACGACATGCGGCAGGACTCGCTCAGCGTCGCTTGAAGGTGGAATCGTCATGACTCCCCGCCTTCAGAAAGCGTCTCGGCGATGATGTCATCGGCATCGAGCACCGCTTGGCGGCGAGTCCAATGCAGGCGTTGCAACGGCTTGAATTGATAGAGCACGCCTTGCTGCGGGTCATAGACCTTCAAGTGGCGATCGAAGTAGACCCACTGGCTGTGCTTGGTTCGCAGTTGATCGCGAATGATCTTCAAGTCGCGCGAGGCGGGATCATCGGCATTGATGACAACGGGTTCGATCGCCGTCTTCGACTTCGCCAAAGAGACCGCCATCAACGCCGACTCGCGATCCGTCAGCACTTCAATCTTGTGCCGCACGCCGCGATCGGTCGCAAAAAAGTCGTCGAGACATTCACGCAGCGATGTCAGGTAGAGGAGTCGTTCTTCAGCCGTTGGAGCCCGCGCGACTTCGCGAGTGAACTTGCCCTTGTTCAACTCCATGTGGATGTTGACGAAGTCTTCGACGAGCCAGCGGTCAGACTTCCTTAAACCGAGCAACGAGTAGACATGGTCGTTGAGTTCGCCGAGCAACTTCTGAACGGTGCGAGGGTCTTGAGATTGAAGAACTTCATCACTTTGGGTTGTTGCCGCGATTAACGCATCAAGCAAAGACGACCAATCAGCCAAGTCGGCGGGTGACAATCGAGCAATCGGAACGGGCAGTGCCAAGAGTGCATTCAAGTCCGCTCGATTGGCATCGATACCCCATTGAGGCGAATTGAAGAACTGGTGGTAGACACAAAAGTTGGAGCTTAAGAACAAACTCAAAGCACGAAGGTGGTTGGTGCTTTCCGGCGTCCCAGCAACGCCGATTTGGCGCGGAGGTACTGCAATGAACTCATCAGAGAACACTGCAAATCGGCGAGAAGCATCAACCACGATGTGCGGTGGATAAGAGACTTCGAGACCAGCAAAACCGCCTCTAATTCGGATGAAGCACTCGTTCTTCGGTATTTCCGGCAACGCGATGTCAGGGAATGAAAATAGGTGGCGTGCGTTTCTCAACTTGTTGATGTCGAGAATCTTCCTGCCTTCCAATTCCGGAGCGGGCTTCAACGTCTCAACGTGCGATTCACCTGATCGCAACTCAAACCCCTGATGCGGCTCGCCGATTCCGCATTTCGACAATGAGTCAAATTTGCAGTCATTGAATCGCCCATCAATTCGTCTCAACAGCGTTCGATCGCGCGACGTCCCCCACATCGCGATCTTCCATGCCAGCGAGTCGCCGAGCGCGGCGGACGATTGCTCGATCTCGCGTAGTTCCGCACCGCTGACGACGATGTTCCATGTCGTGAGTCGCTCGCCGGGTTGCTCAGGTCGATTCGCGAGTTGCTCCGCCACGAAGGGAGCGAAGGTAAGAATGACGTGATCGTCGTCGGGCGGTTCGTGCTCGAAGAAGACAACCGACGCGGGACGTTCGCTGCGACCGGCGAAGAGGACGTAAGCCAAGTTCGCAAAGTTGGCGAGACACCAGACGCGCCGGGATGAGAAGAAGCGTTGTCGAAAGGTCGTCGCTTCTTTCTTGAACCATGTCATCGCCAGCACGACGAGACCACACGCTCCGTCCTTCGCCAGATGTTCGCTCGACTTCCACAAAAACGCTTCGGCCAACTGATTGCCGCTCGTCGGATGCGTTTTTGCATGCGAGCACATCCATTGAAACGCGGTGTGATGTTCGTGGTCGGCGGCGGGCGTTCCCTTGACCTCGGCCCACGGTGGATTGCCCACGACCCAATCGAACTTTTGTTGCGACAACAGCTCACACACGGGGCCGGCGGTATCGAAGAAGTCGCCTTGAAAAATGTTTTGCTGACGCAGTGATGGCAGCTTGAAGTTCGTGTGCTCCAAGTCCGGCGGATCGATGTAGTCGAGCAGCGTCATGATCAGGCTGAGTTCGGCCACTCGGCAGGCGTCGTCGTCGCGGTCGATGCCGAAGATGTGCTTCGTCAAGAGATCACGCAGCTCAGACGCTTTCAGTTCACGGTCCACTTCGCGCCGCTGCCGCTCGATCAGACGCCGGTAGCACTGCACCAAGAACGCTCCCGACCCGCAGGCCGGATCGAGCACCGTCATGCCGGGCTTCAGCGGATGCCGATGGTCCATCTCCGACAACACATAGTCCGCCAACGGCAGCGGCGTGTAGTACGCGCCGAGCGTCTTGCCGCGCGACGTGCCGTCGTCCTCTTCTTTGGCGTCGTGCAAGAACTGCTCGTAGACGCAGGACAGCGTTTCGATCGGGATGTGTGCGAAGTCGTAGACTGAGAACAGTGTCGTCTGAATCTCGGTCATGTTCTTCGGCGAATCACCGGCAAACACGCGAGCGACGAGTTGCAGGTGCTCGGCCTTGATCTCATTCAGAGCGTCATCGCCCAACGAAAACACCGAACCGTTCAGCCAACTCTGGAGCTCGTCATTAACTCGGCGAAACGCCTTGAGCGTCGCGTGCTTCGTGAAGAGTTGATTCGGATCGATCTCCCACTTGGCCAGCTTCTTGGCGGACAAGATCCCGCGAGCACGCAGGTAGTTGAGATAGACGTACTTGCCAATCAGCCCATGCGAAGCCGTGCGATCAAGTCCCTCTTTGTCTTGAAGTCGTCGGTCCAGCTTTCTGAGGTCAACCAGCAGCTTTTCATCAACGCGCTGCTTCGGATCAACCGCATGAGCCCATTGCCTCCAGAGGGTTCCATCGTCAATGGACTCGGCACGAAATGCAGCGAGTCGTTCCAGTTGCTCGGCGGCATCACGAGCGACTTCTGTGAGCGGTCGGTCGTGTTCGCGATCGAAAGCAAAACCGGAATAGAGGCGAATGGTCGTCGGCGATTCGATGATCAAGAACGGCGTCTGGTTTTGATTCCACACAAACTGGTGAATCTGCCGCGCGGCCGTCTCCGAATCGGTTGAAATCACATAGACGACCGGAATTGCCGGAGCCTGCTTCTTTTCCTGCAAGACGTACGCGCCCTCGAATCGAGCATGTCCGCAATCCGCATCGAGTTGGTTGCACGCTTTGACGGCGAGTCGCAGTGCAAACACCAGCTCATTGGCCGGCAGTCGATCAAATTGGTCCGGTCCAATGAATCGCTGCGAGCACGAATAGCCGAGTTCGTCGCGAGTCGTCATGCGTTGTTAGCCATTCGAGGTCGTTAATTAGCCTGAAAGTTGAGGGCACGTTTGAAGTATCGTCGAATGTTCCCACTTTTTGAACGGCACTCCAGCGATGCCGAATGTGTTCGGGCAAGGAGGATCAATGGGCACATCGAATTCGGGTAGTGGCTTCAACTCTCATCCATTCGCGAGTGCGTTCCAGCTCATCGGAGTCCAGAAGCCGGTCTGCCAGCGGTTTTTGGTTTGGTACTCGCGGACGAGCAGATTGCCGCCGCGCGACTCGACGTAGAAGAACGCCTGGGTGTCGCTGGCGAAATGGCTGGAGTTGTCGTTGTTGAAGACTCGAATGCCGGAGTTCGCCTTGACCGATGCTCCATCCCATTGGAAGACGGATCGAGCATGCGTGTGACCGTAGAATATGCCCGCGACGTTGTAGTCCTTGATCGCTTCGTGAAAGGCATGCACGTCGCACGGATCCCACTCTTTGCTATCGGGGGCCGCTTGCGGATCGCAGGCCAGCGAGTAGCGAGCGATATCGACATGATGCGTCAGGACGACAGGCCGCCCACTCTCGCCGACATGTCTTTTCAGGTCGCTGACGAGGAACGCCAAACTGTCGAGCGCGGCATACCTGCGCCGCCGACTCACCGCCGCATCGGTCCCGACGATCAGGCCCAGATTGACGAAGTGCGTCCCGCCCCAGTCCCACGAGTAATGCACGCCGTTGTCCGAGACGTTGACCACTCCGGGCCGCGACTTGTTGCGTTCTTTGATCGTGTCGATGAACGGGCCGCCGCCGTGCGGTGAGTCGTGATTCCCCGCGATCTCGAAGACCGGACACTTCAGCCGACCGTCTTTGCCGGTGAGTCCGTAGTCCTCGCGGAACCGCGCGAGTTCCGTTTTCTGCATCTCCGTCTGAGCGGCTCCGTTCTTGTCACCGGTGTCGATGACATCGCCGACATGAATGACTCCCGCCGGAGCCAGCACCTTGCCGCCCCCCGCCGCTTCCGGAATCTCGGTTCCCGCCAATTGATTGAGCGTTTCCACCAGCCGCCCGCAAACGTCAGCCGATTTAGCGTCGATCTCCGAGGGCCGTTCGCGGTTGGCGAGATAATGCGTATCACCGACGACGAAGAAGGCTACCTCCGAAGTTGACGCCTCGTCAGCAAACGCAACGGGCAATGTTCGCAATCCGACGGCGGACACGGTCGCTCCAACGGCGGCTTGCTGCAAGAAGGCACGTCGTGTGAGCCGTCGCGTCGAATAGTTCAGAGTCATGTTCAATGGCGCCTTCTTGAGGTGATGATCTTCTATCAGCCGGAACTCGCTAGCGCTGAAAGAGAATTTGGGACTGCGGCAGCCTGCTGCCGCTTTGGCCTCAGCAGCCTGCTGCTGAGGGACTTGAATGGTCATCGGAGTACCCGTCCAACAGCGGGCTGTTGGACGGAAAGCGGCAGCAGGCTGCCGCAGTCCAAGGCTAGCGCGTCTGCTGATGCGTCAGCAGCCAGTCGCGGAGTGCTTCGACGCTGCCGGTTTCCCAGAGGGGTTTGGCGGTGGGGTCGTCGGGTTTGGCTCGTTCGCGGACCATGCGGGCGAGGTTGGCGTGTTGGACGGCTTCGCGGATCGATTCCCATGCGGGCGTCGCGACGGGGCCGTGACGTGACGGGAGCACGAAGACCGAGACGTCTTTGATGTGCTCGTAGGCCGTGTCCCACGGGTCGCGCCAGGGATAGTACGGAGCGAAGAACGCGGTGCCTCGGCAGTCGGCCGGTTGACTGAGGACTGAGCGAATCTGCTCGTACATCTCGGCGGCGATGCCGGGCGTTTTGTCCTGGTAACAGGGCGTCGTGTACCAGATCCACGGCTTCTTCAAGTAGTCGCGGCCGCTCGGGCCATACGACAGATGCAGCTTGTACGGGTTCCACACATCGACCAGCGGTTGCAGGATCTGGAACGTCGCGGCGTTGGCGGCCTCGCCGGGATTCATCGTGATCTTGAGCTGCGGGTCGATCTCGCGGATCAGCTTGCCGATTGCCAAGTAGTCGGCCAACTCGGCGGGCGTCTTGCCGGTCGGTTCGTCGTTCACCGACATCATCCAATCGTCGTGACCCAAGCCCTTCGCCTTCGCTTGGGCGATGGTGTCTCGGATCTGCTTCGCGTCCCCGCCGCGCTGGCACCAGATCTGTTGCTGGAGTCCGTACTTCGTCATCTCGGCCTTCGAGAAGAACGGCCCTTGCCACACGTTGAAGCGTTTGAACCAGTCGACAAGGTACTGCTCGCCCGGCGGCGGGTTCACCCAACCGTGAACGAGGATCGGTTGCTGCGGCTCGATGCGCAGGTCGGCAATGCTGACGCTCGTCGCGATGGTGCGCATCGGGAAGCGAGTCTTCCCCGCGAGGTCCGTCGCCTCGATGCGGATCGCGGCGGAGTATTCACCGGGCGGAACGCCGGTCGAGTCGAACGTCAGCCACGCTTGAGCCGCACTGCGCGGCGGGATGATCAGAAACGGACGACGTAGCAGAAAGAACGGCGTCCATTCTTCGCGGCCGTCGCCGTACGGAGCGAAGCCGACCGCTCGCCAACGAATGCGATCGGCGAAGGTTTGCTGGCCGCTGGTCAGTGACTCAGGCGTGATGCGCAGCACGAGCGGTTCGTTGCGGACGTTGCGAAAGAACAGACTTGCGGAGCGCGTCGTGTCGCGAACCAGCGGCATGGCGAGCGTCGGCCGAGCGGGCTCGGGACCGGGCATCCACGTTTGCGTGATCGAGCCGATGCCGGGCGACAGGTTCATCACGTAGCCGGTTTCGTGCGTTCCGCCGGCGGCTCGCAGTTGCGATTCGTAACGAGCGAGGCTCGGCTTGGGCAGCAGGTTTCCTTCGGGCTTGTAGTCGGCATCGTCGGTGATGAAGAGCCGATAGACGCCGCGGTACGTGCGCGGGTTGATGTACTTGTTGATGAGAATCGCGATGTTGATTTCGCGCTGCATCGTCAGTCCGTCGTCGAGGTTTCCGGTCGCCGAGAACGAATGGATGCGGAGCGTGTTCTTGCCGGTGCGAAAGCCAAAGCGGCGATTCGGCTGATCGACCAGCTTCGCGTTCCCCGCGTCTTTGCCGTTGACGCGTATCGAAAGCGACGCACCTTCGCGAGCGATCTCCAGATCGAACGGTTCGTTCGCGCGGATGTGCTCGTGCAGGTTCTGCTTCGCCCCCGGCTCGAACGACGGGCCGACGATCGTGCCGTCGAAGTCGATGAAGTTGTCGCGCAGGCCGATCTGATCACGGAAGAAGAAGCCGCTGCCGGGATCAGGCTTCTCGGTCAATGTGAGCCGCGCGCGAATCTGAAAATCTTCGCCGGCCTTCAGTCCGCTCGACGCCCACAGGAACGACGTCGGTGCGGTGTTGGTGAAGGTCTGCCCGTCCTGCTTCCAGTCGCCGACGCGACTCACGAACACGGGCTCGCCGTTGTCGATGAAGACCCCCTTCGCGGCCTTCGCTTGATGAGCGGCGACTTGCTGCGGAGTCATCTCCGGAATGTCGACCGCACCGACTTTCGCCCACGCCGCGCGACCGCCCGGATAGAGCCGTTCGGTCCGTTCCCAAGTGGCTCGCTGCCCCGTCTCGGTGTTGGCGTGAATCGAGTAGTACTCGAAGTAATCGATGTTCTTGAACTGCACCCAGAGATGCCATTTGCCGGGCCGCGCGACCGTGTAGCGACCGATCGCCGCCG
>JBJXEX010000223.1:0-10955 GCA_046156195.1 Planctomycetaceae bacterium | reverse complement strand
AACACCGCTCCTCTCGGCACCTCCGTTCTGCCACTCGACCTCGCAACGAGGCTTGTCTGAGCGTGTGCGCGCAGACAGCCAAGCTGCTCTCGTCATTCGCTCCGCCAGTGACGCACTTGACGATAGTATACCGAAGGCTCGTAATGCTCGCCGTAAACCATTGCGGCGCTAACGGCAGTGCCATTCGTTCCTGACACCTTTTCTCGTTCCTGCGACGATTGTGAAATCACCTTGTGCTCCGACTGCGGCGGGATGTGTTCCGACTGCGAGGGGAATTTCTGTGCTGCGTGCCGTGGTGCGTGCCACGGCTGCGATATCCGGTTCTGCCGCAACTGTCTTTCCGACTGCGTCGGATGCAAACGCGGCTTTTGTCAGGAGTGTCTCAATGATGAAAGCTGCGATGAGTGCCGAGAGTCCGACGACGAGACGGCTGATGTGGGAACTGTGTCGCACGCGACGGCCACCGCGACGACCGACGCTGCGGTTCACGCCGTGGGCGTGAGCGATGCCGCGTCTGGCCGCGTGGTGAAAGACTACTTGGCGTGATATCGTCATTGAATGGACTTGAACGAAGCACAAACGCGAGCCGCACTGATCAACCCGCAATTGGCGAAAGCGGATTGGAAACTCGGCGACCGCACGCGAGTTCGTTTCGAGGTGCCTGTCGCAGGCTACGACCCCACTCCGTGGAACGGCTTCACCGATTACTGTTTGTATGAAGGCTCCGGCGAAGTGTTGGCCGTTGTGGAAGCCAAACGCACGGCGCGCGATCCGCGTGAGGGTGAAGAGCAGCTTCGGCAATATGTCGCCGAAATCGGTCGAACTCAGTCCTTCGCCCCGTTCGGTTTTATGTCGAATGGCTTGAATCACTACTTCTGGGAGGTCGGACTCGCTCATCCGCGCGAGGTCGCGAACTTCTTCACGCCGGACGATCTCGAACGCCTGAAATTCATCCGCGAGAACCGGCAATCGCTCGCTGACACCACGATCAACAACGCGATCGTGGACCGAGCTTATCAGCATGAAGCGATCCGCCGCGTGGCCGAGGCATTCAACACCGGCAGGCGTCGCGCGTTGTTGGTCATGGCCACGGGGACCGGCAAGACGCGGACGACGATGGGGCTGATCGACGTTTTCCTGCGCAGTTCGTGGGCGCAGAAGATTCTGTTTCTGGCCGATCGTGACGCGCTGGTCGAACAGGGATTGAACGACGGCTTCAAGACGTATTTGCCACATGAACCGCGAGTCCGCGTTCGGACCGCCAAGATCGACAAAGACAAGCGTCTGTACGTCGCCACGCAGCAGACGATGGGACGCTGCTTTGAGCAATTCAGTCCCGGCTTCTTTGACCTGATCGTCTTCGATGAGGCTCACCGTTCAATCTTCAACCGCTTCACCGAGGTCATCGAGTACTTCGACGCGCGGATGGTTGGCCTGACCGCCACGCCGGCCGACTTCATTGGTCGCGATACGTTTCAAGTCTTTGGCTGCCACGATCAGATTCCCACATTTCTCTACACCTACAAGACGGCCGTGGAGGAAAGGCGTCTCGTCGATTTCCGGCTGTATCAGGCTCAGACCGGCTTTCAGCGCGATGGCATTCAAGGTGCCGACCTCAGTGAAGAGGATCGCAACACGCTGATTGCCGGCGGGATCGACCCGGATGCGCTCGACTATTCCGGCACCGATATCGAAGTGATCGTCTCCAACGAAGACACATTGCGGCGGCAGTGGGAAGAGGTCATGGAGGTTTGCATCAAAGACCGGGGCGGCAACCTGCCGGGCAAGACCATCGTCTTCGCCATGACGAAGAAGCACGCGGAGAGGATTCGCGATGTCTTCGAGGAGATGTATCCGCAGCACGTCGGGATGTTGCAGGTCATCCATCACGGCGTCGAACGAGTTCACGACGGGCCGTATGGCGATGGGCTGATCACCAAATTCAAGAAGCAGGACAAGCCGCGCATCGCCGTGTCGGTCGACATGCTCGACACCGGCATTGATGTCCCGGAGGTCGTCAACCTCGTCTTCATGAAGCCGGTGCAATCGCGGATCAAGCTGTGGCAGATGATTGGCCGAGGCACACGAAACCAGGAAGCATGCCGCTTCTTCGACCGCCTGCCGAATGGCGAGAAGACCGAATTCCTGATCGTCGATTTCTGGCAGAACGATTTCGGCAAGCAAGCGGACGAGCCGATCGAGGCCGAACTGCCGTTACTCGTGAAGCTGTTCAACACGCGGCTCGACATCTTGGAAGTCACGCTCGGCGATCGCGACGGCACCGCCCATCAACAGGCGATCGGCGACTGCCGAGCGATGCTCGGTCGAGTCCCGACCGAATCGTTTTCGATCCGCAAGCTTTGGGCCGAGGTCGCGTCCGCGTGGACTGACGGCTTTTGGTCGCACCTGGAACAAGATCAGCTCGACTTCCTGCGTCTCAAGGTCGCGCCGCTGTTGCGATTCGTTCCCGATGTGGACATCGCGGCCGAGACCTTCACGCACAAGGTTGAGCGGCTCAACCTGATGATCCTCATGTTGTCGCCGACGGCCACCGAGCTGCCACAGCCAATGCTCAGACTGTTGGAGTCGATTGGCAAGGACGTGCGCCGCTTGCCGCAGGACGTGTTGCAGAAGCCGGACTATCAACCGTCGATCACGCTCGCGCTGTCGAGCGATCTGGCGCGGGCCACGCCGCCGCAGTTGAAGCAGCTCATCGACGATCTGGCCAAAGAGATGAAGCGGCGGCGCGATATCGAGAATCCGCTTCTCAAGATCGACCTGCCCGACTTCATCGCAACCAAAGGGCATTTGCTCATCGGCCCGACCGGCCAGCCGGTGCATGTCGAGGAATACCGCCGCCGCGTCGAAGCGCGAATCGTCGGCATCGCCGATACACATCCGGCGCTGACCACATTTCGTGACGGCGGCCAACCGACCGAAGAGCAGCTCGTCGATTTGGAGCGTGTCCTCCACCACGAACTCGCCGAGGGAGACATTCAGCTTTCGGCCAAGACCGCGCGACAGGCTTACGGCCTGAACCTCGACAACCGGTTGGGATTCCTGGGATTCGTTCGGCATGTGCTCGATCTGGAAGCGATCCCCGATTACGAAGCGGTCGTCGCGGGAGGCTTTGAAACACACGTCACCAACCACAACTACAACGCCGACCAAATCCGATTCCTGCGAGCTGTGCAGGAAGTTTTCTTGACCAAGCGCCGTTTGTCCGAAGCCGATCTGTACGATCCGCCGCTGACCAACTTCGGCCGCAACGCCGTCGAGCGGCTCTTCACGCCGGATGAAGTCCGCGAACTGGTCCAACTGACAGAACGGTTGGCTGTCTGATTCGTGGAGCACGTTTTCAACGTGCTCGGAAACCTAAACGGGCACGTTGAAAAGGTGCCCCACGTTTGATTTGAGATTCCATGCTCACTGATTCGCAACTTCGCTCGAAGATCGACGCCCTGTGGGACAAGCTGTGGTCCGGTGGATTGTCCAATCCACTCGATGCCATCGAACAGTTGTCGTTCTTGCTGTTCCTCAAGCAGTTGGACGAGCGCGAGCAAGACGCCGAGCGCTCCGCGCGACTTGGTCGCAAGAAAACCGAGCCGTTGTTTCCCGACAAGGAACTACGCTGGTCGCACTGGAGCCAGCTTTCCGCCAAAGAGGCTCTTGACCAAGTGAAGGAAAAAGTCTTTCCGTTCTTGAAGAACCTCGGTGCGCAGGCCGGATCGTTCGGCGAGCAGATGGCGAATGCCGAATTCAAGATCAACAAGCCCAGCCTGCTGATCGAAGCCTGCAAGGCGATCGACGGCTTGGAAATCTCCGCTCAGAACCAGGACGTGCAGGGCGATCTGTACGAGTACCTGCTGAGCAAGCTCAACACGGCCGGGACCAACGGCCAGTTTCGGACGCCGCGCCATGTCATTCGCATGATGGTCAAGATGCTCGACCCGAAACCGGGCGAGCGTGTCTGCGATCCGGCCGCCGGGACGTGCGGCTTTCTGGTCAATGCGTGGCAGCATCTGCTCGAAAGCCACACCGATCCGCGCGACCTGAGCTTTGACGAGGAAGGCTGGCCGCACGGACTGACCGGCAGCAAGCTGACGCGCGACGAATACGACTTCGCGCAGACGGACGGCTTCACCGGTTTCGACAACGATTCGGGCATGACCATGCTCCGCATTGGCAGCATGAACTTGATGCTGCACGGTTTGAACTCGCCGCGCTTCCGTTACGCCGACACACTCTCGAAGAACTTCAACGAGGAGCGGGGCTACGACGTCGTGCTGGCGAATCCGCCGTTCAAGGGAGCCATCGACTCGGCCGACGTGAACCCGTCGCTGCCGACCAAGTGCAAGAAGACGGAGATTCTGTTTCTGCATCTCTTCCTGCGACTGCTGGAGAACGGCGGCCGCGCGGCGGTGATCGTGCCGGACGGTGTGTTGTTCGGCTCGTCCAACGCGCACGTGGACGTTCGCAAAAAGCTCATCGAAGAGCATCGGCTGGACGGCGTGGTCTCGATGCCGTCCGGTGTGTTCCGGCCGTATGCGGGAGTCTCGACCGCCGTGCTGCTGTTCACGAAGGGAGCGGCCACCGAGCGGATCTGGTTCTACGACATGGAGCACGATGGTTTTTCGCTCGACGACAAACGCCAGCGCGTGCCGGAGAACGACATCCCCGACCTGCTCGCCTGCTGGCAGCATCGCCACGACGCGAAGTTCCAGAAGAAGCGCGACGCCCGCCTCGCCGAGTTGCAGCGAGAGATCGCCCCGCTCAAAGCCGACCGCTTGCAACACCACGCCACGATCCACCGCCTGAAGTTCGAGGAAGTTGTCGCCGACCGTAGCGTAGGCGGCTCGCCTGTGATTCCCTCCCCCGCCGACACCGCCCGCGCCGCGCGCGAACAAGCCGAAGCCGAACTCGCCGAACTGCAATCGCGCATCGCGCCGCTGGAGCAGGAGATCAACCAACTCGGCCGCCAGTTCTGGGTCACGAAGGAGCAAGTCGTCGCCCAAAACTACGACCTCTCCGCCAGCCGCTACCGGCAGGTCGAGCACGAAGACGTCTTCTACGAACAACCTGCCATCACGCTGGAGCGAATGCAACAACTGGAAGAAACGGCGGGCAATGAATTGCGAAGTCTGCTATCTTCATTGCCCGGAGGACAGCACACATGAAGACGATGGATTTGAACGGCATCGTTCACTCAGACCCGGAGATCATGGGCGGGACACCCGTCTTTGTGGGCACGCGCGTGCCGTTTGAAAGTCTCTTCGATCATCTCAAGGCGGGTGATTCCATTGAGGTGTTCCTCGACGGGTTTCCCAGCGTGAAGCGAGAGCAAGTCCTGGCGGTTCTGGAATTGGTCGAGCACGAGATTCTGGAATGCGTCTGACATGCGAATCCTGCTCGACGAGAATTTGAACTGGCGCTTGGAGCGATTCCTGCCGGGCCACGAGGTTCGTTCGGTGCCGTTGCTCGGCTGGGCGGGCCTCAAGAACGGACGGCTGCTCCAACGAGCGGCCGATGAGGGCTTTGACGTACTGCTGACAATGGACGGTTCAATGGCCAGTCAGCAGAACCTCTCGACGATCAGGCTCGCCGTGATTGCTCTGCGAGCGGTCTCCAATCGTCTGGAAGACACCAGCCCGCTGATGCCCGAAGTGCTCGCGCTGTTGCCGACACTTCAACCGGGACAGGTGATTGAGGTGGGAGCGTGAGTGCGCGCGTGAGGGGTCGGGTGTGCGAATTTCAGATTTTGCCGATGAGGGCTTGGGACGTGGAAAAGTCGATGACGGCAAAATCTGAAATTCGCACACCCGACCCCGCGTTCCCCGCAGGAGTTGCGGCCTTCGAGAACGGCAGAGATGACGGAACCCCGTTGGGGTACAGAGATCGGCCGGGTCTGAATCCCAGGGTAGCCGCGAAGCGCGGCAACCCTGGGCTATGTGACAGAACTCCTTCGGAGTACGAGCACGCCCGCTGTCCCGATCAGGCGTCTTGCGCCCCGTTGTCGCTGAGTTTCCGAGGCGTCGTGAAATGAAGACGCGAACCGTGCAACTTGGCGATGTCTGCGAGTTCCATTACGGCGACAGCCTCAAAGAAGATCGTCGTCAACCGGGCCATGTTCCTGTCTTCGGTTCAAATGGGATTGTGGGCTGGCACAACGAAGCGAACACGAGCGGTCCAACGATTGTGATTGGTCGGAAAGGGTCGATCGGCGAAATCAATTGGAGCGACGTTCCATGTTTCCCGATCGACACGACGTACTTCGTCGATAAGACGAAGCTGCCCTGCGATATGAAGTGGCTCTTCCATGCGCTCGTGAAACTCGATTTGACACGACTCAATAAGTCGGCCGCGGTGCCCGGCTTGAACCGTGATGACGCTTACGAACAACTCTTGCTATTCCCGCCGTTGTCGGAGCAGCAGCGGATCGCGGGGGTGTTGGAGCAGGCGGACCGGCTACGCCGCACCCGCCGCTACGCCCTCGAACTCAGCGACTCCTTCCTCCCCGCCGCCTTCCGACAACTCTTCGGCGATCCGGTCATCAACCCGCATTGTTTCAAAGTGCGACCGCTTGCTGAGCAGATCGTTCTTCTCGGTGGATACGCCTTTCAAAGTTCCGACTTTGTAAACGCTGGCATTCCCCTCATCCGAATCGGTAACGCCAACAAAGGCGACATCGTTCTTTCGGACATTACCTTCCTGCCGCAGGAAATGGCCCACAGTCTCGAACGATTCCTAATCTATCCCGGCGACATGCTCATGACTTTGACCGGCACGGTAGGCAAAGACGACTACGGCAATTTGTGCATTGTCTCGAACGCATATCCGCGTTGGTTTCTTAACCAGCGTGTTGCCAAAGTTCGTTTCATCAACGATGAGTTGTTGCCATCGTTTCTCTTCCATGTTCTGAAAAGTCCAAGACTGAAAGCACTACTGCTCAAAGCCGACCGCGGAGTGCGGCAGGCAAATCTCAGCAATGATGATGTCTATGAGTTGAACGTCATTGTCCCGCCGCGCGCGCTGCAACAGCAGTTCGTGTCGCTGGTGTCTCGTCACGAGCGTCTGCGGGCGGTGCAGCGGGAGTCGTTGCGGCAGGCGGAGCACCTCTTTCAGTCGCTGCTCCACCGCGCCTTCACCACCGGACTGTGAGCCGTGCCGCTGTCGGTGGCCAACATCATGAAGATTGACGTAGTACCTGCCAGGCCGTCTGTCGCGACATCAACCCGCCCGCCGATTCCGCCAAGACTCGACTGAGACTCTCCTCTGTCATTCGGCAGTTCAAAACCAGCCACTCGATCGGCAGATTTGATTGATCAAAACCAGCCAGATCGTGGCGACGGCTTTGGAATCATTGCGGGGGTTACTCAAGGAATGAATCGTGAGGTATCCGGTTCTGTCGTCGTGTCCGAACCGCTCGGCACCTGCGATAGTCCGCGTGCGTCGGATTCATCGAGCACCAACTTGGGCGATGTGCTTTGCACTCGCTGCTCGACTTGCTGGATGTGCTCGGCGGGGGGAATGTTTTCGGGCAGAGTGCCGCCGATGCGTTGAATCGCGGCGCGGACTTCCTTGCCAACATCGTTGTGCGTTTGGATCGCACGCTGCTCCCGTCAACATCTTGAATTCTTCCGACGCCTGCTTGCGAAGCTCCAATCGTTCCAGGTCCGCAGCCTGCTGATCGGAGAGTTCCTGCCGCCGCGTCTGGATAGCAAAATACTTTTGCGCCAGCGCGATCTCTGGCTTTCGAGGATCGCCGTTCTGAGCAATCAAGTAGCAGGCGAATCGGGACATCTGAAAGTCGGGAACTTCTCGCTGTCCGCCCTTGCCGACGGCGATCATTTTGCCGGCGCTGGCAAAATGATGGGCCGGCTCATTTCCCGATTGCTCGCAAGAGGTTATGGCCTTCTGGATGGCTCCTTCAAACCGCCGCCATTGGCTGTAACCCAGCAGCGGTTGCAGATCGCGAGCGCTCCAGTATTCAGCCCCGTGCGGAGTGAGCTGTTTCAGCGATTCAAAGGGCTGATCGCCAATCGCGGGCAGGTTCTCGGACGACATGAGAACTCCCTTCCAAAAGCGATTCCACACGGGACGATCGACCGCGACAGATTACCGGTTGGCAACGCAGTCATGAACTGTCGAATGTTGTGTCACAGCAACTGACCATCGCGCGCGGTTCGCACGTCGAGCCGACGGATTCCGGCCACTGGACCGCCGACCTCTCTCCGGTCGGCGGTCCCCTTCTTGGTCCCTTCGAGTCCCGATCGGCCGCACTGGCGGCGGAACGCGACTGGCTCGAAACAAATTGGCGTTGCCACGGATGAAACACAGATCGAACACGGACAACACGCCGGGCAAATGACCGTGTCACCGATTCGTGTTTCATCTGTGCTACTCGCTGCGAGAACTCGTGCAGGTGCGATCAACCCTGGTGAATCGCTGAGTACGGGGCCAGCCTTCGGGCTGGCCCCGCTCAGCTTTTCTTTATCTATGACGGTTCGACGCGGGCATTCGTAGTGAATCAGTCCTGTCGTCAATCGAGTTCCGGGGCGCAGGTGTTTGGTTGCCTGTTGGTATGATGAAGCCATCCGAACACACATCGCGCACGGCTCCGACCGAACGCCGTAAACGACGAGAGGAATTCTCATGTGTGAGTTGATGGGGTTGTCTTTCGACCGGCCGATTTCCGCCGACTTTTCCATTCGCGCCTTTGCTTTGCGCGATATGGAGAATGCTCACGGTTGGGGATCGGCGTGGTATCCCGATCAGTCGCTAGCCGTCGTCAAGGAGCCGTTGGAGTGGCGGCAGAGTTCGTTCACGCAATTCTTGGAAAACTATCACGGCCTGAATTCGCGGCTGTATGTCGCCCATGTGCGACATCAAACGACGGGAGGTCCGCCGACTCGCGCCGACACGCATCCTTTCAGCCGAGAACTTGCCGCGCGGGAATTCTGCTTCGCTCAAAACGGGACGTTGGCGGACTTTCACGAATTGCCTTTGGGGCGATTTCGGCCGCTCGGCGGCACCGATTCTGAGCATCTGTTCTGTTCTCTCTTGGAGCAGCTCGCCCAACGCAACGACTTGTTGAATGATGAGCCAAGCTGGCACTGGCTTCATCAACAACTGGCGGAACTGAATCGGCGAGGCAAGCTGAACTGCCTGCTGTCGGATGGACATCGACTGTTCGGCTATCACGACGCTGCGGGCTGGAAGGGGCTGAGTCTGCGCAAGCTCCGTATCGCCGAGGGGCAGGCGCGGCACTTGGAGGACGCGACCGTCGAAATCGACATGCAGAACGTCGAGCATCAAGCCCTCAACCACGGCTACGTCATCGCCACCTGCCCGTTGAGCGCCGCCGGCTGGCAAAGTTTCTTTCCTGGCGAACTGATCGTGTTGGAGGGCGGCACGCTCTGTTTTTCCAGCCACGCCGATCGGCACATTCCACGCGCGGGGCAAACTGCTGATCGGCATGGTGTCAACAGCCTCTCGCTGATCTCCGTGTTCAACGTCATCGTGGTTGAGGAATCTCCTGCGGCGAGGCTGGCATTTCCTCGCGAAACTCACGCTCGATCGGGAGTTCCGACAATGCGGCGTCATTCGCGATCACCCTCGTTGCCAGAGCCGCGTGAAAGCTGGTTGGAAACGAGGCGCGAAGCTTGGATCGCTCATTCGAAGCCGGTAGTAATTCGATGTTTCGCGCGGCGGCATGTTCGCCGATTCGATAGCGAAGGTACGCGGTCAAATCCGACTCGCGGTAAAAAGCTGGTTCGCCTTCCAATACCACGGTGCGATCAACCACTCCGCGAACGCCAAAGATCGTTTGAGCGAGGGTCACCGCTCGCATCTTGTCAGCCGGTTTCAGCCGTCCTTCGAGTGTGAGCACTCCACTCAACACACGCGGTTGGAATTGAGCGCTTCGCAGGTCCGCATCAGATCGGACAGCCGTTAGGTACTGATCCAGCACCAGCGGGTCGTCGGTCACCTGTGCGACCACACGGTTCCCTCGGCCTGCCCGGATGGCCAACGGACCGAGATCCACAGCGACTCCTCCGCGTCGATTCACCTCGACCCCGAAGAATCCAAGTGGCCCACGCACGCTGACATCCGATTGAGCGACCGCAATCAGCTCGCGCATCACATGCGTGCGATTGATCACAGCCGCAGCAGCCGGAGTGCCGAGCAACAGCGTTTCACTGACAGCCAATTAATCTCGCATCGACGGAACCGTCCCTTCGACGACCACGACCCAGGCCGCGGGATCGCCGACGTGATATGCGGTCAGGGTCAGTTCCCGCAGGTTCTCCGGTGGAAACTTCGCTGCCAGCACATCCATGAAGCGACGTCTGAGTTCCGCTGGCGAACCTTCGCTCGAACCATCGACTCGCAGAAACTGTCCATCTCGCTCGATCTGAATCCGATTCACAATGCTGCGATCCGGTGCGGCGAGCGCGGCCATTCTCTCGGCCGTTACGAGTTCGGACTTGCTGGCCATTCTCGACGAGGTGTCGCACCGAGCAATCATCATCAATCACCAACAAGGTTGGCATATTCGAGCCTCATTCCTGCGTGAGGGAGATCAATGATTGCTCAACGAACAACCTGGCCGGACAGCAACCGATTGCGGTTTTCCATCCCCATGATAGCGAACCGTGAAATCGGGCCGATCCGTCAGCGAGTTCGCCAGTTAATACCAGCACGCCGGCTCTGGCACGACGAGTGCGAGGAGAATCACCTTCCGGAACAACCGGTTCATCAATCGGCGGTGCCACATCGCACCGCGCCAATTTGGGACGGCAATACCATGACAAACCTGCTGGATAGTTTCTGACTCTAACGGAATCTAGGTAGCGGTGTGAAAGCCGCGCATTGAGGCGGACAAGTAGAGATTGTGAAGCCAATGTTGATGAAACAGTTTCTTGTTAATTCGATGAGCCGGGCTGACAAAGTCT
>JBJXEX010000201.1:0-5775 GCA_046156195.1 Planctomycetaceae bacterium | reverse complement strand
CCGCGAATGCCGCGTCGGGATTTGCAACGGTGGCAGCCGAGCAGCGTCCTGCAAATTTCGCGGAGACTACTGCGAATCTTGGGATCAGGCCCCGGAGATCTTCGTCTTCTTCAAGCACATTGATTCGTCGTCGATGGCCGATCCCGGCCCGCAGCTTCAGAAGGTGCTCGACTTCCGCAAGTCGCTCGAAGAGTCGCGGCAGGTTCTGTCTCACGGCTTCGCGAATGAGACCGAGTTCAATGCGGAGGCGGACCGTCACCTGCGAGCGTTCGCCAAGGGGGAGTTGCCGCCGGCCAACGCTCCGTGCGACAAGGTGCTCTTGCCGCTCGCGGTCATCGCCTGCGTGTCTATTGTGAGAAATTGCCGACGTTCGCCGCTGACAACTGCACTTGTCGTTAATTCCGCGAGAATTCGACTTGCGTGATTGCTTGCCCCAGAGATAATGCGCCAAACTCATCGTGCGTCATAGTTATCGTATATTGACAGGAGTTGGCAATGAAGGCGAACCCCGGTGGCCAGATCGATGTCTCCTGCATTCTCGGACGGGATCAGGTGGTTCGAAACGCTTGGGCCATCCTCGAACAACAAAGCCTCGTGATTTCGGCGGAGCGGAGAATTGGAAAGACGTCGGTCATCCGCAAGATGCAGGCCGAAGCTCCGGACGGCTGGATTGCCGTGCTGCGCGACCTGGAACAGTTCCACTCGGCCAACGAGTTTGCAGCCGCAGTTTACCAGGACGTCCAAAAGCACTTGGGCCTTTGGAAGAAGACCGCAAATCGAGCCAAGCAAGCACTTGAGGCCGCCGGTGGAACAGAGGTTGGTGGCATCGTCAAACTTCCCGGACGAAGCGAGCCGGTTTGGAAGAGCGTGTTGATTGGAGCGATTGAGGATTTGCTAGCCGAGCAAGGTGATCGACGTCTCGTATTTTTCTGGGACGAGATGCCGTTCATGCTCGACAACATTGGCGACGTCGCCGGTGAGGTCTTGGATGTGCTGCGCTCGTTGCGGCAGACTCACCGAAACTTCCGCATGGTCCTGACCGGGTCGATCGGCCTGCATCACGTCTTGCGCCGGTTGAAGAGCAGTGGCTATGCGAACGCGCCGTTCAACGACATGGGCAAGATCGAGGTCACCCCCCTGGCCCCGAACGATGCGATCGAACTTGCCGGCAAACTGATCGACGGTGAAAACTTGCAACCGGCGAATCGGAATGCGTCCGCCGAATCAATGGCGATGGCGGCCGACCATGTGCCGTTTTACATCCATCACATTGCTCGATACCTGAAGCAAACGGGGCAGAAAGCCAACCCACCTCAAATCGATGCCGCCGTGCGCGATCAGTCGCGGGACGGCAATGATCCCTGGGAGCTTCAGCACTATCGCGACCGCCTCGGAACGTACTATCCAGGCCAAACCGAGATCGTGCTCAATGTCCTCGACAGCCTCGCTCTTGCCACAGAGCCGAAGTCCATCGACCAACTCTTGGCCGCCGTCAAGTCCCAACAACACTTTGACCGTGAGTCATTGCTCACGCTGCTCCGAGCACTGACGCTGGACCATTACATCCAGCGAGCCGAACAGGGCTACGAATTCCGCTTTCCGCTGATCAGGCAATGGTGGCGATTGAGCCGGGAACTGTAACTGCTTCCGGGAATTACTGGCCGCGTCCGTCATTCTCCGTCGTTTGTGATTTCGGTCAGCTTTCATCAACGGCTCGCGAGACATTGCACGAACACCGAGACTGTCCATGCCCGACACATCCTTTATTTCACGATTTACTCCCAGCCGGACCAATCCGGACTTGTTGCGTCAGATCTTCGTCCAGCGGCATGCACTCCTGGCGGACACGCAGGAACGCATTCGCGAGAGTGTCTTAACGGGGAATAAGCATCATTTGCTGTTCATCGGGCCGCGCGGCTTCGGCAAGACCCATCTGGTTTCGATGTTATTTGACTGGGTGGATCATGAAGCCGACCTCAAAGACAAAATGCGTGTCGCTTGGCTCAACGAGGATGACACGACGACCTCATGGCTCAAGCTCTTGCTGCGAGTACATTCGGCCTTGAGGAAGAAGTATCCCGGCGAGTTCACCGAAGCATCTCATGACGAGCTACTGGGACAGAATCCAGAGCACGCCGCCGAGCAGCTTGGGCGTTTGCTTTTGCGGCAGCTCAACCCAAACAGTCACGCGGTTGCCGAGCCGAAACCGCCGCCGCAACGATCTAAGAAGCGTGGCTCACCACCAGAGTCTGAGAAGCCAGCGTCACGAACGCTGCTGGTGTTTGTCGAGAACCTCGACGCCGTCTTTGCGGGGCTTGGTCCAGAGGGCCAAAAGCGACTGCGAGCTTTTCTTCAAGAACATCCGACGACCAGCTTGGTTGCGACATCGCAGCAGCTTTTTGGTGGAGTCCAGTTGCGTTCGTCTCCCTTCTTTGGATTCTTTCAAATCGAGCACCTGCAACCGCTCTCCGTCGACGATGCCATGCAGTTGCTGAAAAACGTGGCGACAGCGCAGCGTGACTACGAGCTGGCTTCATTTCTGCATACCCCGGAGGGTCGAGGACGAATCCGTGCGATTCATCATCTTTCGGGAGGCAATCACCGCGTCTATGTCGTGCTGTCACAGTTCCTCACGAAGGATTCGCTCGACGAACTCGTTCCGGCGTTTGAACGACTGCTCGATGAACTGACGCCGTACTATCAAGAGCGTTTGCGATGGCTCTCGGCGCAGCAGCGAGAAATTGTCGAGTGTCTCTGCCGCTCCGTGCGTCCGTTGCCGGTGAAGAAGATCGCCGCGAAGGTCTTCATCACTCAGTCCACAGCATCGAGTCAACTCAAGAAATTGACCGACCTGGGATATGTCCGCAGTGATACTCGCGGTCGCGAATCTAACTATGAACTGACCGAACCGCTGTTGCGCATGTCTGTCGAGGTGAAGGACAACCAGCGCGAACTCGTCCGGCTCGTAGTCGATTTTCTTCGCCTTTGGTTCCGCCCCGCTGAATTGCGAGATCGACTCGTCGCAACTCCGGACCATGAGCCGCTGACTCGATTGTACTACGAAGCTGCTCTCGCCCCCGGCGATCAAGAGAATCCCGTTGTCAATCAATTACTCGCGGAAGTTGGTCCACACATCAAATCAGGAAGTTGGGCGAAGGCCACTCCGTTGCTTGAAGAACTCGCTCACATTCGCGGCACAATCGACGACTGGCTGCAACTGGGCGTCGCTTTCTCAATGCAACAACAATGGAACGATGCCGAAACAGCTTTCATGAATGCGACCAAGGCCGATCCATTCGACGCCGATGCGTGGAATAATCTGGGCGCGGTACTCACGCTTACTCGTCACCATGACGAGAGCTTGGCGGCCTATGATCGTGCAATTCAGATCAATCCGTTGTTTGCCCTAGCGTGGAATAATCGCGGCACCGTTCTAAAAAGACTTCGTCGCTTCGACGAAGCGCTGGCGGCGTTCGACCAATTGATTCAAATCGAGCAGAATGAGTTTGATGGTTGGCTATCTCGTGGCGTCGTTCTCCACGAAATGGGGCGAAACGAAGAAGCACTGGCTGCCATCGAAAAGGCAATGACACTTGAACCATTAGACTCAGATGCGTGGCTCAACCGAGGCAATAGCCTTAACAAGTTGCGACGATACGATGAAGCTTTGGAAGCCTACGACAAAGTCATTCAACGAAACCCCAAAGATGCTGTCGCTTGGAGCAATCGTGCAACCACGTTGATTCCACTGAATCGCAACGAAGAGGCATTAGAGTCGCTAGATCGTGCCATCGAAATTGATCCCGAATTAGCCCATCCTGCATTCAATCGAGTCGAAGCATTATGGTCGTTGGGCCGTTGGGAGTCTGGATTCCAACAACTGGCGGAGACACTTGAACGGCTTCCACCGCAGGCGAATAACTACGGATGCGGCGGCGACACGAAGGTCATGATTCATCTCATCGTGAGCGGCGGCTGGGACACTTCTCGGTGGCGAGAACGCGTGACGCAACTTGTCGGTCTGTACGCAAAGGTGGATTCGTTGAGTTATGTCGGCGATGGACTCGTGCGGAGTCTCACTCTGCTGCGCGAGTCTCCGCTCAGCCCCGATGCCTTGGGACAATGGCGGGACGTGTGGCACGATGCCATCCAGACTGGACGCGAAGCATCTCATTCACCGTTGTCGATCCCGTTTCGATTGTTCGACGTCGGAGTCCAGTTTTTGCAAAGTCGCGACTCAAGTGTGTTGCTAGATCTTCCGTCTGAACAGCGAATGCTACTTCAGGAAGTGCTGCCCGAAGCAACGCTCGGAGACAATCTGTCTGCTAGCTCCGAGTCGCGCGGCCCTGATTGAGGCGTCATCATCAGTCGTGAGCGGTCTGAGCGTCATGCTCTACACGGTTGCGGCGTTCCGGAGGATTTCATCAGCTACCTGCCGTCGCTCATCGGGACGATGCAGCCGATTCAATACCAATCGTGCTTCCTCAGCGATCGCAGCCAGGACGAGGAGTTCGCTCGGCGGCTGCACGAGAAGATGCGTGGCGAAAAGCTGCGGGTCTGGTTCGCTCCGGAAGACATGCAGGGGGCCAGAAACTCATCGAGCAAATCGACCGGGCCATCCAGGTCAACGACCGCCTGCTGCTGGTGCTCTCGGAGCACAGCCTGAACAGCGAATGGGTGAAGACCGAGATTCGCAAAGCTCGCCAGGCCGAACTCCGCGAGCAACGCCAAGGGAAAAAGCTGTTCCCCATCCGGCTGGTGAGCATCGACCGCATCCGCGCCTGGAGCTGCTTCGACGCCGACACCGGCAAAGACCTCGCCGAGAAGATTCGCGAATACCACATCCCCGACTTCTCGAACTGGAAAAACCACGACGCTTTCGAGTCCGCCTTCGCCGACCTGCTCCGCGATCTGCGCGCTCAGGCGGATCGCTGAATACGATCAAACGCCGCCGCGCGGAACTCCAGGACATCGAGACCGTGGACCACATCGTCTTCGAGCAGGCCGCTCCCTTCTTCCGCGACAGCCTGAACCTGCGCGGAGCCACCTTCGCCGTGCGGCCAGTCATCGAGCAGATCGTCGCCAGCCGCACGCCCGAACTCACCGGCAACCAAACCCGGTTTCTCATGCGGCGCGGCCTCATCACCGCTGACGGGACGCTCGCCTTCCCCATCTTGGGACGCTGGCTCAATGAGTCCGCCGAGTAGCGGTCGGTCTCTCGCACGAAAGACAGTCACACAACCAACTGATGGGGCTGCTGCGCGGGACCACTCAACACCGTCACCGTCGGCGAAGCCCAAGAACGATCGCGGGATCTGCTGTCAGAATTCCGGGACGGACGACGGCAAGCCAACTCGCATGAAGGATCCTGCGAACGCTTGCGAGAAGTGCTCCAGGAACGGAAACCGTAAACGCCAAATCGGGATAGGGGCCCGGATTACTCCGGGGCCCCTCCCACACCACCTAGCATGCGGGTCCGCACTAGGCGGTTCGAGACTTGGGAGCACGCTGGCTCCAGAGGGTGAAGAGACTCGCGAGTCCTTCCTGAGTGAAGAACGCCAGCGAGAGTGCTTGATGCACCGCTTGGCTGGCGGACATGACCCAAGGGCCTTTGCTGCTGACACCGTGAGTGACGGCTTCGTCTTCTTTGACGCCAAGCTTTCGCAAATTCGCGATGCGAGTTCGCGGGTGACGCCATTGTTTCCAGTAGCAAGACCGGAGACGACGACGAACCCACTTGTCGAGTTCGCTGAAGAAGCTTTTGATCGGCACCAA
>JBJXEX010000175.1:0-4034 GCA_046156195.1 Planctomycetaceae bacterium | reverse complement strand
GCCATCGACACCATCTGCCGAACCGTTCGCTGCACCACGCGACAAAATCAACGCAAAAACCCCAGTACATTCCAGCTACTCAACAATCCCAGCCAATTGACCTGGTGCTTAACTTGATGCGTATGGGCTGAGCGAAGCGATGCCCCCGGTAACGGTTACGAAACGGGTTTTGCATCCCGAAGGGATGCCAGCAACCGTGAGGCTGGCATCCCTCCGGGATGCGGGGGGATTCCTGCGGACCGTGTTCCGGTGGTGTCGCTGCGCTCAACCACCGGCTAATGGCTGCGATCCCTTCGGGATAGATGCAAAAACCGGGATCAATGCAAAACAGGTTCGGCAACATTGGTTACACCCCTTTGGTTTTGCGTTTGACCGGCTGATTCCGACTCCGTGATCCCGAAGGGATCTCAGCCATTAGCCGGTGGTTGAGCGAAGCGATACCACCGGTCGGTTGATTCTTTTCCATTCGACCCCGGCAGGGGGCGCAGCCTGGAGCGTCATCATGCTGCGACCCCTCCGGGGTCGATTCCATGCGCCGATTGCGAACCGGTGGTGTCGCTGCGCTCAACCACCGGCTAATGGCTGCGATCCCTTCGGGATAAATACAAGAACGATGCGGCAACACTGGTTACACCCCTTTGGTTTTGCGTTTGACCGGCTGGTTCGTCCCCGTCTTCTTTTCGGAAGCCTGCCGCGCGGTCATCTGGGTGTAGAGTTCGAAGAGTTTTTCCAGCCGCTCGGTGTCGTTCTTGAAGCGGCGGCCGATGTAGATACGCTCCAGCGTCTCGTCGTTGCGCTCATGCGCTTCCCGCAGGTTGGCGGGCATGGCGTCGGGGTCATAAAGATCGGCGATCGTCGCCGGGAAATGCGCCTCGCGCGCCAGCAGGATCTCCTCGGCGCAACGGGTCAGGTCGGCTTTGTTTTGATCGGTGAGCGTGGGAACGGGGAAGGTGTTCCAGCCGAGCGTGTTGGAGTAAGACGGATCTGTCCGCAGGCGGACACAGACGGTACCGATCCAAACTCGATGAAGTCGCGAGGCAATAAGTGCCATGTTCCAGAGCGGGGCGTCATAAAGTGCAAAGCACTTGTCGGAAATAATCGTTCCCGGCTCCATGAGGGCTGTCGGTAAATACTCGCGGTTCTCGGAGCTCACGCGTGGAACAACGATCAAGACCTCATTGCCAACTTGACGGACCTGCTGGAACGCATATGGCCGCGCTGCTGTATCGCGGGTCAGTTTCTTCGTGCTGTTTAGACGCTCGGTTTCGACTGCCTTAATTCTTATCGCCACCGATGGGATTTGCATGGCAGGTGAACTCAACGCATCGGATATCCAGAGGCAATAGCGCATCTTCCCATTGATTGCCTCAAAAGACCCCACGAACTGCCGTACTAGTCTTTTCTTCTGATCAGAATCTAGGTTGAGTGCTGAAACCTCGTCTGGTTCAAGTAAAAGATGTCCGCCATCAACAGCTTTATTGCCATTGTCCATTTCGGGCATATTGCCGAGCACTTTGTCTGTCGGCCTCACAAAGACATTGCCCGCGGGCACCAAGTAAGCATTGATGTTTTCGGTCTCTCTTCCGATCAAAGCTCCATCGGCACCGACTGAAAAAAGATGCCGGATAGCTCCAACATGATTCGAGATTCCGACAATCACGACCGTAACGCCAGCGTTATTGCTCGCCAAATTCGCCCACTTGAAGCTTGTGTAAGCAAAGGCAATTTCGTGTCCCATGTGAAAAAGAAGTGGCCAGAGCGTTGAGACCTGCTGCCCTTGGCAGATTGAATTCGTCGCCACAAAAGCTGCGACTGATTCAGTCTGCCGTCCATAAGCCGCAGCTTTCATGAACCAGCCCGCAACATAATCGAGAGACTTCCACGTCTTTGTGGAGCCCTCAAATATGCGTTCCAGATCCTCTTTTTCATCTTTGGACTGCCAGGTGGAACCGTGATACGGTGGATTCCCACAGATATAGGTCTCCCCTCCCTGGTTCTCGAAATCGATCTCTGTCTGATCCAACGGCGTGCTGAATAGATCATCGGCTCGGCGTTTCACTCCCGTCCCAGTGGGCGGGCAGACGCTCAGCCAGTCGAGCCGCAGGGCGTTGCCGCAGGTGATCCAGTTGGCGGCCTCCAGCGGCAGGAACTCGAGGAGAGCGAGTTTCTGGCCGAGGTAAAGCACGTCGCACTGATACTCGGCGATGATGAGGGCGAGGCGGGCGATCTCGGCGGAGAAGTGACGGATTTCGATGCCGCGAAAGTTGGTGAGCGGGATCTCGGAACGGCGGTCGGACTCGCGGCGGCGGCGGTTGATCTCCGCCTCGATGGCGCGCATTTCCTTGTAGGCGATGACGAGGAAATTGCCGGAGCCGCACGCAGGATCGAAGACGCGAATGCGGGCGATGCGCTGTCGCAGATTCAGCAGCTTGCGGGCATTGTCTCCCGCCTCTTCCAGCTTGGCCCGCAGGTCGTCGAGGAAAAGCGGATTGAGCACCTTGAGGATGTTGGGCACGCTCGTGTAGTGCATGCCCAGGGCACCGCGTTCCTCGTCATCCGCCACGGCCTGGATCATCGAGCCGAAGATGTCGGGGTTGATCTTCGTCCAATCGAGGCTGCCGACGTGGAGCAGATAGGATCGCGCGATCTTGCTGAAACGCGGCACATCCACACTGCCGGAGAAGAGGTTGCCGTTCACATAAGGGAACGTACTGGCCCAGGGTCGGAAGTTGGCGGCCTCGCGGTCGGCGATCTTCGTATTCATGGCGCGGAACACTTCGGAGAGCACCTCGTGCGTGTTCGACGCATCCCTGTCGGTCATCTGCTCGACCGTGGCGGTGAAGAGCCGGCCGCTGTGAAAGATGTTGGTATCCTCGGCGAAGAAACAGAAAATCAACCGTGCGAAAAAATGGTTGAGCTCCTCCCGGCGCGCCGCCGTGTCCCAGTCCGGGTTGACCTTCAGCAACTCGATGTAGAGCCGGTTGAGCCGCCCCGTAGCCTTGATGTCAAAGGCGTTTTCGCGGATCTGCTTGACCGTGGTGATCCCCGCCAGCGGCAGGAAGAAACCGAAGTGGTTTTCAAAGTCGGCGTAATCGCAGGCGACCGTCTCACCATCGACGAGGTTTTCCGCCTCGAAACTTTTGCCGTCGGTGGCCAGGATGAACTTGGCCTTCTGGCGAGTGGTCGCGGCACTCTGCCGCAAAGCGGCGAGCGTCGCCGTCACTTCGCCTTCCGGGCAGACCTTGAGATGGATGTTGTTGCGTTGGAGTACCGCGCCGGCCAGATCCGATTGGTTCGTGTTTCCACTCTTGAGCCGTTTGAGTGTGGTCTCCTTGTTGCCGAAGGCTTCGAGGAAGGCATAAGGAAAAGCCTCTTGGTCGAAGGGCGCTTCCGCGAGCCTCGAAACGGCTTCTTCGATTTCGACTGCATTCATACTCACACCACGTTCATTCTCAGAGATCGAACAATAGCCGCCGAACCGCAGCACGGATCGTAGACTTGCCCATTGTATGGCGCGAGCCTCTCGACCAATACGCGGAGCACGCAGCGAGGCGTTTAGGGACGTCCGGGGTCAGCAACTTCGCTTGGGTCTCCAAATCGCATTCGCCGACTTCGTCCAGAAACAATGTGCCGCCGTCGGCCAACTCGAAGCCTCCCTGGCGGTCGCGATCGGCTCCGGTGAAGGCACCTTTGACATGGCCGAATCCGCCGCGGCGGACGATTCCAACAGGGTCTTTGAAAGCGCGGCGCAGTTGATCGCCACGAAGGGGCGGTCTCGACGCGGACTCAGTTTGTGAATGATGTTCCGTTTGACGACCTCGTCCCGGAGTTCCGTGTTCGTCCAATGTGTGATGGGTCGCTGCGAAAGAGCCAGCTTCTCGCAAGCCAGCGCCAAGATTTGTGTGATTTGCACGGCCGTCGTTTTTCCCTGACAACCGGCTCGCGGCGCATCGGTGAGACATTCACGAATGGCTTGGCGGAGCCGGAGTGGTTCGGAACACTCCAAGAGGGTCAGTGCCTCCCAGGCCGCCCCC
>JBJXEX010000171.1:0-12839 GCA_046156195.1 Planctomycetaceae bacterium | reverse complement strand
TCTTCCAATCTCTTGCGGTGCAACGGTAACACCGCAAGAGATTGGAAGACCGCAGAGAAAGTCTCGGAACCAAATCAAGCACAGCCCCTAAAGACGGTCGATGTACCTGCTGTATGTCGATGAATCTGGCGATCCCGGGCCGAACGGATCGGAATTTCAGCTGCTGGGTGCAGCGTCTCTCTTTGAGGGGAAATGGCACGGTGTCACATACCTCGGAGTCGATCCGTTGGTTGATGCTCGAATCAATCAGGTGTGGGTGTCGCTGGTAGCTGCGACAAACGCCCCAACTACCTAGCCGAGGACGACAGCATGTTTCGGATCACCATCAGCCAAGCGAACGAGCAAGCGTCGGAGATTGTCTTCAATCCCGATCGCTTCCTCCCTTCGCGACAGCTCATTCGCCAGCAACTCGACGCGGGCAAACTCGGCGAGGTCGGCTTGGTGCGAGTGCATCGCTGGCTGCCGAGCAGGGGTCAGGCACTTCGGAATTCGGAATTGGCCGAACGGCCATTTCCGAATTCCGAAGTGCCAGACCCCGTCCCGCCCCACGGATTGCCGATGGCTTTGCTGCGCGATCTGGATGTCGTGCTGTGGCTGATCGGTCAGTCGCCGGATTCGGTCTACGCGGTCGAGCAGACGGCTCCAATCGTCGATGACTCGCGTGGTCGTTTCCTACAGGTGCATCTCGGATTTCCGGGCGGGGCGATGGCGTTGCTGGACTTTGCCGATCGGTTGCCGCCGGGCGACGGATACCAATCGCTGTCCGTCATCGGCTCGGCCGGAGCGGCGTATGCCGACGATCATCAGAACATGCAGCTTGTGTTTCGCGGCGGTCGTCCGCAGGCCGTGCGAGCGGAAGAAACCGGCCGCCGCCACGACGCGCTGATTCAAGAGACCGTCGCGGCTCTGCAAGCGGGAGGCGATGTCGCGGCGCACGTCGCGGAATGGCAAAATGTGTTGCGAGTGGCGGAGGCGGTGCGGCAGTCGATCGAGAGCAACAAGTCCGTCGGACGAGATCGCGATCAGTTCCGTAGCCGAAGTCGTGAGACTTCGATCCGAACTCTCACGAGTTCGGCTACCTCGCCGTTCCGTTGTGCGGTGCTCAGCGCGGTCAAACACGATTACGTCGCTCGTGGTCTGGCGACGCATCCGCGGTTCAAGCTGGTCGTCGTCGCCGACGATCCGCACATCCCCGATTGGGCACACGAGCGGAATCAGCAGTTCGCGGATGCTCAACAGATTCCTTACGTCCGCGATGTCGAACGAGCGTTGCGTGAGTTCGACGTGCAGGTCGCAATCGTCAGTCCCGAAGCCGAGCGTCATGTCGATTTGAGCATCCGCGCGGCGGCGCTCGGCAAACACATCGTGCAGGACAAGCCGCTAACGACGCGGCCGAGCGAAGTGGATCGGTTGGTCGAGGCCATCGAACAGAGCGGCGTGAAGTTCCTGATGTGGAATCGCAACTTCATCCCGGCCGTCGTGCAGGCGAAAGAGCAGATCGCAGCGGGAGCGATCGGCCAGCCGTACGCGGTGCATTTGGATTTCTATTTCGCCAAGGATGCCGGGCCGCCGAAGGGAAGCCGCTCGCTGGGATATCCGCCGCTCGATTGGCAGGCGGCACTGATCGCCGCGCATGTGGACGGCTCGGACGGCGGGGTCGGACACTCGCCGATGGGCGAGTTGGCGATCGAGGGGATTTACCCGCTCGGCTATCTGCGCTGTCTGACCGGAGGCAACGTGCGGCGGGTCTTCGCGAGATCGGCGTCGCACTTTCATCAACTCAATGCGGACAACGGCGTCGAAGACTTGGCGAGCGTCACGCTCGAAATGGACAACGGCTTGATCGCCTCGCTGGCAATCGGCCGCATCGGCGCGGCGAGTCATCCCAGCGGCGGCGAGATCAAACTGCATGTGCTCGGCAGCGAAGGAGCACTTGTCGTGAGCGAATCGCGGCCGGAGGTCGGTGTTTATTATCGTGGGCAACCGGCGAAGGAGTTCCGTCAGCGACGCGTGGCCAACGACAACGATTTCTTATTGGCCGACAATTTCGCGAACGCCATCGACACCGACGGCGACACGATTCTGGACGCCCGCGCCAGCCGTGCGATTTACGCGACGGTCGCCGCGGCACTCGAATCGTGTCGCACCGGGCAGCCGGTAGAAGTGGAGAGATGATTGGCCGATCGCCGTCATCACACTTTTCGGAGCAACGGAAAAAGGATCACGGCTATCGGCTTTCGGCGATCGGCTTTCGGCCGGACAAGCAACATTCACATTCAAAGGAGGGGACGATGACAGGACGCGAGATCATTCAGGCTCTGCACGCGGGACGGCGTGTCTATTCTTCGGCGATGGTCAGCACCTCGCCGCTGTGGCCGAGCTTGGTCAAGCAATCCGGTATCGACTTCGTCTTCGTCGATACCGAGCACACACCCATCGGTCGCGAAACGCTGTCGTGGATTTGTCAGACGTATCAGGCGTCCGGCTTGCCGCCGGTCGTGCGGATTCCCTGCAACGATCCGTTCGAGGCGTGCAAGGCGCTCGATGCCGGAGCGGGCGGGATCATCGGGCCGTATCTCGAAACGGCTGACCAAGTCCGCGGGTTGGTCGGAGCGGTCAAGTATCGGCCGCTCAAAGGGCGACGGTTGCAAGAGGCTCTGCGCGATCCCAACACGCTCGAACCGGAACTGCGCGATTACCTCGAAAAGCGGAACGGCGACAAAATCCTGATCGCCAACATCGAAAGCGTTCCGGCCATCGACAACCTGCACGAGATTTGTTCGGTGCCGGGATTGGACTCAGTCCTGATCGGCCCGCATGACTTGTCCTGCAATCTGGGCATCCCGGAGCAATACGATCACCCGCGCTTCGACGAGGCGGTGCGAAAGATTTTCGGCATCGCTCGCGAGCACGGCGTGGGAGCCGGCATTCACTTCTGGCTGAGCCTCGAACAGGAAATCATCTGGTCGAGAGCGGGCGGGAATCTGGTGATGCACAGCTCCGACTTGGCCACTTTCAGTCGCACGTTGAAGAGTGAAGTGGCCCAACTGCGTCAGGCACTCAGTGAATGACCAACCTGTTCGGCCGATAGCCGTCAGCCGAAAGCCGTCAGCCGTTATACCCTTTTTGAATTGGAAAAACGGTATAGCGGCTTTCGGCCATCGGCGTACGGCTATCGGCCGGAGGATGATGAAACTTATGAATGATCCCGCTGTTCCCGCGTTGTCGCCGGCTGGCCGATATCTGATTTTGGTCTGTGCGTTTCTCGGCTGGTTCTGTGCCGGATTTCATCTCTCGATCTCGTCGCTGGCGATGCAGCCGGCGGCCGTAGATCTGCTGGGAAGGACGGGTGAGCTGGATGTTGCTCGCTATCAAAAACTGATCAAGCTGGTGCCGAAGAAGAACTCCGTCAGCCCCACGATGTCACCCGCCGAGACGGTGGAATGGGAGGAGATGAAGTCGATCGTCACGAGTTGGTTCGCCTGGTTGACCTGCGCGTTTCTGTTCGGGGCGGCGAGCGGCGGTCTGATCTTCGGTCGGCTGGGGGATCGCTTCGGCCGGTCGAAGGCGATGGCTTGGAGCATCCTGACTTACTCGGTGATGGCGGGAGCGGCATCGTTGTCTCAAGCGCCGTGGCAGTTGTTGGTGCTGTGGTATCTGGCCTGCACCGGTGTCGGCGGCATGTGGCCCAATGGCGTGGCGTTGGTTTCGGAAGCGTGGTCCAGTCTGTCTCGGCCGGCGGCGGCGGGCGTGATCGGAACATCGGCAAACATTGGCATCTTTTTGGTCTCGACGTTGAGAGCCAAAATCTCGCTCGTCGCGGCGTGGCCGTTGTGGAGTTCGTTTTCCGAATACCTGCCGAACGGCTGGCATGTCGGTGTCGATGGTTCGTTTCTGGCGTGGCGCTGGCTGCCGATGATCGGTGCTGTCCCCTTCGTCTTGGGCATCTTCGTATTGTTGTTCGTCCCGGAGTCACCGCGCTGGTTGGCGGCTCGTCGAGAAACAGACTCGGAGGATCAACCGGCGACTCCGGCGATGGGAGAGATTTTTCGTTCGCCGTTGCTGAGGGTCACGCTGGTAGGGATCGCCCTGGCGACGATCCCCCTGTTCGGCGGCTGGGGGAGCGCGAACTGGATGGTCCCGTGGGCGGGCGAAGTGGGCGAGTCGCTCAGCCCGCCCGACAAAGAATTGCCGGCGAACGTGCAACAGGCTCGGTCGTTCGCGGGCATCATCGGCAGTTTTCTGGGAGGCTGGATCGCCAGCCAAATCGGACGCCGACGCACCTATTTCCTAATCAGCCTGCTGTGCTTGATCAGTGCCCAATACACGTTTTGGTTTTTGTCCCCAGCGGATCGAACCTGGTTCCTGTGTGGCGTGGGAGCGGTGGGGTTCTTCAGTGGAATCTATTTCGGCTGGCTACCGCTCTGTCTGCCGGAAATGTTTCCCACGCGAGTCCGCTCGACCGGCGCGGGGGTGAGCTTTAATTTCGGTCGCGTCCTGACGGCGGTGACTCTCTTTGCCACCAGCTTGGTGACGACCTACTTCGGCGGCGACTACGCGAAGATCGGCCGAGCCACCAGCCTCTGCTTCGCACTGGGGATGCTGATCATCTGGCTGGCCCCCGACACCAGCCGAAAGCAATTGGAAGATTGATTGGGACTAAAGGTCATCGAGTCGATTCGGACTCTGGTCGTGACAGAAGTTTGACAAAAGTTTGACCCGTCCCTGACCCACCGATGTCCGATGCTTTCCTAGAATCCCGCACCCTTCGATAGCCATGTTGGCTGTCGGAATTCTTCTGCATCGGAGTGCTATCGTGACCCACGATTCTGCGTTATCGGAAATCTCCGCCCCATCCGCGCCATTGAGCACCGACGAAGTGACTTCGTTGCGAGGCACACTGGCTCAACCTCATTGGCCGACTGATCGCGAGCATCAGTCCGAACCGGTCGTGAAGGCGAAGCGAGTTCGGCCGGAGATTTCGCATCCGGTTGTGACCAGTTTTCGATCTCGCTTTCCGCACGGCGTCGATTGGTACAACGTCGGTTGGATGGCGACCATGAATGTCGCGGCGGTCGCGGCGTTTTGGCATTTCAGTTGGGTTGGGCTGGCCATCGCCGTGGTGATGCACTGGGTGACGGCGTGCTTGGGAGTCACACTGGGTTATCACCGTTTGCTGACTCACGGCAGTTTGATCGTGCCTCCGGCGGTGAAGTATTTCTTGTCGATCTGCGGCATGTTGGCGGCTGAGGGAAGCCCGCTGTTCTGGGTGGCGACGCATCGCAAGCATCATGTGCTCTCCGACCAAGAGGGCGATCCGCATACTCCGAACGATGGCTTCTGGTGGTCGCACATGTTGTGGTTCAAGCCGAAGGAAGCTCCCGGCGAACTCGAAGCGTTACTCAAACGCTGGGCTCCCGACATGTATAAAGATCCGGTTCAGAGGTTCTTTCATCGGTTCTTCCCGGTCTTCCCGTTGGTCTTCGGAGCCGGGTTGTACTTCGGTGGTGAATACTTCTTCGGCCTGGGTTTGTCCTGTTTGCTGTGGGGGCTGTGTCTGCGAATGGTCGTGGGCTATCACAGCACTTGGTTCGTGAATTCGGCGACGCACATTTGGGGCTATCGCAATTACGAGACTGCGGATCGCTCGCGGAATCTGTGGTGGGTCGCGTTCCTGAGCTATGGCGAAGGCTGGCACAACAACCATCACGCTCACCAGCGACTTGCTCGCCACGGCCACAAGCCGTGGGAGATCGACATCACTTACATGATGATCCGCGTGCTTAAGGCGCTGGGTTTGGCCACTCACGTTCAAGACCGTTTGCCTCAGACCGATCAGGCGGCGTGACGCCGAGTCATTCATTTCCTAAAACGACGCCGCTGACCGCTGCAAGTGGTCAGCGGCGTTTTCGTTGTCATGTTCCATGAAGCGGACAGGAAGAACCCAACGAATGACGATGACGAAACCACTTTTCGCATGGCACTCCCTCGTGTCAGCGACTCCTTGAGGAATTTATTGTCATGGTCGCACCGGCCGGGCCATTTCCAGCGGCAAAGCTTCTGTTCGACAAAGGTCAATTCGCCGAGGCTCAGCACCGTCTGACCGAGTTCGTTCTCACCGAGCCACAACATGCGGAGGCGTGGAGTCTGCTCGGTGTAATCGAGTTTCAGAAATCGAACTTCGCCGATGCCGTGAAGCTGTTCCGCCGAGCAGTGCGGATCGACGGTCAGTCGGCGAAATATCTGACGAATCTCGGCAGCGCGTTGAACGCACAGGGTGACCTCCGCGAGGCTGCCGACTGTTTCGAGCAAGCGATCGCTATCGATCCGCACTGCGGCGAGGCACGCACCTACTTGGGAATCCTTCGTCTGCAACAGGGCCGCATCGACGAAGCCGAGTCGGCTCTGCAAGAGGCTTTGATTGAGGCTCCGAAGTCCGCGTTGGCTCGACTCAACCTAGGCAATCTGTTTCGCGAGCGAGGTCAGCTCGACTCAGCCGCCGAGCAATACGAGTTCGCGTTGTCGATCGATCCCGATTACGCCGAGGCCTTGCTGAATCTGGGTGAGGTCCGCGCCGAACAGGGACGATTCGCGGACGCGGTTCGATTTCTTCGGCGAGCGACTCTGTTGCGTCCGCGAGTCGCGGCCATTCACTTGGGGCTTGCCAACGCGCTGCGGCAGCTTGGCGATTACGCTCAAGCCGTCGCGTCGTATCAGCGAACGCTCGCGTTTCAAGCAAGCTCGATCGACGGTTGGATGGGACTGGGACTCTCGAACGCGGACCTCGAAAACTGGGGCGATGCGATTTCGTCGTTTCAGAAGGCCGTTGCTCTGCAACCAGGGTTGGCCGAGGCTCACTTCCAGCTTTCTCAAGCGTTTCAACGATCCGGCCAAGCCACGGAAGCGGCGAGACATTTGGCGGTCGCGAACATGCTCGAACCGCGGCGACGTTCAACATCCCCGCGCGGCCACGAACACGAATGAGACCGGCGAGCGGTGCGGCGTTAGACTCCAGTGCGGCGTTGAATGCACCGGGGGACTGACTCCGCCCCGCTCGCCTGAATTTCTGGCGAGCGTTTCGGCGGCTCGATTATCGGCCGAAGAATGTTTGTTTCAGCCACGCGTTCTTGCGACGTTCCATTTCGACCAGCCCACCGATCAGGCCCGGTCGCTCGTTCTCTTGGTAGTAGTAGTTCTGTTGCGGTTGTGAATAACGCGGCTTGCGCCAGCTTCTGTCTTTCGCGCTGGCGGAATCCGACATCGCCACGAGTCCCATCAACGCGATCAAACCCAGAATCAACTTACGCATACGATCCCTTTCGTGAAGTGTGGCCGTCTCGCGGACCTGCCAAAACCTCAGACGCCTCGCGTCCGAAATACAGTCTGAGCGAAACAGTCGCTCTGTGAACATTCTCGGACATCGGCGATTTCCGCCGGTCGCCCGCAGTGGCAGATTCTGCCGATCAGTGAATTTGAGTCAGACGCCGGTGAGAAATCGGGGCGTATCAATCGCAACGAAAAAACGAACCGATTCTCGTTCCCACGTTCCGAGGATGTGAACATTATGGAGCCGCGACCGTGAGGGAGCGGTCAATGAGGCGCTCTGTGTTTCAACGAATGAAGTTGTTTTTTTTGCAGATCGCATTGGCGATGAGCACGCTGTGTCTGACCTGTCCACGGCCGTTGGCGGATGAGGTCGATGAGTCGGCCGTGAGACGCTGGGTCGTGCGACTGGATGCGGATCGCAAGGCCGATCGGGAGTTGGCGAAGAAAGAACTCTTGAAGCTAGGGCCGGCGGCGCTGAAGTGGTTGCCAGAACCAGAATCGCTCAGCAACCGCGCGACGGTGGAAGCGATCCGCGATGTGCGTGCGAAGTTGGAGCGACAGAAGGCGGAAGAGTCGGTGACTGCGACTCGACTGACGGGGGCCGGCTCGCTGTCGATTGGTGAAACGCTCCGGCGGCTGACGAAAGAGTCCGGCAATCTAGTTGTGACCGAAGACCTGTCGAAGGAGCTGCTGTCGAAGGCGATCGAGCTGCCCGAACGGCCGACCTTCTGGGATGTGATCGAAGCGACCTCGCGGCAACACGATTGGAGTTGGTCGTTCGTTGGCTCACCGTCGCGGCTGCGGCTGTTTCCGATGACCGCAACGACGAACGACGAATCGCCACGAGCGGTTTTGGCGGCGACTCAGTCGAAAGCGTTTCGCATCGCGCTGAAGTCGATTCGCGAGCGAACGATCGTCGGAGAAAAGTCCGGGCCGCTGCTGCGATTGGAATTGGATGTGATGTCGGAGCCTCGGCTGCGTCCGCTGTTCTTGAAGTGTGCGGTCGCGGATGTCGCCGTGAGCGGTCAGCGAACAACGCAGAACAAGCCCGAAGCCGTGAGCTGGCAGCCGTTCTCGCCCGATGCAAAATTGGAACTGACCTTTGGGCAGGGACGCCGACAGATGTCGGTGCCGCTCGACTTCCGACGTCCGGACGGAGAATGGTCCTCGCTATCGGTCTCCGGCAAGTTGCACATCGAAACGGCGGCGGGAGAAGAGCCGTTGGAGTTTCCTGCGGGAGCGGAAGCTCGTGGCGTGTCGCGACGGCGCGGGGGCGTGACCGTCAAAGTGCTGCGTTGGGAATCCGTCGGCGGCGCGAAGGAGAACAACTTGGAAGTGACCTCGCTCGTGACCTACGACACCGGCGGGCCGGCGTTCGAGTCGCATCGCTCATGGATGTTGTTCAACGTCGCGGGTCTTGTCCGAGCCGGCATGATGCCGACTGAAAAGCTGGCCAGCGGCTCGGCGATGAATGACGTGAGCTTGCTCAAGCCTGCAAATATCGACAGCGACGTTCAGTCGGATGGCAGCATCGCGGTGACGTATCGCTTCGAGAAACTCCCGCTCCCGGCCAGCGAGTATCGTTTTCGGTATGTCGCTCCGACGCTGATCCTCGACGTGCCGCTCGCATTTGAACTCCGCGACGTTCCGTTGCGAACCAGCCGTTGAACTCGCGAGGATGTCGCTCGGTAGGGCCGCTCGGTAGCCGCGTTCGCCAGAACGCGGGCCGCTCGCGGATTTCCCCCTCCGGCCGATCGCCGAAAGCCGAAAGCCGATGGCCGATCGCCGAAAGCCGATCGCCGTGATGCCGTTTTTTAACTGCGGCCGAAAAACAGGATTTCGTCCATCGTTCGCTGGCCCAACACCCCCGCGTTCTGGCGAACGCGGCTACGGGACATCTCGATGTCATTGCCGCTCATTCAGCCGCTGAATCCTCCGCCGGATGTCGCCGAGACATTGCGCCGGTTCGCGGATTGGCCGAATGTCGTGTTGTTCGACAGCGCGTCGCGCCGGCGGGAATTGGGGCGCTATTCGTTTCTCGCGGCCGATCCGTTTGAGTTCGAGGAACTCGCCAGCGTTCCGATCGGAGTCGATCCGTTCGCTCGGTTGCGCGAGTGGTCGCAACGCTTCTCCAGCGAGACGGTGCCTGAACTCCCTCCGTTTCAAGGCGGAGCAGCCGGGTTATTGTCGTATGAGTTGGGCAGCGCTTGGGAGCGCGTGCCTCTGCCGACGATCAACGAGTTCGAGTTACCGTGGCTCGCGGTCGGGTTGTACGACTGGGTGATCGCGTGGGATCACGAACTCGGCACGGCGTGGATCATCTCGCAAGGATTTCCGGCCGAGGGCACCGCACGCGAACAACGCGCGGCAGAACGACTGAAGCGGGTACACGATCGGCTGAGCAATGTGGACGACGAATCTCACGGCCGATCCATCTGCGGTTTGCCTGCGGTGAACGACACGCCCCACACGAATCCCGCCTCGCACGAAGTGACGAGTCCATTCACACGCAGCGACTTCGCCACTGGCGGCAGCAACTTCACTCGCGAAGAGTATCTCCGCGCGGTCGAACGAGTCATCGAATACATCCGCGCCGGCGACGTCTTTCAGACAAACCTCTCGCAACGACTCTTGTTTCCCGTTCGCGAAGACCCGCTGTCGCTGTATCTGCGACTGAGGCAGCTCAACCCCGCGCCGTTCGCGGTCTACTTCGCTCACGACGATTGGGTGATCGCGAGTGCCTCGCCGGAACGGTTCGTTCGCCTGCAAGAAGGGGAAGTCGAGACGCGGCCAATCAAAGGGACTCGGAGACGACGGCATCGCCCAGAAGCGGACCTCTTTACGGAAGACGAACTCCGCGAGAGCGAGAAGGATCAAGCCGAAAACGTGATGATCGTGGACCTGCTCCGCAACGATCTATCGAAGGTCTGCTCGCCCGGTTCGATTCGCGTGCCGAGTTTATGCGCGGTGGAAACCTACGAGACCGTGCAGCATTTGGTCTCGGTCGTGTGCGGGACATTGGATCGTGACTCAAGCGGAAGACGACTCGATGCGTGGGACTTGCTGGCGGCGATCTTTCCCGGTGGCTCAATCACCGGTGCTCCGAAAGTCCGCGCGATGGAGATCATCGCTGAGCTGGAACCGACCGTGCGCGGGCCGTATTGCGGCAGCTTGTTCTATGTCGGCTTCGACGGCTCGGCCGACAGCAACATCTTGATTCGAACCTTCACGATCCGCCGCGGATGGATTCAATGCTCAGTCGGCGGAGGCATCGTCGCCCAGTCCGACCCGGCCGCCGAATACGAAGAGACGCTCCACAAAGCCGCTGGAATGTTGTCAGCCCTCGCCACACGCCACTCACCACTCACCACGACGCCATGATTCTTCTGATCGACAACTACGACAGCTTCGTGTTCAACCTCGCACGCTACTTTCGCGAACTGGGTTGTGACGTGTCGGTGGTTCGCAACGATTGCCTCACCGTGGCTGAAGTCGCGGCCAGACAGCCCTCCGCGATTGTGTTGTCTCCGGGGCCTTGCACACCGCACGAAGCGGGCATCAGCTTGGATGTCGTCCGACAATTGGGGCCAACGATTCCACTGTTGGGTGTCTGCTTGGGACATCAGACGATCGCGGCTGCACTGGGGGGCGAAGTCGTTCGTGCCGCTGAACCGATTCACGGTCGCACGTCGCTCGTCGAGCACAATGGGCAACGACTATTCGCCGGCCTGCCGAATCCGCTCACAGCTACGCGATATCACTCATTGATCGTCCCAGAGCCGACGCTCCCCGCTTGTCTGAGGCCGACCGCGCGAACGCTCGACGGAGTGTTGATGGCGTTCGAGCATGTCGAGTGGCCGATGTTCGGCGTGCAGTTTCACCCGGAGTCCGTCCTGACGACCGGTGGACATCGGCTGCTGCGGAATTTTCTGGATCTGGCGGGACTGGTCTCGCCGCGATCGCTCGACATCGCGGAATTGGACCTCCAGGAACGGCGCGAGGCATTGTCGAATACGAATGACGCTTGGAAGTCCCTCGGTCCGCTGCACTGGTAGCGTCCCCCTTTGCAGCCAGCGATGTGAGCCGAACGCGCTAGCGTCGGGCGATTCACTGCGGAAAGTCACCTGCGGACGCCCGTGGCTAGCGCCATCGGCTCACAACGTGAAGCAGCCGCGCGGCCAACTTTGCCCACCTTCTCCAACTGGCCTCGCACGCCAAGCAGCGGGGACATCTTCGGCAGAACCGGCAGAGTCGTTTTGATTTTTTTGACGCTCAACGTCGATAGAACCAGAAGCGGCAGGCCCGCGTAGGGCAAGCTGTTCCAGACGAACGGCCATCGTTGCCGAACGACGCACATCGAACGGCATCCGGGTGAGGTGAGAAGATGCGACGTAATCAAATCCTGTGGTGCTCGGCCGCGGTGGCCAGCGTCTTGATGTTGGTCAGCTTGACGGCGATCGGCGCGAACAAGCCCGAAGCCTGGAAGCACGACTTCACCGCCGCCTCCAAAGAAGCCAAGCAGGCGGGGCGTCCGCTGCTGATTCACTTCGGGGCCACTTGGTGCCCCCCTTGCCGACAGATGGAAAAGGATGTCCTGCATCATCCCGATGTGCGAGACCTTTTGACTCAACAATTCGTCGCGGTGATCATCGACAGCGACCAGCACCCGGAACTGATCAGTCAATTCGAGATCAAAGGCCTGCCGACCGATGTGATCGTCGGCCCCGACGGCACGGTGTTGTTGAAGGCCGAAGGTGGCCGCGACCGCAAGTCGTACCTCGCTCAGCTAAAACAGACCCTCGACAAACTCGCCCCACAAACGGAGTCTCCCTCGGATCGCGTTCAGGAGGAGCAACTCGTTCAAAACGGAACTCCCGGAACCGCTCGCGTCAGCGAACAAACCCCAGAGCCAGTTCGTGAAGAAAAACCGGCCCCGCAAGTCAAACTGCTCATCGGCCTGGACCGCTACAGCCCCGTGGCTCTGGCGAAACATCGCCAATGGCGAAAGGGAAAAACGGAGCACGCGCTCGTCTACCAAGGAGTCGTCTATCTGCTGTGCGATACCGAGGAATACAAAGAATTCCAGGCCGATCCGGCGAAGTACGCACCGCGCCTGCTCGGTTGCGACCCGGTGGTTCTCTGGAACTCCGACCGAGCCGTTCCCGGCAGCACGCAGTTCGGAGCGTATTTCGACGGCGAGCTGTTCCTGTTCGCCTCTCCCGAAAACCGCGACCGTTTCAAGACCAGCCCCACGCTCTTCGCGCGGTCTCAACATGTGCTGAAGATCGACGAAATCGACGGGCCACGCTGGCGATGACCCCTGCTCCACTCGCAACTGAGCTCCGTGGTTCCGCACACAAATGACGGAGCTGCGGATTGCCCACGCGGGGTGCGCGACAGGGTTTGTGATTTTCAGATGGCGGGGGTTCGGGGGCGGCGGACGTTGGAGTGGAAGCCGGTGCGAGTTTGGAGGCGGTTGCTCCAGAAGGCGGTCAGCGGTTGGCTGTCGCAGA
>JBJXEX010000170.1:0-3050 GCA_046156195.1 Planctomycetaceae bacterium | reverse complement strand
TCTTCCAATCTCTTGCGGTGTTACTGTTGCACCGCAAGAGATTGGAAGACCGCAGAGAAAGTCTCGGAACCAAGTCATAAATCGCCTCTATCGCGTGATGCCGACCGAGAAGGCGAAGACGCGGGTGTCGTCGAAGCTCTCTTTGAGGATCGGGAATCCGAAGTCGATGGCGATCGGAGCGGGGCCCATCAGGGGGATGGTGACTCGCAAGCCCGCTCCGACGGTCACTCGGAAATTATCGAGAGAGATTTTGGAGTCTTCGACGGTTCCGAAGTCGGTGAAGCCGACGACGCCCAGTGTTTCATCGGCGGTGATCGGGATCAGATATTCGGCACCACCGAGCAGCATCCAGCGGCCACCGATGCGGACGTTGCCGTCGATGGGACTGATTCCGCGAAACGAGAAGCCGCGAACCGATTGGAAACCGCCAGCGAAGTAGCGTTCAAAGATCGGCGTGTTCTCGCCGGTCCAAGCGGCCTGCAATCCGAGCGACAGAATATGTCGGCCACCGCCATCCGGGCGGCTGTAGGTGGTGAAGTATTGGTGAGCCTCGGCATCGAAGCGCGGGTAGTTGTATTCGCCAAAGGCTTGCTCGTAACCGGCCGTGACATAGTGCCCGGCGGCGGGCAGGAATTGGGAATCTCGCGTGTCGTGAGCGACCGCGACGCGAGCCGTCGAGAGGAAACTGGTATCGAGCGCTTGTGCCAAGAGTGCGGGTGTCGGGACGGCCGGGTTCGAGAGATCGACCGACTCCAATCGCATCGAGCCGATCAGCGACCACTCTTGCGTAAGCTGCCGGCCCACGGTGACTCGGCCACCCAGTCGGTCTTCGCGCCAGTCTCGGTAGAAGCGATTGAAGAAGAAGCCGCTCACCCCCACGCTGTAATCCGAATCGAGGAAGAACGGGTCCGTCCAACTGACGAGGTAGCGACTGACGATATTTCCAGGCACCGCTTCGATGCGGAACTGCTGACCGGCTCCACGAAACGCGGTGCCGTTGCGAACGTCCTCAAAGCTGCGTGGGAAGCGGCTGATGTCGAAATTGTTTTCTTCGAGCACGATCGAGCCGACAACGCCGGAGTTGCTGTTCACTCCCACGCCGAATGACAGCCGACCGGTTTGCGCTTCGGTGGCGTAGTACTCGATGTCCAATTGCCCTGGCGGAATGTCTTGCACCAGCGGATCGGTCGCGCCGCCGCCGAAGCCGTACTGCGGAGCGGGAACTTGGGCCAGCAGCGTCGAGTCGGTCGCGGGATCGGGATTCTGTCCGCGAATCGTGCCGCTGGCGGGCAGAATTTTCGAGCGATTCGGATTCGGCGGATCCGGGACTTTGGCGATCTGTGCTCGCGGCGCGGTGGGTCCGGCGCGATCGAAGATCTGATTCTTCAAGCGTTGCTCGCTCTGCGCGATCTTCTTGGGATTCGCGAGATCGCCGGGATGAGCCAGGATGCGATTGCGAACGACCGACTCGCGAGTATGCGGGTGGTCCCCTTGGATATGCACATTGACGTGCCGAATGGTGTAAACGCGGTCCTCGTTGACCTGATAGACGAGATCCATTTCGCCGGTCTCTTCGAGGAACCGAGGGATCGGCTCGACGTTGGCGAAGGTGCGGCCGAGGTTGCCGTAACGCTCCTTGATGGCCTCGACATCCTTGTTCATAAATCGAGCGTTGTACGAGTCACCCGATCGCAGCTTGAGGTTCGCGGCCAGCTCTTCGTTGGTGAAGATCTGATTGCCCTCCAAGATCAAGTTGCGAATCGTGAATCGCGGTCCCTCTTTGATGCGGTAGGTGATGACGGCGTGAGCCGCTTTGTAGCTGAGCGGATTCCAGGGGCTTTCGTCGATCTCGACCTCCTTGTCGATGTTGACGTCGAAGTAGCCCAGGCTGTGGTAGTACTGCTTGAGAGCGGCCACGTCGTCGGGAATTAGCTCGGGCTTGTACTTGCTCCAGAACGGCAGGCCGAGAAACGCGGGCTTCAACGTCAGCTTGGTCTTCAACAGGCTGCCAGAGAACGACTCGTTGCCATCGAACTTGACCGAGCCGACGATCACTTTCGGACCTTCGTTGATCTCGAAGTAGACCTCGCGATCCTCGCGGCGATTCCCTTTTTCGAGCGTGACCTTCGTGTAAGGGAAGCCTTTGGATTTGTAGTGCTCTTCGATTCGCTTGACCGCCTCGCGATTGACGCTGACGTCGAACGGGCTCCCCTTCTTGAGGCCGGTGAGCTTTTCGAGGTATTTGGTTTTGATCCGCTCGTTGCCGTGGAAGGCGACGCTTTCGACCATCGGCCGCTCGATCACTCGGAAGACGAGCACCAGCTTGCCGTCATTGCGGCGATAACGTGGCTCGACGGCGAAGAACCAACGGGTGCTGAAGAGTGCGCGAACATCCTCGCGAATCTGCGACTCGCTGGGAGGCCGGCCAATCGCCGAACGGATCAACTTGCGGATCGCGGTCGTTTCGATCGTGTCGTTTCCCTCGATGACGATGTCCGCAATCGGATCGGTCAACTTGTCGGGGTCTTCCTCGCCCAAGGGAGTCAGCGTCTCGGTGAACTCACCAGGAATGATTTCTTCCGCAGGTGTCGGCTGATCGCCGATCCGCCGCGGCCGACGAGTGCTCGTCGCCGAGTCATTGAAACCGGGCGTCTGGCCGCGAATCATCGGCGTCGATTGACAGCCGGAGATCAACAACGCGAGCCCACACAGAGATACGCTGACCCAATGGGTCGCACGGACCTCACGCTCGACACGACAGGTGCCGTCCATGACACCGCTCATTCGGTTGGATTTCCGGTTGGAGAAATCGGATTTGGGAAGGGCATTGGTGAGGAACAGACAGTTCCTCGACGGAAGGGAGCGGGGATGTATGGCAAATCCCAATTTCAGAGCAAGACGTGTTTTCTCACTTTGGCGGCAGCGGGTGCGCGACGGGGTTTGCGCGTTGTCGTTGTTAGGCTAAAAGCCGTGCTGGAGGTCAAGAGGAAGTTCATTATTTACCAGGAGGCCAAGGATGGCACGCCGTCAGAACAATGTTTCGCCGGAAG
>JBJXEX010000164.1:0-3433 GCA_046156195.1 Planctomycetaceae bacterium | reverse complement strand
AGACTTTGTCAGCCCGGCTCATCGAATTAACAAGAAACTGTTTCATCAACATTGGCTTCACAATCTCTACTTGTCCGCCTCAATGCGCGGCTTTCACACCGCTACCTAGATTCCGTTAGAGTCAGGGCTTTTCTCGACGCGGTTCGCGGTTCCGTCATGGCGTTGCACTCCTTTGCTTGATGACGGTCTAACAGTAGTTGTTTTCCTCGGTTAGGTCAGGTCGACTTTTCGGATAGCCTCTCAGACGAGCGGAGCATGGAAACGAGCGTGTCGTCCCGGAAATGCGCAGGGATGTCGTCACGACTCATGACGGAGTGAAACAGACTGTCGGCACTTGGCAGATCCCATTCGACAAGCTCGCCGACCCACTTGCGATAAGACCGCCGAACGGCAGGGAACGTCCCGATCGCGGCAATCAGCTCAGCGATCGAACCGTTGTGTAAAGCGTGTTGCTCATCAAGCCATTGAAGAATTGCCCAGTCTTCAAGGGCGTCATGAGCAGGGGCTGCCAGCACCGTGTTCTGATTTGAGCACACAACAAGCGAGTCACGTCGAAGGTCGTCAATCACATCGGAAGCAACGTCGCTGCAATTAGCGAATGGACTCAAAGCTTGTGCTCGCCGAAGGGCGATCTGGACAAATGCTTGTCCGCGTCGCGATGGCCATCCGAGTTTGGGATGGTGTTCAACACGAACGATCTGTTTCCAGAAGAGCGAGCGAAACTCACGCTCACCTTGTGGGAGAGGCCGATCCTCCGCCCAATTGATCTGAAGTGCTTTGTCCAGGACGTAGGGAATGCGTAACAGTCGGCGCAGCGCGACATCGGCAAGCGGACGGACCATCGAAGGGTAAGTAATCACGACTTGTTCCAAGTCCGCGTCGCTCAGAGCGGGAACATTGACGACCGTGTGGTCAATTCGAGCAAACTCCAGGAACGATGAACGGACGAGGTCCGCCGAGTAGTCGCGGCATGTCAGGATGAGTCGCCAAGTCGCGTCGTTGGTGACCAGCGAGAGTAAGTCAGTAAAGGCATCGCGGTTCGATTTTTCCAACAATCGTTCGACACTCTCGACCAACAACACTTTTCGCCCCTGGCCGGACAAAATCGCACCGAGACGTGTGGCGCTGACAGGAATCTGGCTGCTCTGGAGCATCGCATCGAGATGCGGATGAGCGAACTCTTCCGCTCTAAAACAGAACGCGAAATGATCGTGTTCCAGGATTGCGATGACGTCCTTCGCAATGCCCGACTTGCCGCTACCGGCGACACCCGAAATGAGGACAACTTGGTTCGACTCAAGTCCTGCCAGCACGCGCTGCAGAGGTTCCTCTCGTGAAAGGTGCAACTGACTTCCAATCGTCGAACGGATTCCGTCAATCACAAATCTGGAGTGTTCTCTCAATGCCGCGAGTGCATGTCGATCCGCATTGCCGAGCGGAGAATGACGAGTTCGCAACTCCTCGCTCAAATTGTCGCGTTTGTAGCTCCTGGCTCCGGGCATCCCCTCAGTCACTTCCCGAAGAAGTTCGTTCCACGATTTCTCAGCGGCACTGATTGTGTCCGCCTCGCTCGCGGTATGAGCAAGCAGTGACTTGATTGTCGCTTCGTTCTGTCCCGTTGAACTGTTTAAGTCCAAGCTCAAGACATGGATGAATCGCAGGAACGACCAGATTTCCTCGTCGGAAATGCGTTGGCTGCACTCTGCAAGAATCGTTCGTATCTCATTGCAATAATGGACCGCCTTCGCGCTGATTAATCCTGGAGTCGAAAGCCGGTGGCCAAAGTCCGCTGCATCGCGAGAAGCACGAGCGCAATCAAGCAGACCGACAAAATGTTCGAGCAATGTGTTCGTGCCGCGCAATGTGACAAGTGCAAAACGATCCGTTTCCGCCGAGAAGTTCGACCCTCGCGTGAAGTCATTCCAGAAATCTTGAATTGCCTTTCGGCACTCATCATTTGCGGCACTAAGCGTGAAACTCCGTTTCGCTTGGCCAATCAATTTCCGATGAGTTTTCGCACGACTTTCGGCCACCACCAGAAAATCGTCGGTGTGCCAACCGAATCGCTCAGTTTGAAAATGTACCTCGACGACTACACAGTCGAGAAAAATCGGTGGAATGGCACCGACGAGCAGTTGCGCCAACCAATAGGCATCGACATGTTGCTCAAAGAACGTCCCAGCAGCACCGGTCGCGGCCGGGCTAGAAATCTCACGCTTCCGCAACATTGCGTCGGCTATCGCTGGTTCCATTTTCCGGTCGCCATCAAAAAAGACGGGGCCATCCACGGTCCTGGACGGAATAAGGCGAGCCGAGTACAGTTCGGCGCGTCGAGAGAGCGAGAGTGAGTGAGAGAGGCTTCCACAGTTCCGCAGCAGAAGGGGCGGGTCATGGCTCGGACACCGCGAATGTTTGTCTTGGACGAGGAGGCTGGGGGGCTGTACCACTGCATCAACCGGTGTGTGCGGCGGGCGTTTCTGTGTGGTGCGGATCAGGTCAGCGGGAAGTCGTTTGAGCATCGACGGGAATGGATTCGTCAGCGGCTGGAGTTTTTGGCGGGAGAGTTCGGCATCGACGTGCTGGGCTACGCGGTGATGAGCAATCACTTACACGCGATCTTGCGGACTCGGCCGGATGTCGTACGGGACTGGTCGGACGAAGAAGTTGCGACGCGCTGGTGGGGGCTGTTTCCGTGGCGGCGCGAGTCGGACGGTTCGGCGGCGGCGATGCGTGCGGATGAATTGCAGGCAATGTTGTCGGACGCGAAGAAGCTGACCGAGTGGCGGAAGCGGTTGGCGAGCGTGTCGTGGTTCATGCGGTGTTTGGCGGAGCCGATTGCTCGGCAGGCCAACCGCGAGGACGAATGCACGGGCCGGTTCTGGGAAGGCCGCTTCAAATGTCAGCCACTTCTGGATGAGGCGGCTCTGCTGGCGTGCTGCGTGTATGTGGACTTGAACCCGATCCGGGCGCGGGTTGCGAAGACTCCCGAAACGAGCCGCTTTACGTCCGCCTACGATCGGATTCAGGCGTTGAAGGCTTCCGTGGCGGAGTCGCAGAAGTCGGAGGTTCGCCCGGCGGAATCAGGTTCGCGTCGTGCCGCCGTCACCGGTACATCGGCACCAAGTCCCGCCGCCGCGCCGGATGGCTGGCTGAGTCCGATCGAGTTGGCTCGCGACTTGGATGACGTCTCGTCCGCCAGCGCCTCTCCGAAGTCCTCGACGACGACCGTCGCGATGAAATCATCGGCGCGTCCCGCTCGCCGCCGGACTCCCGAAGAGCGTCTCCGCCGTGCCTCGTTCAAAGGATTCCTGTCGATGACGTTGGCGGACTACCTGAGCCTGCTGGATTGGACCGGCCGGCAACTTCGTCGCGACAAGCGGGGCGCGATTCCGGCGGAAATGCAACCGCTGTTCGCCCGCCTGAAGATTTCCGG
>JBJXEX010000154.1:0-10892 GCA_046156195.1 Planctomycetaceae bacterium | reverse complement strand
GGCAGCACGCTGCGCCAGCGGATTTCATCAACCGTGATGTGCTTGTCGATCATCGTCGCCTCCTGCGATCGTGTGGGTCGGTGCGGGATTTCGGGGCGGATGATAGGTGGGTGGTTGTTGGTTGTCAGTCGTCGGTTGTTTGTGGAGTTGGTCGCGATCTGTGGAAATCCCTGAGTTCTATCAGCAACCAAAATCAACTAACCACGGACCACTGACCACGGACAATCAATCGGCTACAATCCCCCCGTTGCTCAGGATTGAAACACTTAACCTCACGGAGTTGCCTCATGGATTTGCTCAGCACGTTGCCCGGTTCGTTGATGGAAGGATTCTTTCCAGCGGGTTGGGACTTGGCCAAGATTGATGCGTGCGTAGATGCGAATCCAGCCAACATCATGGTTCGGCAAAAGTGGTGGAATCGCAAATTTGAGCCGATTGCGTGCGCGTCGGTCGCCGATTTCGACATGATGCTCGGCCACGAAATCGCCATGACGATCAAGCAAGCTCGCGACGCCAACGAAGAGGCGTTGATGATTCTCCCTGTCGGCCCAATGGGCATGTATCGCTGGGCGGTCTACTTCTTGACCGAGTGGAATGTCTCCTGCACCCACGTGTTCGGCTTCAATATGGATGAGTGGTCGGACGCCGCCGGCAATACGCTTCCTCCGGAAAACAAAGGCTCGTTCCAGTACGCGATGGAGAATGCGTTCTACGGGCCGCTCGGAAAATTGACTGTCCCCAAGGGGCAACGGTACTTCGCGACGAAAAAGCAATTGCCAACGTACGCCGCTCGAATCAAAGAACTCCGAGCAGCCGGAGCCAAGCTGACTGTGACCTACGGCATCGGTCGCATGTGTCACATCGCGTTCTGGGAACCGCAGTTTGCCGCTGAGTTCTCTGCCGAAAACGAGTGGAAAAAGCAGACACACCGACTGGGGGCGAAACTGCACCCGCTAACGATCGAACAAAATGCGATCACCAGCTTCAAGAGCCGGACGACTCACGTTCCAGCCTACGCCAACACGATCGGCCCCGGCCTCTTTCTCGGTGCGGACAAAATCATCGGCGGAGCGGACGGTTCGCTTGGCCGCGGCATGATGTGGCAGGGTCTGAGCCTGTGGATGACGTTGCGACACGCCCCGACGATGTGGATTCCGTCAACACACATGACGACACAGTCCGGTCGGTTGTTCTTCCTTCAAGAGCTGGCTGGCCCACTTGTGGCGGACTGCAATTAAGGAATTAAGGTGAGCGGCAGGTGAGTTTATTCAGTAGCGGAACTCGTAAGAGTTCCGCTACCGCTAAATCCTCAACGACAGATGCGTTTCGATCCCCGCTGGAACGTTGCTTGACAACTTTCTGACCTCCCCTAAAACACGCTGCGTCATAGGGGCTGCGTGGCAAAATGTCGTGAGCCGAATCGAAAGGAATCTGTTTTGAGCGGCCAACTTGCGTCCTTCGTACCAGTCTTCATCTTCGTCGCCGCCTTGATCGGGTTCGTGCTGACGAATCTGATTTTGGCACATACCGTCGGCCCCAAGAAAAACACGGCAGTCAAAGAGATGCCGTATGAGTCCGGGATGGATCCGGTTGGCGACGCTCGGCAGCCGTTTGATGTGAAGTTTTATCTCGTCGCGATCCTGTTCCTCGTCTTCGATGTCGAGTTGTTGTTCCTCTATCCGTGGGCTGTCAGTGCCTATGTTGAAGGGCAACACAACGAACTGGGTGAGCGAATTGTCGCCTCGCATCTCGGCCACGCGAGTCCCGGCATCCCGTTGGAACTGCGCGGGACGGTGTTTGGTGTGATGGTCGTGTTCATCGCCACTCTGGCAATTGCCTACGTTTACGCGTGGCGGAAAGGTGTTTTCAAATGGCGGTAGGACTTCCCGAAAACGTGTTCATGACGACCGTCAACGCGGCGGCGAGTTGGTGTCGCAAAAACAGTCTCTGGCCGATGCCGTTCGCGACCGCCTGCTGCGGCATCGAGCTGATGGCGACGGCGTCGTCGCGGTACGACCTGGCTCGGTTCGGGGCCGAGGTCATGCGGTTTAGTCCTCGGCAGTGCGATCTGATGATCGTGGCCGGCCGAGTCGTCATGAAAATGATGCCCGTGCTGCAACGCATCTGGCTGCAAATGCCCGAACCGAAATGGTGCATCTCGATGGGAGCCTGTGCATGCTCCGGCGGGGTGTTCGACACCTATGCCGTCGTGCAAGGAGTCGATCGCTTCATGCCGGTGGACATGTACGTGCCGGGCTGCCCGCCTCGTCCGGAGCAGCTCATTCAGGCGATCATGGACCTGCAAAACAAAATCCAAGCCACCGGCACGCTCAACGGCACCGAGTTCGGCCTGCGAACTCAGCCGATGGGCCCGACACCGTTCGACCGCGACGAGATGTGGCGCGTCGAAGACGCGGCGCTCGCGGCCAAGGCGGGCGGGTTCGGAGTCTAAGGAGTTGAGTGAGATGGATATGTCCCGCGACATCGTTGAGCGACTCGCGGAATTGGTCGAAGAGCCGGATTCTTTCGCTGAAAAACTTGAAGGTGGCGGTTCTGAGTTCGCTGTGCGCTACATCAGTAAACTAGAAGAAGCAAGCTCGTTGTATCGCGAATGGGAACCTAAACTTCGCTGCTTTGTCAGAGAATGCCGCGCGGCAAACCCATGTTGGGAAGAAGCGTCCCTAAGTGATCGTGATCTCGCAAAACTTCCAATTTATGAAAACATCATCGCGAATTCAGAACGTCTGCCACGAGTTCGAAAGCACGAGGTCTTGTTCTGCAAATTGCCGTTGATTGGGATTCCAGTTGCTCAGCGTCTTTGGCCTGGAGCAGATGATCGTTCCGTATTCTTGACGCAAGATGAATTGACGCAATGGAGTGAAATCTACAAGCACCCGGAAAGTTCGTTTTCGTGGTCCATTAACTACTGGTGGAATATTGAAGATCCACCGAAGGCAAATGGTCTGTGGACGCGAGATAGGATGTTGAGCGTCCCAGACGGCGGAGAACCTTGGTTGGTAACGTCAGGACTATGTTGGGGAAGTCTTGCCGGAGGTGAGAATGCGGAACTGTGGTCTTGGAACGGAATCGAAGCACGAAAAATTAAAGACGTGGGATGCGCGCAGTTTTAAGTCGGCTGTATTGGTTCCAAAGTGAAGGTTGAGATTCGCAAGGAGAAAATCGGCTATGACTCAAACCTATTCAGCGTGCATTCGCAAAGACGGCAAGTGGTGGTACGGATGGGTTGAGGAAATTCAAGGCGTTCTTTCGCAAGGGAAAACCAAGCGAGAGCTGCTTTCTAATCTGCAATCGGCGCTTTCCTAGGCACTCGAAATGAATCGCGAAAGGGCACTCGCCGCGATGGAAGGTAGCGACTACGAAGAAGTCCAAATTGAAGTGGGTGCTCCAGCGTGAAACGCCGCGACCTGATTGCTCACCTGCAACGCAATCGTTGTGAGTTGCTTCGCGAAATGATTTTGGGAGTCAGAAAATGATTCGAGCGCATTGGAATCAGGGACAGGTAGTTTTGGACCAACCCGCGTCGTGGGCCGATGGTTCTCGCTTGGTTGTCTTAGAAGCCGACGAAGTGGAATCGCATCACCTCGGCGATGAGATCGTCGGCCTGACAGAAGATGAGCAAGCGGATGATCCGGAGTCGATTGCGAAGTGGATCGCTCGGATGGATGCCATACCGCCGTTGGAAATGTCTCCGGAAGACGAGGCCGCGATGTGGGAATGGCGGCAGCGGATGAAAGCCTACAACATCGAAGCGGTGCGACAGCAGTTCCAAAGGGGCGAGCCATGACCAAACGGTATCTGCTGGATTGCGGTCCCGCGTTTGACGTCATGTTTCGCCGACGAGGCGCTTATGAACGTGCCCGTGACTTGCGGCTCAAAGGGTCGAAGATCGGCATCGGATTGCCAACGCTCGGTGAAATCGTCGCAGGCGTGGAGGGAAGTTCGAGCCGAGAACGGTCGTGGTCCGTTGTTCGTCGCAATGTTGGTGAATTCGTGTTGTGGCCCTTCGACAAATCGGCGGCTTACGAGTTTGGCCGCATCCTGGCAGACCTTCGGAAACGAGGCCGATTGATGCAGCACATTGACGTGATGATCGCGGCGATTGCGCTGACGCTTGGTGATTGCACGGTCGTCACGACGGACTCGGACCTTTCGGCAATTCCTGGACTGAAAATCGAAAACTGGTCAGGCTCGTAGTGCGCAGCGATTGGTTTGTTCGACATTGGAAAAATACATGACAACTGAGATTCAACACTCCGCCGTCCCGCTCCTCGCCGAGCACTTCGGGACCGACTCGCTCGGCTGGAGCCAGAACCGTGACAACGTGCGCGTGAAGGTGGGCGAGGACCGGGTCTTTGAGGTGCTCAAGTGCCTGAAGATGCTCGGTGGGTTTGACATGCTCGTCGATGTCACCGCCGTCGATGAGTTGGAGTACCCCGACGCGACCGATCGGTTCCGCGTGGTGTATTGCCTGCTCAACATGGCGACCGGCGAGCGGTTGATCGTGCTGACCTACGTCAACGATCCGAACCCGACGTTGCCCTCGGCGTATCCGCTTTGGAAGGGAGCCGACTGGATGGAGCGGGAAGTCTTCGACATGTTCGGCATCCGCTTCACCGGCCACCCCGACCTCCGCCGCATCCTGATGCCCGAAGAGTTCACCGAATACCCGCTCCGCAAAGATTACCCCCTCCGCGGCCGAGGTGAACGCCACAACTTCCCGGTCATCACACGGGCGGAGAGCTAGAGCAGATTTGATGAAAGCATTGCTCGTCAGAATTGGCGTCGATCAAGCGTACGGCGGCTGGAATGCACCCGTCGATGCGGACGGCCGTTTCGTTTATGTGCCGATCCCGGAAAAACTCGGCACACAATTTCATCCAGGTCTTGATCGTCGCTACGGTGAAATGCTTCCCGCGTTGCATCGTTTTTGCGGCGAACACGACTGTGACTTGTTTGATGACCTTCGTTTTCCTCGCGGACTGCTCGAATACTCCATGCACTTGGACCCAGACTTCGAGTGCTTGACCTATGGCGACGAGGGCGGCCGACGAGGCGCTGGAATGGTGGGTATGAGTGACGGCGACCTGCTCATTTTCTACGGTGGGCTGCGCCCGATTCATCGCTGCGAACACAGGCTGATCTATGCGCTTTTGGGGATGTATGTTGTCCGCGAGGTTGTTCCGGTAAAGAGCGTCGCACCGCACCGGTGGTTTGAGAACGCACATGTCCGCAAGACGAAACTTGGCGAAACAGACATCGTGGTGCGGGCCAAGCCAGAAGTATCCGGGCGATTCAACCGCTGTGTCTCAATTGGCGAGTGGCGCAACCGTTCGTATCGGGTTCGACAAGATATTCTTGATGAGTGGGGCGGCTTGTCCGTGAAAGATGGATTCATTCAACGCAGCGCCGTGCCACCGGCGCTAAACGACCCGGGTCGGTTTCTGGACTGGTTAAAGAAGCAACGCATTCAACTGGTCGCGAGGAATAACTGACATGGCTGAACCCAAGGTTTACTTCGTGCATTTGCGCCGGCCAGACAGCGCTCGCGAAAACCCGAATGAACGACGGGACGATCCATTCTGGGAATTTGGCAGTTTCGGATGCACGACCTGTCACTGCGACAATCTCATGCACCCTCGGCGTGCCAAAGACCTTGCAGGATCACGGTTCGCATTCGTGCAAGGTGGAAAGCTAGGGTCGCGGCTGGTGTTTCTAACGCCGCCGATTTCGGTGCAAGTTTGGAAAAAGAATTGCGAGGCCAGATGGAAGCCGAAGGCGATGCCTTTCAAATACGAATCAGCACCGGTCCTCGTCGCAAACGATGGTAGCAGCGATTTCAAATTGGTGATTCCGTTCGTCCTAGAAGCAAATGGGCAGACGCTTGAAGGTCGCTTTTGCAGCAAGATTCGTAGTCGTTCACAGCCACTGTCTGACGCACTCGCCAAGGATGTTGTCAAAACTTACGAGCGGATGCGTGCCGCAGCATCGCGAAGGGCTATCGCAACGACATACGAAGAGGCGTTGCCCCATCTCCCGCCGATGGTTGACCGCAACAGAAAAGAAACGTAACAGCGTCGCGTGATGAAATTGGAAGCTGATGGTTCCGGAATGTGCCGCGAGTATTTTGGGTGATGACTGATAAGCCGGTGTAACGATCGTTTCGTCTAATGGCGGTAACAAAGCATGTCCAAGCTCGCGATCAAACTTTGGAAGAACGAAGATCGGCGCGATTGGCAGGGATATTTGGAGGAGTATCCCAACTACTGGATGTCAGCACGGACTCGAAGGGAATTGGTTGCCAAGCTGACGGAACTGAATCGGAAATTTGAGAGCGGCGAAGTAACACCGGCGTTTACTCACGAGCATGACAACGATTATTGGGCGACTCAGCCGGACGAACGTCGTCGTCGGGCGGCCTCTGAGATGTTCCAGCTTTGTGCTGGCGAGGATTTTTGGAAGCGACGCATCGAAAATGTTTTGGAAGTTGTCGATGCCAACGGAAAAGTGTTGAAGAGAATTCGAGGGCAGCGAGTGAGGCAACCATCTCAATCAACCAGCAGGTGAGCCGGGCGGCGTTAGCCCCCGGACTGTTTGGACAACGGGCAGGTCCGGGGGCTGACGCCCTCCGGCTCGCCAAGAGACATGACAAGAGAATTGTGAGACAACATGCCGTTTGAAGTTTCTGATTTGATGACTGACGATGCGGAGTCCGCGGACAAGGAATATCTGTGGACGCTCAACTTTGGGCCGCAGCATCCGGCGACGCATACCACGTTGCGGCTGATCTTGACGCTCGACGGCGAGAAGGTCGTCAAGGCGGTGCCGGATATTGGGTATTTGCACTCCGGGTTTGAGAAGCTGGCGGAAGACCTGGACTACAACCAGTACGTCACCATCGTCGATCGGATGAATTACCTCTCGCCGCTGGCCAACGAGATCGCCTGGCATCATGCGGTCGAGAAGCTGCTGGGGATCGAGCTGACTCCGCGGTGCAAGTACATCCGCACGATCATCGCCGAGCTGATGCGGCTGCACGATCATTTGCTCAACACGGGGACCAGTGCGCTCGACCTGGGAGCGTTCACGGCGTTCCTGTACTTCTTCCAGCAACGCGAGCTGATTTACGACATCTGCGAGTCCGCGTCGGGGCAGCGGTTCCATTCCAGCTACACGCGCGTCGGCGGCGTGCTGTACGACGTGACCACCGCTTGGGTCGATAAGGTTCGCAGCTTCTGCAACGGCTTCCGAGCGGTCCACGCCGAGGTCGATGGCCTGCTGACTCGCAACCGCATCTTCATCGACCGGACCAAGGGAGTCGGCGTGCTGTCGAAGGAGGACGCGATCAACTTCAGTTGCACCGGCCCAATCGCGCGAGCCTCCGGCGTGGTCCGCGATCTTCGCAAGGACGAGCCGTATCTCGCGTACCCGGACTTCGACTTCAAAGTCATCTGCACGAACGGCGGCGATTGCTACGCGAGGTATCTCGTCCGCATGCACGAGATGCTGGAGAGCATCAAGATCATCGAACAAGCCATCGAGAATATCCCCGCCGGCCCGATCAACGTGGACCCCGAAGGCAAAGCGGTCCTGCCGAACAAGTCGAACGTGTACCAGTCGATCGAGGGCCTGATCCACCACTTCGAGGTGATCATGCCCAACCGCGGCTTCCCGACCCCAACCGAGTCGATCTACGCCGCGACCGAATCTCCGAACGGTGAACTCGGCTTCTACATCACCGCCGACAGCACCTCGAAACCGTATCGAGCGCGGTGCCGCCCGCCGAGTTACATCCACTTCGCCGTCTTCCCGCACATCATCCCCGGCCTCATGCTCAGCGATGTCGTCGCGGTGCTCGGCAGTTTGAACATCATCGCGGCGGAGCTGGATCGGTAGAATTCAAGAACAATTACTCGGCACGGAACCGGCCATGTTTGAACTTCGATACGCCGAAGATTCCGAAGTCGAACTCAAGGCGTTGAGAAAGTTTGATCGTCAGACCGTTATCGAGCGAATTGAAGAGCAGTTACCACGCGAACCGGACAAGGAGACTCGGAATCGGAAACGACTGATCGGCCTGAAACCGCCGTGGAGTGCGGTCGGCGAAACGTGGGAGTTGCGAATCGGCGAGATTCGAGTCTTCTACGACATAGACAAAGACGAGAAGATTGTCGCGATCCGAGCGGTTCGGCGAAAACTCCCTCACCAGACGACCGAGGACATTTTATGAAAACGATCAAAATCGAAGACACGGGCCTCGCAGCGAAGTACGTCAGCCAAGCTCAGCGAGAGAATGTCGTGTTGACCGACCGTGGAAATCCCGTTGTCGTGCTCGTGGGAATTCGCGAACTCGACGAAGAACAAATTGAGCTTGGACTGAGCGACGACTTCTGGAAGATGATCGTAGAACGACGAAAGCAGCCGACCATCAGCCATGAAGAAATGAAACGCCGACTGGGACTCACGTCTGACACGAAGCCGAGTCCCCGAAGTTCCACAAGAAAAGTCTCGACGCGAAATACAACCAAAGCCAAGAAAGCCGTTGTGAAATGAGTTTCCTTTCCGAAGACATCCGGCAGAAGATTCTGGCGGAGTTGCCCAAGTATCCGACGAAGCGGGCGGTGACGTTGCCGGCGTTGCATCATGTGCAGGACGCGCTGCGTTGCGTGCCGCTCGAAGCGATCAAGGAGATCGCCGAAATCCTCGAACTGCACCCGGCGGAAGTTCACGACACGATGAGCTTCTACGGATTCTTCCGCGACCCGGAGCACAAGCTCGGCAAGAATCGGCTGCAAGTCTGCCGCAGCCTGTCGTGCATGTTGCGCGGCGGCGAGGAAGTGCTGGCCGAACTCTGCCAGAAGTATCACCTGCAACCGGGCGATACGACTCCCGACGGCAAGTTCACGCTCGAATTCGCCGAATGCCTCGGAGCCTGCGAAGGTGCCCCCTGCATGTTTGTCAACGACGAATGCCACATGTGCCTGACGACGGAAACGGCAAGTGACGTGATTGAGAAGTTAGGTTGAGACGGAACGAACTCCCGATGTGATTCGCCGGACGATATAACGATGGTGGGAATTGAATGAGTGAAAACTCGCGAACAGGAGTCAGGATCATGCCGCGAACAGCGTCGCCAAAACCTCAAAAAGCCCATGCCAAGAAGGCCAGCGATGGCTCCACGAAAACACCGGTGGTCCGTCTGAGTGACCGAGCGGTTGCCGAGTCAATCCGCCGGACGGAAGCCGCACGGAAAAGCGGTGTGCCGAGGCTCGCCGAGGACGGAGTTCCTTGGCCGCCCATTCCTCGCGTACGTGGGAAGGGGACGTTGACGAAAATGGAGCTGCGCCGAGCGGTGTTGACTGCGATGGCTGCCTCGGAGGGGATTGATCTGGCGGACCTTGAGGAATCACTCACGCCCAAGCCGCGCAAAAAAGTGACGAAGAAGTAGGTGCGGACGTCATGGAAGATTATGTCGAAGACGTGTTTATCAATTGTCCGTTTGACGAAGAATATCGGCCCTTGTTTGACGCGATGTTGTTCGTGTTGATGGCTTGCGGTTTTAAGCCGCGATGTGCCTTGGAGGCCATTGACGGAAGTGAAGTGCGGATCGAAAAGCTGTTTCGGATGATCGCCGAGTGTCGTCTGGCAATTCATGATTTGTCGCGGGTTCAACTGAGTCAGCCGTCCCAGTTGCCGCGATTCAATATGCCGTTGGAACTGGGTGTTTGGCTGGGAGCCAAGCGATTCGGACCTCGCCAGCGCAACAAAGTTTGTTTGATTTTGGACGCTGAGCCGCACCGGTATCAAAAGTTTGTATCCGACATCGCGGGACAAGACCCTGTGCCTCACGCGGATCGCCCCGATCTACTTGTGACTGCCATTCGCGACTGGCTACAAACCGTGCATCCGAATCGACGGCTCCCCGGTGGCCACGCTTTCGCCAAGTCATTTCAACGATTTCTGAGGAATCGAATTGGCCTTGCGAAAGCGGCGGGGCTGGAAATCGACAAGCTGACGTTTCTCGATCGCGTGCGTCTCGTCGAGGAATGGCTGGAAGTCAACACGGTTGCACCAACTTCGTGAAATCAACCGCGATCTACGCGCAACTGACAACTGACAACTGACAACGGACCTAAGGACATTTTCAACGTGCCAACTTTTGAACCAGTTTTGTTGAGACGAATCGGCAAGCCGAACAGCGTTTCGCTCGAAACGTATCGGGCTGACGGCGGCTATCGAGCGCTCGAAAAGGCGCTGAAGATGGCTCCGGCGGAGGTCACGGAGACCGTTAAGGCGTCGGGATTACGAGGCCGAGGCGGGGCGGGGTTTCCGACCGGCGTGAAGTGGACGTTCTTGCCGAAGGACGCGACGACGGTTTATCTCGCGGTCAACGCCGATGAGTCCGAGCCGGGGACGTTCAACAATCGCATCATCATGGAGGGCGATCCGCATCAGATCATTGAGGGGATCGCCATCGCCTGCCATGCAATCAAGTGCGGCACGGCGTACATCTATTTGCGGTACGAGTTCGGCCGAAGCTATCGAGCACTCAAGCAGGCGGTCGAGGATTGCTACGCGGCGAATCTGCTCGGCAAGAATATTCTCGGCAGCGGCAAAGACCTCGACGTGTTTCTGCATCGCGGGGCGGGTGCGTACATCTGCGGCGAGGAGACCGGGCTGATCGAAAGTCTCGAAGGCAAGCGAGCGTGGCCGCGGATCAAGCCGCCGTTTCCGGCCATCGAGGGGCTGTTCCGCAAGCCGACGATCGTGAACAACATCGAGACGCTCGCCTGCGTGACGCACATCCTGGATCGGGGCGTCGAGTGGTTCAAGTCGATGGGCGTGCCTCCCGACCCGGCCAACCCGCGCGACGC
>JBJXEX010000151.1:0-23746 GCA_046156195.1 Planctomycetaceae bacterium | reverse complement strand
TTGCCGGGCCGGGCAATCCACCGGTCGTCGTCGATGAAACCGCGGACCTGGAAATCGCCGCGAAGTCGATCATCCAAGGGGGAGCCTACGACAACAATTTGCTCTGCATCGGCGAGAAGGAAGTGTTCGCCGTTCACACGATCTTCGACCAACTGATGTCCGAGATGACTCGCGCCGGAGCACATCGCTTGAACGCCGCCGAAGTCGATCGCATGACGAAGGTCGCGTTCTCTCCGCCAGAAAAGCCGGGCGATCACTGGCACCTCAACCGCGACCTTATCGGCAAAGACGCCAGCGTGCTGGCCGAGCAGATCGGTGTGAAAGTCGCCGCCGGCACGACGCTGCTCTTCGGCGAGACCAACGTCGATAACCCGTTCGTCCCGGAAGAGCAGATGATGCCGTTCGTCCCGTTCGTCAAAGTCCGCGACGTGGCCGAAGGGATCCGCCTGGCGAAGGAGGCCGAACACGGCTTCCGTCACACCAGCCTGATCCACAGCCGCAACGTCCGCAACATGACGGTCATGGGCAAGGAATTGGACACGACGCTATTCATCAAGAACGGCCCCTGCGGTGCGGGCCTCGGCTTGGGTGGAGAGGGTTATTTGTCATTCAGCATTGCCGGGCCGACGGGCGAGGGCGTGACGACTCCGCTGACGTTCACGAGACAGCGGCGTTGCACGCTGGTGGATGATCTTCGCATTGTTTAGTCGACGAGGGAGCAATCATGACCGTTACCTTTTCCAGCGACATTTTGCAGACAACTCACATGTCGTCCGAAGAGTTGTCGATCGAGATGGCGGTGCATTTGTTTGAAATCGAGAAGCTGACGTTCGGGCAAGCGGCTCGGCTGTCGGGACTGAATCACATGGAGTTTCAGCAGCTCTTGGGGAGCCGAAAGATCCCGCTGCACTACGACGTGGAAGAACTTCGGAAGGATGTTGCGACATTGCAGAAAGCGGGGCATCTGTGATTGTCGTCAGCGACACATCTCCGATCATCAACCTCGCCGCGATCGGACAACTCGATCTTTTGCGACAGCGATACCAGCGAGTTCTGATCTGTGAAACGGTGGCAGAAGAACTGAAGCAGCTCGGCCCGGATCAACCGGGAGCCGACGCAATGGAATTGGATTGGATTGAGGTGCGGAGTATTCACGACAAAGCACAAATGGCAGCGGAACTGGAAACGCTAGACGCGGGCGAGGCAGAAACGATCGTGCTGGCTTTGGAGTCACACGCGGATTGGACGCTGATGGATGAACGCCGCGGCCGTGAGCGAGCTGTCAGCCTGGGGTTGCGAGTCGTGGGATTGTTGGGCGTGTTGTTGGATTCCAAGAGGAGCGGGTTGATCACTGAAATTAAGCCGCTGCTTCAAGGTCTTCAGGATTTTGGATTCTTCATACGGCCAGCGTTGGTCGCAGAAGTTTTGGAACTTGCCGGTGAGAAGTAACGGAGTCACATCGACGCCATGCAACTTGGAAAAGTGATCGGTCACGCGACCTCGACGGTGAAGCATTCGTCGATGAACGGCTGGAAGCTGCTCGTCGTGCAGACGCTGGATGCCAAGGGGGGAGCCGATGGGGAACCGGTCTTGGTGATTGACAACTTGGGAGCGGGAGCCGGGCAGCGAGTGATGATCACCAGCGACGGCAAAGCGGTCAGTCAGATGTTGGGAGACGACAAGTCTCCCGTGCGGTGGGCGGTGATTGGGATTGCGGATGCGGGTTGAAGAGCGGGCTTGAGACAACTGGTCTGCAAACGATTGAAGTCGAGTGTTTGTGAAACGGTTCTCCGAAGAAACAATTCTCCGATTGATGAAAGGGCTGTGTCTTTACTCCGAAGGAGTTGCGTCTCATAGCCCAGGGGTTGCGTCATTGTCGAGGGACCATGACACAACCCCGTTGGGGTAGAGAGTTGTTGTGGCCCGTTACCCAGGGTAGCCGCGATGCGCGGCAACCCTGGGCTGTGAGACGTAACTCCTTCGGAGTAGAGGCAGGCATACCCCAAAGAAAACATGGCGGCGTTGTTGGACGAAAAGCTGGTTGAGAAGATTGTCGGCGAGGTGATGTATCGCCTCCGACCGGCTTCGCAACCGGTGCGCGCCGAAGAAAACATGCGAGCGGGGGGCGTTAGTCCCCCGGTGATTCCGACGCTGAAACACGAGCCGCCCACCGGGGGGCTGACGCCCCCCGCTCGCCTGGGCAATACGACATTCGCCGTTACCGATCGCGTCGTCACCGCCGAGCTGCTGGCCTCGCGGTTGAACGGTCAGAAGTGGGCGAAGGTTGCGATTTGTCCGAAGGCGGTGATTACGCCCAGCGCGTTTGATTACTTGCGGACTCATAAAATCGTCTGGCATCGCAACACGGCCGAGGCGGCTCCGAATCCGAACAAGCCGATGACTCGCTGGAAGGCGTTGATCGTGACGGCGACTCCCGGTGTGTTGCAGGCGATCGAGCACGCCGAGAGTCAGACGTTTGGCAAGCAGTGGTCTCACGAGTTACTCGGCAGCGCAGACGAAGCGATCGCCGCAGCGACGAGCACGATCAATCGAGGCGAGGTCAGCGGCATTGCAGTCTTCGCCGAGCACGCGGAACTGATTGCCTGCCGAGCCAACCGCAGCGAGCGAGTCAACGCGGCGGTGGTCAGCGACGTGCAGTTGATCCCGGCGTTGAAGCAATACATGCAGTTGAACCTGATGGTTGTGAGGCCGTCGGGGCGAAGCTTTTTTGAGTTACGGAATTTGTTGAAGGAATTCGGTCGAAGTTGATTCGTTGTCTGGCCGTCGGCCGAGAGCCGTAAGCCGATGGCCGTCATCCTTTTTTCAACAAAGTCAGGGAAAAGGAATTCGGCTCACGGCGATCGGCCGGGCAGGAGTGAGTTGTTATGCGAATCGCGGAAGTCATCGGACGATGTACGCTGTCGCTGTGTCATCCGAGCTTGCGCGGAGCGACGTGGTTGATTGGTGTGCCGTTGACTCGGGAAGGACTTCAGAACGCCACGGCCGGGAAGTCGAAAGCGGCGGGTCGAAACGAGGCGATTGTGATCTTCGATGGCCTGGGAGCCGGTCGCGGTGATTTGATCGCCGTCAGTGAGGGAGCGGAAGCGGCAGCGCCGTTTGCTCCGAATTTGAAACCGATTGATGCGTATGACGCCGCGATTTTGGATCGCGTCGTGATTGAGTGAATTTGAGATTTGAAATCTGAAATTTGAAATCCAAAGAAAGCGGCTTCGCCGCAAACCAAAGCGGTGATGAATCACCGCACTCTAAAGGGACGACATGGCTAACAATTGGAATAGCGGGATTCATGATCGCCGCATCAAAGAAGAAATTTGTGAGATCGGTCGCCGCGTGTACGCGAAGGGTTTCGCGGCGGCGAATGACGGGAACATCTCGGTGCGTGTGGGACCGAACGAAGTGGTCTGCTCGCCGACGATGATCTGTAAGGGGTTCATGAAGCCCGAAGATATTTGTGCGGTCGATCTCGACGGCAAGCAGATCGCGGGGACTCGCAAGCGGACCAGCGAGATCCTGTTGCACTTGGCGATCATGCGTGCTCGCCCGGATGTGGTGGCGTGCGTGCATTGTCATCCGCCGCACGCAACGGCGTTCGCGGTCGCTCGCGAGCCGATCCCGCAGTGCATCCTGCCGGAGATCGAAGTCTTCATGGGCGAGGTGCCGATCGCTCCGTATGAAACGCCGGGCGGACAAGATTTTGCCAACACCGTGCTGCCGTTCCTCAAGCCGGGGACGAACACGATCATCCTGGCCAACCACGGCACGATCAGCTTTGGGCCGACGTTGGAGCAGGCGTATTGGAAGACCGAAATCCTTGATGCGTATTGCCGGATTCTGCTGCTGTCGAAACAGCTTGGCGGCGTGACGTACCTCAACGAGCAGAAGTCTCGCGAGTTGCTCGATCTGAAAAAGAAGCTCGGCTTCGACGATCCTCGGTTCCATGTCGAGGACTGTGATCTGTGCGGCAACGGTGCGTATCGCGATGGGTATAAGGAAGAGATGCCGCAGCCGTGCGCGTTTGAGGCGGCTCCGACGTATCCGGGTTATTTACAGAAGCCGACTTATGCGGGCGGATCGGTTTCGGCCAGTGGCTCGGATGTCGAATCGCTGGTGAAGGCGATTACTGAGCAAGTGCTGGCGGCGATGGGGAAATGAGGGAATTGTTGGATATGCTGTGACGGTTTTGGAGTTCCCGTCGCCCTCTGCTGGAGACACCGCATGTCATCGCTCACAACATCACCAAGAGTCCGACGCGGTGACCGTGTGTCACGTCGCGGTCAGCCCGCTTGGGAAGTGGCGTACTTGTTCCCCGAGCAGGGGACGTGGACCGCAGAAGAATACCTGGCGTTGGATTGTACCGGCGGGCGGTTGATTGAGTTGGTCGATGGCTCTCTGGAGGTGTTGCCGATGCCGGACCTCGTCCATCAGCGATTGGTTAAATACTTCCACCGGCAGCTTGACGATTTTGTGACGGACGGTGGACTCGGCGAGGTGTACTTTGCACCGCTGCCGCTGCCACTCAAGGCGGGGCGATTTCGCGAACCCGATGTGATCTTCGTGCGGCCCGAACAGCTCGTTCCCCAGTCTGGCTATCCCCTGGGCGCGGACCTTGTGATGGAGGTTGTCAGTCCCGGCGCGGCCAATCGAAAACGGGATCTGGAGACGAAGCGTCGCGAGTACGCCGCAGCGGGGATCGCCGAATACTGGATCATCGATCCGGAGCAAAAACGTGTTTCGGTGCTGCGGCTGCGCGGCAAGACCTATCGCACGCATGGCGAGTTCGGTCTGGGAGACATGGCCACGTCCGCTTTGTTGACGGGGTTTGCCATTGAGGTGAAGCGGCTCTTCGGCTTTGGGAAGCCGGTCGCTGGAAAATGAAATGATCGGCTTGCGTTGTGAGCCGATGGCGCTAGCCACGGGCCTCGGTGGGTGACGTTTGATGGCGAATCGCCCGACGCTAGCGCGTTCGGCTCACAAAATGTGACGTTTGATGGCGAATCGCCCGACGCTAGCGCGTTCGGCTCACAATATGAGCGGCTTCACGACTTCGCCATGCACATCGGTCAGGCGGTAGTAGCGGCCTTGGAATTTGAAGGTCAGCCGCGTGTGGTCGAGGCCCAGGCAGTGCAGCAGCGTGGCGTGCAGATCGTGAACGTGGACTGGGTTCTCGGTGATGTTGTACGAGAAGTCGTCGGTCGCTCCGTGTGAGTAGCCGCCGCGAATACCGCCGCCAGCCAGCCAGATCGAGAAGCAGCGCGGGTGGTGGTCGCGACCGTAGTCCTCGGCGGTGAGCTTGCCTTGGCAATAGACCGTGCGGCCGAATTCGCCGCCCCACACGATGATCGTGTCTTCGAGGAGTCCGCGTTGCTTGAGGTCGCGGATCAGCGCGGCTGAGGGCTGATCGGTGTCGCGGCACTGACCGCGAATCGCCTTCGGCAAGTTGAGATGCTGATCCCAACCGCGATGGAAGAGCTGAATGAATCGCACACCCCGCTCGGCCAATCGCCGAGCCAGCAAGCAATTGGCGGCGAACGTGCCGGGCTTGCGCGCGTCGGGACCATAGAGATCAAAGATATGTTCTGGTTCGCTCGACACGTCGGTCAGTTCTGGGACCGAGGTCTGCATCCGATAGGCCAACTCGTACTGGCTGATGCGCGTCGCGATTTCGGGATCGCGATACTCGTCGAGCTTCAAGCGGTTCAACTCGGCGAGATCATCGAGCACTCGACGCCGAGTCGCGGCATCCTGTCCGGGTGGGTTCGACAGATACAGCACCGGATCGCCGATGCTGCGGAACTTCACTCCTTGATACTTTGAGGGGAGAAATCCGCTGCCCCACAAGCGGTCGTACAACGGTTGATCGGCGGGGTTGCCGCTGCCGTTGGAGATCATCACGACGAACGCCGGCAAGTCGGCGTTCTCGCTGCCGAGTCCGTAGGCCAGCCAACTGCCGATGCTCGGCCGGCCGGCGAGTTGATTGCCCGTTTGAAAGAACGTGATCGCCGGGTCGTGATTGATCGCCTCGGTGTGCATCGACTTGATGAAGCAGAGTTCGTCGGCGACTTTCGCCGTGTGCGGCATCAGCTCGCTGATCATCGCGCCCCCTTGGCCGTGCTTCGCGAATTTGAACATCGACGGAGCGATCGGAAAGCTTGCCTGCCGGCTGGTCATGCCGGTCAACCGTTGGCCTTTGCGGATCGAGTCGGGCAGCTCGGTGGCTCGCAGATCGGCGAGGTTCGGTTTTGGATCGAACAGGTCCATTTGCGAGGGAGCGCCGGATTGAAAGAGGTAGATGATCCGCTTGGCTCGCGGCGCGAAGTGGGTCTGGCCGGTGGGGGATTGGTCGTCGGCGAGGAGGCTTGTCAGTGCGATCGAGCCGAGTCCGGCGGAGCAAGTTTGCAACCAGTGACGGCGGGAAAATGGTGGCATCGTGAAGTTTCCGTAGCCACGTTCGCCAGAACGTGGGTCGGTGACATGGTCGTCCACGGAATCGCCCACGCTCTGGCGAGCGTGTCGGAAAATGTAACCCGAAGCGTTAGCGAGGGAGTTTGGATCGTGATTCCTTGAAGATTCCAGCCCTCGCTGACGCTTCGGGTTACATGATTCCGGCCCTCGCTGACGCTTCGGGTTACATGATTCCGGCCCTCGCGGACGCTTCGGGTTACATGATTCCGGCCCTCGCTGACGCTTCGGGTTACATGATTCCGACCCTCGCTGACGCTTCGGGTTACATGATTCCGACTTTTTCGGCAGACAGTGGCGAGCGTGGCGACGGGGTCAGACTTCGATTCCCAATTCTTCGATCTTGCGGTACAGGCTGGAGAGGCCGAGCTTCAATCGTTTGGCGGCTTCGCGTTTGTCGGGCCATTGGCGGAGAACTCGCGAAATGTGTAGCCGTTCGTAATGCCGCAGCGCCGTGCGGAGGTCGTCGGTGTCTGGCAGCGGTTGAGTGAGGCCGAGTAACTCTGGCGGCAAGTCATCGGGATGGATGTGTTGGCCGTCGCACATCAGGACCGCGCGTTCGATGGCGTTGTCGAGCTGCCGCACGTTCCCCTTCCACTGCGCCTGCATCAGCACGCGAACCGTTTCACTGGTCGCGCCGGCCACGCGCTTGTTCATGGCTTTCGAGTGCCGACCGATGAAGAACTCGACCAGTTCCGGGATGTCTTCGGAGCGATCGCGGAGCGGCGGGATCGTGAGCTTCACGCCGTCGAGCCGATAGAAGAGGTCGTCTTGAAAGCGGCTCTCAGCGACTTCGCGCAGGAGGTCGCGCGTGGTGGTCGCGATCATGCGGGCGGCGACTCGCACGGGATCGGAACCTCCCAGTGGCAGGATCTCTTGGTATTCGATCGCCCGCAGCAGTTTGGCCTGAGTACTCAGCGGCAGTTCGCTGATCTCATCGAGCAACACGGTTCCCTCGCCCGCGTGCTGGAAGATGCCGACTTGATCCGCCGATGAGCCGAGCTTCGAGCCGAAGAGTTGAGCTTCCAGCAGCTCGACGGGGCGCGTGCTGCAATTGACGGCGAGGAATTTTTCTTGGCTCTTGGAGCCGGCCCGGTGAATGGCGCGAGCGAACAGCTCCTTGCCGGTGCCGCTCTCTCCAACGAGCAACACGTTGGCGTTGGTCTTGGCGACCTTGCGAATCGCGTCCTGCAAGTTCGCGAGCGATTGGCTGGAGCCGACGATCTGGTCGAAGTCCTCGCGCCGCGCGAGTTCTCGTCGCAAGGCTTGGTTCTCCAGATCGAGTGCGCGGAACTGAAACAGTCGCTGCAGCTTGTTGAGCAGGTCGTCGAAGATCACCGGCTTGACGAGATAATCGAACGCTCCGGCCTTGAAGGCTTCGACCGCGTTCTCGACGGTCGCATACGCGGTGATGACCAGCACCGAAGTGCGCGGGTTGAGCCGAATCAGCCGCTTGAGCAAGTCGATGCCGTCGCCATCGGGCAGCATGACATCGCAGATGGCCACATCGAAGTCATGGCTCATCGCCAACTGCACGGCCTCGGTGACGGTGCGAGCGGGCGAGGTGACATAGCCTTCGCTGGCCAGCAATTCGGCCAGCGAACGACGGATGACGTCTTCGTCTTCACAGATCAGAACGGAACGATGATGCGCCATGGGAACCTCGCGATCAGGATTTATCGAGCGGTATTCCATCGCGTTGGCGAGCGAATGTCATCTCGCTTTCGGCATTGTTCCAGGCAGTTGAGCGTTGCCCCGTATTGAGACTTCCTTGCTCATTGGCTTGCCAGTAATGGCCGGTGGCTGTGTCGAGTGCGGTGAGCCAACCGCCTCCGCTGCAAAACGTGTCGATGCCAACCACGAATCCAAGGTCCAAAATGTCACCCGCCTGTTGAGCGGTATGGCCCACGATCACGGTCTTGCCGGATGAGTGCGGGACGAGCCGCATGGGATCAATGTGCTCCCAACGCAGCATTTGAGCGGACTGCTTTTCCATGGGCCGATCGGGGTCGTAATTCGCGTGGCTGAAAATGAAATGATCGGTCTCGTAGAACGGCCGACAGTTTTCGATGAACTTGAAGTGCGAGCGAGGGATGTCATCCCACGTCGAACGCTTGCCGTAGGAGTCCATCGTGGCCAAGCCGCCGAGCTTCATCCAATAGACCAGTTCCGAGCGGCTTTGTCGGGCGGCCAACAACATTTCTTCGTGATTGCCCAGCAGCGGAATCAATCGGCATCGCTCGCTCAGGCCGATCAGGATGTCGAGGACTCCGCGACTGTCCGGTCCCCAATCAATGTGGTCGCCAAGGGTCACGAGCGTGTCGCTCTGATCCGGTTGGATTGCCGCGAGAAGTTTCTCCAAGGCGATCGAACAGCCGTGGATATCTCCGATGGCGATGGTCCGGGGACTGTGAGGATGCTGAGGCATGAGTCACTTTCAATGTGGGAACGAGAAACACATCAGACGCGCGGAGAGGCTTTCGCCGAAGACTCGCAGCCGAACGGGCAATTCGCTATCTAACTCCCGAATCCTGAATCTCGAATTCCTCTCCCGTTCCAACTTCCGAAGGATCAACCATGAGTAACGCATTTCCGAAACTACACAACGCTATGTGGCCTGGATTGGTGGGTAAAGGGTCGCCCGGAGCGGAGCCGTTCATCGAACTCGACCGGATGCTGGAGCTGACGACTCAGGCCAACGTGGATGGGCAGAAGTTTGATGGCGTCGATTTGTTTCTGTTCGATCCGCATATCGGCATCGACTTGAAGGACGACGACATCAAGCGAATTGCGGACAAGATTGCCAACAAGGGTTTGGCGGTCGGTTCGGTGGTGGCTCCGGTCTGGCCGGGGACAGTTGGCGACAGCGCGATGGGTGGGCCGGAGCAACGGGCGAAGTTCGTGCTGGCAGTGAAGAAGGCGTGTCGCATCGCTCGCATCCTGAACGAGCATGGCGTGCGGAAGTACGGGATCATTCGCATCGACGCGGCCGATGGACCGGCTCACTGGCTGGAAGATCCGGTCGGCAACACGAAGAGGATCGCCTCGACGTTTCGCGAGGCGGGCGTCGTGGCGGCCGCTCATGGCGAGCGGCTCGCGGCCGAAGGGGAAATCTGCTGGGGCGGAATGCACTCGTGGAAGAACATGGTCGATCTGCTGGAGCAGACCGACATGCCCGGCACCGTCGGATTCCAAGCGGACCAAGCTCACACCTATTTGTATTTGATGGGCTACAACGCGCCGGAGCACGCGCTGTTGCACGAAGGTTATTCGCAAGCCGAGTTCGAGGTGGCTTACACGAAGCTGACCGACGCGCTGCGGCCTTGGACGATCGACTTCCATGTCGCTCAGAACGATGGCACGGTGCATGGCTCCGGCGACCACGATAAGACCGGACGACATTGCCGAGCCGACGATCCGAACGGGAAGCTCGATATCACGGCGACCGCTGGCTACTGGCTCAAGGGTGCGAAGGATCGTGGCATCCGGCATCTTTGCTGGGACGGCTGCATGTTCCCGAACTCGACGCTGGAGAATCCGGCGACGTGGAACACGATCCTCGGCGCGATGATCAAGGTCCGTGACGCTCACGGCTGGGGCGAATGACTTGTCCGATTTTTTCGCCCTTCATTTACCGCCAGCTTGTTTTGTCGGAGTCGGGCAGAGGGGCGGCGAAAAATGAAGGGCGGAAAATGAAGACAGTCTTTCTTTTCGTTCTGATGGCGATGTGGAGCGCTCACGCGGCTTTGGCGGGAGAAAGCCTGCCGCGTGAGAAGCTCACGGATGCCGTACAGCGCGGGGTGCGGTTGCTCGAAAAGGCCGCGAAAAATTATCCAGAGCATCGCGATTGCTTCGCTTGTCATCATCAGACGCTGCCGCTGCTGGGGATGAGCGAAGCCAAGCGGATCGGCATCGCGATCGATCAGACGGTGTTCGACGCGACGTTGGAGTTCACTCGAAAGCACTTTGCCGATCGGACGGCGGCGATGCGTGAAGGACGTGGGATCGGCGGAGCGGCATTGACCGTCGGATATGCGGCCTGGACGTTCGAGATCGCGAAGCACTCGCCGTCGGACGAACTGCGGCAAGCGATGGCGATGTTCGTCGTGCAGCGGCAAGAGCGTGACGGTCGCTGGAAGCCAAGCGCGATTCGGCCTCCGGCCGAGCAGTCACAAGTCAGCAACACGGTGCTCGCGTTGCGCGTGTTGCAGAAGACGGAATTGCTCGACGAGGAATGGCGAGTCACCGCCGGCGCGGCCGATCGGCGGGGACGCGAATGGCTCGATCAACAATCGTGCGACTTGCAGGAAGACTTGGTCTTTCGGCTGTGGGGATTGCAGTGGCTCGGCGGTTCGGCGACAGAGCGAGCGGGCATCGTGGAACGGATCGTCAAGCGGCAACGCGAGGACGGCGGTTGGAACGCGGAAGGGACGCTCGACAGCGAAGCATATTCGACCGGTCAGACGTTGTTCGCGCTGCTCGATAACGGAGTGCCTGCCGACACACCGGCCGTTCGCCGAGCGGCGGAGTATCTGGTGAAGTCACAGCACGCCGATGGTTCCTGGTTCGTGGCCACGCGAGCCAAGCCGGTACAAGTCTTCTTCGACAACGGCGACCCACACGGCAATAGCCAGTTCATCTCGATCGCCGCAACCGGATTCAGCACGGCCGCGCTGGCAAGATTTGTTGGGAATCTTCGAGTCACTCCGGGGCTGTGAACGAATTGGAGCCGCGACCGTGAGGGAGCGGTTGTAGGTCGTTCGAAACGACCACTCCCTCACGGTCGCGGCTCTGAAACGACATCGTCTCGAAGCGACCGACCTACGATCATTTGCCGTGCATCTCAAAGCCGTTTTTCTTTCCTTGATCCCTGAGTCCCCCATCCATGACCGTTCTCAAAACGTCCCTGATCCGAGACATCCGCACGCGCGTGGCCGCCGTCGTGGTTGGCCAAGATGTCGTTGTCGAACGGATCTTGATCGCGCTGCTCACCGGCGGTCATTTGTTGTTGGAAGGTGTCCCCGGTCTTGCCAAGACGCTGCTCGTCAACGCCGTCGCCAAGACGATCGGCATGAGCTTCGGTCGTGTGCAGTTCACCATCGATATGCTGCCGTCCGATGTGCTCGGTTCGGAAATTCTCGATCAGGCGACGCATCAATTTCGCATCCACAAAGGGCCGGTCTTTACGAACCTGCTGCTGGCTGACGAGATCAACCGCGCCGCTCCGAAGGTGCAAGGCTGCTTGCTCGAAGCGATGCAAGAACGGAAGGTGACGCTCGGCGGGAAGACGTTCCTGCTGCCGGCTCCGTTCTTGGTGATCGCCACGCAAAACCCCATCGAGCAAGCCGGCACGTTCGAGCTGCCCGAAGCACAGCTCGACCGTTTCATGCTTTGCCATCGGCTGCATTACCCGACGGCCGAAGAAGAGAAAGACATCTATCGTCGGCAACTCAACATGGGCCTGCGACGCCAAGAGGACGGTGGTGCTGTCCCGATGAGTGCGTTCGACATGATCGCAGGCCAACCGATTTGCGGCATCAACGATCTCGTCGAGATGATGGAGCAAGTTCAAACGATCCACGTCAGCGAACCCTTCACCGAGCACGTCCTGCGCATGGTCCGCCGCACTCGCGAGCATCCGGCACTCGAAGTCGGATGCAGTCCCCGCGCGGGCCTGGCCCTCGTGCAAGCCGCGCGAGCACGAGCGTTCCTGCACGATCGCGACTACGTTGTCCCCGAAGATCTGTTTTCACTGGCGGAGGACATCGTGCTGCACCGCATTCGTATGACTTATGAATCGGTCGCGCGTGGCGTCAGGTTGCGCGATGTGTTGGAAGAAATCCTGCGCGAGGTTTGAACGAACAAAGAACAAATGGGTTGAACAGAAGGTCGCGAAGGGCGCAAAGGAAGAGCGGAGGAGAGAAAGCGAAAGGTTGTTTTTCGCCGTAGCCGCGTTCGCCAGAACGTGGGCCCATCGATGAACCCCCACGTTCTGGCGAACGTGGCTACGACAAAATCCCTTCGCGTCCTTTGCGACCTTCTGTTCAAAAGGATTTCCGAATGTTCCAGCTTCCTGTGGCCGACACGTCGCGACGCCAGTTTGAGTTTGAGGTCAAGCACTTGGCCGACAGCTTGAACTTCGGCGGCGATCCGTCGCGGTTCTTGGGATCGGGGTTGGAATACGCTCAGTCGCGACCTTACGAGCCGGGCGATCCGGTCAAGGCGATCGACTGGCGCGTGACCGCTCGCACGGGCAAACCGTTCATCAAGGAGTACGAGGCGACTCGGCAAGTTCCGATTTATTTGCTGGTCGATACGTCGGCTTCGATGTGCGTCAGCTCGCAGCCGCGCAGCAAGTACGAGTGGGCCGTGCGACTGGCGGCGGGATTGGCTCGCGCGGCTCAGGAACGAATGAGTCCAGTCGGTTTGCTGGCGGTTGGCGAACGTGACTTGCGGATCACTCCCACGCTCTCGACCAGCAGCGCGATGCAGTGGGCTTATCAACTTCGGCAGTATGACTTCAAAGAGCGGACCAGTTTGTCGCTGCGGCTACGGACGCTCGCGGCGGCGCTGAAGAACCGGTCGATGGTGGTGGTGCTCAGCGATCTGCACGAGCCGGAGGCCTTTGCCGCTTTGGAGTTGCTGGCCACGACGCACGAAGTGATGGTGCTCTGGCTGGAAGATCCCGCCGAAGCTCAAGCTCCGCCGCGAGGCATCTTCCGCGCACGCGAAGCCGAGACCGGACAACGCTTGATCGTGACACGCCGCACGCGGATGCCAACTCACGAACGCATTCGTCACGCGCTGGTCGATGGCGGGATCGAGTTTCTGCATCTGCCGATCGAAGAACCGATCCTGCCTCGCGTGCGGCATTTTTTGAAGTACCGGAAATCTCTGGGCCATGCCTGACATCGCGCGGTTTTTGGAATCGCCACCATCCGGCTTTTGAAGTTGCTCGCTTTGAACTCGGCTCCGCTCCGTTCTGTCAATTTCTCAGGTTGTCTTCATTCCTTTGACCAGATTCCTTTGATTCATGGGGTGCCCCAGTGTCTAAGGAGTCCGATCAAAGGAATCTGGTCAAAGGAATGAAACGAATGACTTCGGGCCATGTTCTTGGTGTCGCGGTCGAATTTGTTCGAAAGAGCGCAACGTCAAAACATCCTGCTTGGGGTCTCCATTCAATCGCTTATTGCGGATCGCCGATCAGAATAAATGCCGACCAAAAATACGGATGCTCAAACGGATGTTCGCCGGGTGGCAGGCGACGAGTCGCGTTCGGAGCCTCCGGTTCCAATTCGTTCAGGAGCCGCTCGGCATCCTCGGCCGAAAGCTGTTGCAACCAGCGTTTCGCTTCACGCAGCGCATTCGCTTTGGACAACGGACGCGGTTGGTCCGGTCGCGAGCCTAAGAGGTTCTGGTAGAACCGCTGCATCAACAGTGCGGTCGCGTTGTCTTCGACTCGCCAGAGACTGACGACCAAGCTCTGCGTCCCCGCCAATAGGAACGCTTGCGAGAACCCCAACGTCCCCTCGCCACCCAGCGATTGACCCAGGCCGGTCTCGCACGCGCTGAGCACGACCAGATCCGTTTTGAGTTTCCACTCGCGCAGAATTTGACCGGCTGTGATCCGGCCGTCAGACAGGAATTCATCGCTCCCGGAGTCACTGAGCTTCGCGGAGTTCGGCGGTTCGCTGAGCACCAGAGCCGACTCCATCGCCGCCGTGCGATTGAGCAACGCATGAGTCGCGAAGTGCAAGTAGCGGACTTTTCCCAGTCGTCCGTCACGTCGCCAGCTTTCGAGTTGTTGCTCCGTCGCTTGCGAGCCAAGCCAAGTCGTCGCATTGGATTTTTGATTGGTGAAGAGTCTCGCAATGGCGAGCGTCTCGCGGCGACTGCTGGGCAACGGTTGCAAGTCTTCGCCGCGTTGCGCGAGCGTCACCAATTCGCGACCGCGACGCAGTTCGCGCCAAGCAACATTCGCCGCCGCTTGAGATAACACGACACCCAACCGGCCGCGACGAGCTTGGACGGTTCGTTGTTCGCCGTCGCGCCATAACTCGATCGGAGTATCCGCTCGCGCGAGTTGATCGGCCGACAAATTGGCGGCGCGCTTTTGAATCTCACCGACGAGTTCATTGACCGACTTCACTGCGACGCCGGCGTAACTCAGGACGATATCGCCCGACCGAATCTTCGCCGCTTCTCCGGTCGAGTCCTTCAACACGTTGAACACCAGCACTCCCGAATCGGGAGGTGTCACGTTCGGAAGCGACGGAGGTTCGGCGATGACCGGCAAGACGGGATCGCCGATCGCCAGCAAGCCGCTGCTCCGCGCGGGATCACGATCACGAGCGACCTGCCGTTCTCGCAACAACGCGAAGACCGTCCCGGACGGCGCGTAGCTGACCGTGCGCGGATCGGTCAGCAACTCCATCGGGACCGCGGACGAGCCGAGCACCACAACATGTCGCACCGCCGGTAAGTCACCCACCTTGGCGAGCGCCGATTCCAACGGCGCGATTCGCTGCTGACGCAGTTCGTCAATCAGCGTGTCGGTGAAGTTGGGCGGAGTGTTGATGTCCGTCAGACCGAGCGAGAGTTGAGTGGTCAGCTCCAAATCATCTGCGGTCCAAGAATCTTTCGGCCCCGTCCCCGGCAATCGAACCCATTGGGGATCGCCCGACTTTCGCACCACACAGGCAAAGTGCATTCCCGGACGTGGCGAGGCGTAAGCTGGAGGTTCGCAGTCCACCCACGCGACCAGTGCCTCGTCCGGTTTCAACTGCGACTGAATGCGTTCGAGCGAAAAGATTTCTCCGGCGGCGGGTCCGTAGCGTTGGACGAATTCGGCTTGCAGTTCAGTCCACTCGCCGAGCAACCGTTGCCTCCGTCGCGTGAAGACTTCGAGACTGCGCTCCAACGAGGGATCATCGGGCCGCTTGGCTTGAGCAGCGGTCAACAGCCCGATCCGCTCGTCGATCGCGCGACGTTCTTCATTCAAGTCGGCTTCGTGCTGACTCTCCGTCAGCGTGAGCGGTCGCGACTGTTTCACCGAGAGGTCATCTAAGAGTCCTCGACCAAGAAACTCTTCCAACGTCGTCCGAGCTTCGCGGTGTGCCCCTCGCTTGGCCTGCAACGCCGCCAGCCAATCCAACGGCACATGTGCCGCCGCGAACGCCGCGCGATCCAGGCCGCCGACATCCACTTGCAAGCGAACTTGCGGATACAGCCGCGCCACTTCGGACAACAACTTTTCTGAACCGCTCTCGTCACCCGCGGCGTAGTGATTCGCCGCGGCTTCCACCAGCGCGGTCACATAACTGGGATGAGTCTCGCCGGACAGTTTCTTTTGTTCGTCCCGTGCTTTCTCAAAGAACGGTCGAGCCTCGTCGTAGCGGCGTTGTTCGCGCAGCACGGTGGCGAGTGCAGAAAAAGTCACCGGTCGCAAGAACGGCAAGTCGACTCCTTCCGGCCCGTCCGCCAACTGCACCGCCTGACGAAACAAGGTTTCGGCTTCGTCGAGTTCTCCGAGTCGCAGACGAATCTGTCCTTGAGTCAGCGCCCCGTTGATCGTGGGCTTCACGGCCGGGCCGTTCGACTTCTCGTGAGCACCGACGGCCATCTGATACCAACTTTTCGCTTCGTCGGCTTTGCCTTGCCGCGTCAAGCTGATGGCCAAAGCGTCCGCCGCCTGTTGTGCCGGAAAACTCGCGGAGCTTCCCAACTGATTGGACACCGACAGCCACTGACGAGCGAATTGTTCAGACTCGGCGAAGCCTCCGTGACTCAAGGACAAGCCGCTGAGAAACGCATAGTCCTGCGAGACTTCATCGCTGATCGGGCCGTATGCCTCCAGATCCTCGGCCAGGATTCGACGTTGCAGCGCTCCCGCTTCGCCGTATCGGCCGAGACCATTCAAGCAGGAGTAAACCGATCCCTTCGCCGAACGGACATAACGTCCCGCTCCCCCTTGCTGTCTGAGCAACTGAGCCAACGGGCCTTCGGTTTGTGCGGCGACTCGTTGCCAATAGCGCAAACTCTCGCGCGAGTACGGTAGCGCCGCCGCATAGCCTCCCCGCCGTCGCTCCTCGAAGCTCATCGTGCCGAACAGCGAAGCGCGATCAAAGTCATCGACCTCTGGCGATTCATTGACGATCTTCAACAGGCGATTGAGGATCGCTTCCGACTCGGCGTATTTCCGCTGCTCGCGCAGGTGCATCTGCAACGACGTGTAGAACAGCAGCGTTTTCGCTCCCGTCTCGCCGAACAATTCACGGGCGGCGTTCAGTGCTTGCTCGTAATGCACCTGAGCTTGATCTGGCCGATCGGCGGCCTTGTCGTTCTTCGCCAAGTCCAACAGGATCAAGGGAACCTCTTGGTTCGACACGCCCTTCTCGTCGCGGAAAACTTTCAGCGCGGATTCCAGCAGCGTCCCCGCCTCGGCATGTTGACCCAGTTCCAACAGCACTTCGCCCAGACTCTTCGCGGCTTTGGCAACTCGCACATGCTTGTCGCCGAGTTGTCGTCGTCGCAAGTCGTAGGCGCGGCGAAGGTGAGGTGCGGCGTCGTGAGAGACTTTGCTCTGAATGAGAACTTCGCCCAGATCGAAATGAAGATCGGCCAAGTCTTCGTCTTCAGCCGGATTGAATTTCTTTCGGGCCGCGAGGGCCGTCTCCAGAGTTTCGCGAGCGGTGACGAGGCTGCCGTAGAACCGGTGATGATCGGCCAATTCGCGAGCCGCACGAATCGTCTTCGGAGCGGCCTCGCCATCCGCTTGGCGGAAGATCGCCAGAGCCTGCTCGAATTGCGGTCGCGCGTCGGCGTGTCGGTCCTGACTTTCCAGATGCCGAGCCAAATCGCGATACCGATCGGCGACGCGCGAATTGGCCGCTCCGTGAACCTGGGCGGTGAAGTCGATCGCCGCAACAAAGTAATCGGTGGCCTCCGCCTGATGACCGGGTCGATCGAGGTTGTAGGCCAACGCGAGACAAGCTCCGGCGGTGTAGTCATGTTTGTCACCGTAGATCCGCCGAGCGATGACGAAATGGCGTTCCCAATACGGTTGCGCGTCATCGGCTCGCCCCTGTTGAGCAAAGCAAAACGCCAGGTCCGAGCAACAGGTGGCGACATTCGGATGATCCTCGCCCAATTGCTTGCTGAGCGACTTCAGGGCTTGCTCGTGTCGCTTCTGCGCCGCCGGAAAATCTTTGAGCCAGGTCGAACACATGCCGAGATTCATGTCGCAGCGCGCGACATCGGGGTGATCTTCTCCGAGCAATCGTTGTCGGGTCTGTCGAACCGTTGTGAACTTCGCCTGAGCCTCGGCAAAGTTTTGACCGAGCAACAATTTCTGCGCGGCGATGAAGTCGCCGAAGGCCACGAAGTACGCCTGCCGATCGGCGAGCGTCAGCCGCGACAGAATCTGGATGTCGCGCACCAATTGCCGCGCGTCGATCGTCTCCCAGTGAGTCTCGCCTTGGGACTTCTTGCGAAGAGCGACAATCTCACCCGCCAGACGTTCGGCGTTCGCGAATTGCTGATTCTGAATCGCCTTGTCAGAGGACTCGGTCAGCTCCGCCACTTGTTTGGATTCGGCCTCGCTGAGGACACGCTGATAAGGAAGCGGTTCGTTCGCTTCCTTCCGCGTTGCGGCGGGCTTGTTCGGCGCGTCATCGTCGTTGGCGAACAACGGCTGAGACAAAGGCGTGAGAAGGATCAGCATCGCACAGAGTCGTGTGAGAACATTGAACTGAGTCCGCATGGTGGAGTTCCTGCTCTGCAAACGGTGAAAGTCGTGATTGGGGGAGATGAGTTTCGGCGTGGCAAACACCAAGTCCAGAAGCCTCTCTTACTTTCGAGTCACAGGGTTCCTCGAATTCACTTCGCGTTCTTTGCGACCTTCTGTTCAAAACACAGTTTGGAACAGAAGGTCGCAAAGAACGCGAAGCAGACGGCTGGCGAAAAATGGAGCACAAACGCCGTGATGACATCACTTTCGCCCACCACCTCCACGGTGGATTTTGGGAGGCAAGCCGGAAGCGGTCTGACTCGGCTGCCGTCCGAAGTTACGAATCACTCTTCGGTTTGTTTTTCGGATCGAGCGACTCGGCACGCCGGGCGGCCTCTTTGGCGTCGGTGGTGCGGCCGGCTCGATCGTAGAGTTCGGCGAGCAAGCGCTGCACGTCGGGATCGCGGGGATTCAGCTTCGCCAGTTTTTCACAGGCCGACGTGGCGGGGCCGTCCGCGTTGTAGGTTTGATAGGTGGCAATCGCGACCAATAAGTCGGCGGGTTGAGTGCTTTCGGTCAGCGGTTTGACCGAGTCCAACTCCTCGGCCACCGTCGCGCTGGTCACAGTGAATCGGCTCCGCGCGATGACCATCATGGTTCCATCGGATTGCGTTACGGAGACTTGCCATTCGTAGGTGCGGTTGCGTTTCAGAGCGGGCTGATCGGCGGGGAATGCGAGCCGCGTTTTGTCCGAGTTGGCGGACCACACGCTACGACCGCTGCCGCCGATAAACAGTTTGACTTGATAGCTCTTGGCTTCGGGAACTTCGGTCCAAGTCAGCGTGGGCCGATCGGAAGTCACCGTCTCGCCGAGCACCGGTGTGACCTGCGGCGTCGCATCGGCCACGTTCGGAGCACCGCGCAGAATCAGTCCCGCACCGCGACCGGAGCCTCGTTCGACCGACTCCAAACCGCGCCGCGCGATCTTGCTGCGATAACGCTCCGGCGGTTCAAGTCGCTCGACGAGTTCCGATGGCTCGCACGCAGCCTTCGTCACTTTCAGACGACCCGGCTTGAGCTTCTCCCAATGAAAGTCGTTGAGGAATCCGACCGTCACCTGCGCCTCACGAGCGACCTGCAATTCGTCGCCGTCGTACAGATAGATGAGTTGCTTCGGCTGACACTTCGAGGTCTGGCCCTGAGCCGTGCGCAATTCCACGTCGCCCGAAACCTCGTGGACCAGAGCCACCGGTTTGGCCGGCGGTACGAATGAAGCAATTGTCAGACTGATCGCGAACAAGAGGTTCATCACGAGTTCTCCTCATTCCCACTCGATCGTGCTGGGTGGCTTGCTGCTGATGTCATACACAACACGGTTCACTCCGCGGACGCTGTTGGTGATCCGCGTCGAGATGCGTTGCAGCACGTCATACGGCAAGTGGAACCAATCGGCGGTCATGAAGTCGTCGGTCTGAACGGCTCGGACGGCGATGGTGTCCTCGTAGGTCCGATCGTCCCCCATCACGCCGACCGATTGAACCGGCAGCAACACGGCGAAAGCTTGTTGAACTTGGCGATACAAGCCGGCGCGATGCAGCTCCTCGATGACGATCATGTCGGCCTGTCGCAGCGTGATCAGTTTTTTTTCCGTGATCTCACCGAGACACCGCACCGCGAGTCCCGGACCAGGGAACGGATGCCGCCAAATCAGATGTTCCGGCAAGCCCAGCTCCAATCCCATCTGCCGGACTTCGTCTTTGAACAGATCACGCAGCGGCTCGATCAACTCGAAGCCGAGTTCATCGGGCAAGCCGCCGACATTGTGATGCGTCTTGATCGTCGCCGCTGGACCGTCGGGGCTGCCTCCCGATTCGATCACATCCGGGTAGAGCGTTCCCTGAGCGAGAAACTTGGCGTTCGGAATCGACTTGGCTTCATCGCGAAAGACTTCGATGAAGACGCGGCCGATGATCTTCCGCTTCTTCTGCGGATCGGTCACGCCGCTCAGTTCATTGAGGAATCGCTGCCGAGCATCGACGACATGCAGGTCCGTCTTGAAGTGCTGCGAGAATCGGTCGCGAACTTCCTCCGCCTCGCCGAGCCGCAGCAGTCCGTTATCCACAAAGATGCACGCGGCTTGATCGCCGATCGACTTCGCCAGCAACGCCGCGACGACGGATGAATCGACTCCGCCAGACAGTCCGCAGATCACACGGTCGCGACCGACTCGCTGACGAATGCCGGTGATCTCGCTCTCGATGAAGTCGCTGATCCGCCACGAGCCTCGGCAACCGCAGACGTTCTTCACGAAGTTCGACAGCAGTTGACCGCCATGCTCGGTGTGCGTGACCTCCGGATGGAATTGCAGTCCGAAGATCGGTTTCGTCCGATGCTTGGCGGCGGCGTGCGGGCACGTTTCGGTGGTCGCGATCGGCTCGAAGTCGGCGGGCAGGTCGCGGACTTGATCGCCGTGACTCATCCAAACTTGGAACTCGGAAGGGACACCGTCGAACAGACCGCTGGACGAAATGACTCGGCAAGGAGCGTGACCGAACTCGCGCGTGTGGCCGGCGGTGACTTGGCCTCCCTGAGTCTGACACGTCACCTGCATCCCGTAGCAGATGCCAAGAATCGGGATGCCGAGATTGAAGATTTCGGGATCGGGCAGCGGCGCGCCGGAGCCATAAACGCTGGCTGGCCCGCCCGACAGAATCAATCCCTTCGGAGCGATCTGGCGAATGCGCGACGCGGGCAAATCGTGTCGCACAAGTTGGCAGAAGACGTGATTCTCACGCACGCGGCGAGCGATGAGTTGGGCGGTTTGCGATCCGAAGTCGAGCACTAAGACTTGCTCGTCAATCGTCGCTCCGATGGGGGTCGCGGCGGGTTTCGCCGTGGTCGATTTCGCGGGCATGACAGACGATTTCCGATTCCATTTCGAGCGGATTAAAGAAGGATGGTAGGGGCGACTTTGCGAAAGTTGAAGAAGTACCGCAAAATCAGCGAGACGTATGGGGCGAAGAACGGCTCGCGGTTGCTTCATGGACAATCACGCCAGGATTTCATTGATCACGCTGCCGGCGACGTCGGTCAGTCGGAAATCGCGGCCGTTGAAGCGGTAGGTCAGATCCTCGTGATTCAGCCCCATCAAGTGCAGCAGCGTGGCGTGCAAGTCGTTGACGTGGACTTTCTTTTCGACCGCTTTGTAGCCGAACGGATCGGTGGCTCCGTAATGCAGACCGCGCTTCACGCCACCTCCGGCCATCCAGATGGTGAAGCCGTTGGGATTGTGATCGCGGCCCTTCGCCCCTTGGGAATCTGACGTGCGACCGAACTCGCCGCCCCAGATGACCAGCGTGTCATCGAGCAGGCCGCGCTGCTTCAAATCAGCGAGCAGCGCCGCCGCCGGACGATCTACCTCCTGTGCGCTGGCGCTCAGGCGCGTCGCGATGTCCTCATGATGATCCCACCCCCCGGCCCAGACCTGCACGAAGCGGACGCCACGTTCGATCAAGCGCCGCGCGATCAGCATCTGCCTCCCCTGCGCTGAATCGCCGTAAAGCTCCCGCAGGGTCGCCGGCTCCTTGCTGATGTCGAAGGCGTCCGTCGCCTCCATCTGCATCCGATACGCCATCTCAAAGGACTGGATGCGCGCCTCGAGCTGCGGGTCGTCCTGGAGATTCTTCTGATGCGCCGCGTTGAGCTTTTGCACGAGATCGAGCTGCCGCCGTTGCTCTTCCTTGCCAAGGTACGGATTGCGGATGTTCTGGATCATCTGTTCGACCGAAGCGGCGCGGGTGTTGATCGAGGTCGCCTGAAAGTTGCCGGGCAGAAACGCCGAGCCCCAGTTGAGCACCCCGCCGGGCGGACTGCCGCCGGGCCGGAGCGAGATGAAGCCCGGCATGTTCTCGTTCTCGCTGCCGAGGCCGTAGAGCGTCCACGCGCCGAGGCTCGGCTTGGCCATGCGCAGCGAGCCGGTGTTCATGAAGATCGTCGCCACATCATGCGCCGGAATGTCGGTGTGCATCGAGCGGATCACCGCGAGGTCATCGACGTGTTTCGCGATCTCGGAGAACACTTCGCTCACTTCGATGCCAGACTTGCCATGCCGGCTGAACTTGAAGCTCGAGCCCATCGCGACGCCCTTGAGATCGGGGAGATCCTGGCCATCACGCTGGTTGAGCAGCGGCTTCGGATCCCACGTATCGACGTGGCTCGGCCCGCCTTGCGCGAAGATGTGGATGACTCGCGTGGCTTTTACGGCGAAGTGCGGCTTGATCGTCGGTGCCGGGCTGGCGGCCCCCAGCACTGGCGTGCGCGAGAGCAGGCCCGCGAGCCCGAGCGCGCCAAAGCCCATGCCCGCTCGTTGAAGAAACTGGCGGCGCGACAGGCAGAGGTCTTCGGGGCGGGGCGAATGATCGCGCAAGAATTGCTCAGGGTTCATGGTCGGTGTTCGTTATTTGCTCAGATCGGCGGGCGGTTTCAGCGTTCAAACCGGGCTGCCCGCTGCGTTCGCATCACAATTTGGGTGATCGTCCCCAAAATTGGCGAAGGGCGAATCTTTCGAGCAGCCGATGAGCCGACGGAGGCTACTCAGCAAGTTCGCGATCCCACGGCGGCGCAGCAACTCCGCCCTACCAGAACTTGAATGCCCTCACAGCCCCGGCTTCGGCGGCTTGATCGGATCGCGCCACGCGATCACGCCCTTGGCGTTGAGCTTCCGCTTGAACACCTTGTCCCCGCACGTCGCGTAGAGTTCACTCAGCTCGCGCCCACCGAACTTGACGTTTGAGAGCCAGGCATTCTGCGGTTTGGAGATGATCAGGTTCACGCGGCCGGGCTGATCGCACACCTGCACGCCCATGTGCGTCGCCACGTAGAGCCTGCCGTCGGTATCGACCGCCATTCCGTCCGCGCCGCTGTCGGTCTTCCCGTGGGGGAGGTGCAGGTGAAAGAACGGTTGCTTGAATTTCAGCGACCCATCCGGCTGCGCCTGGAAAGAGTAAACGAACTGCCCGCGCGTGTCCGCGACGTAGAGCAGCGTGCGATCGGGCGACAGCGCGATGCCGTTCGGCCGCGCGATGCCCTCATCCACAATCCGTGCCTGGCCCTCGTTGTTGACGTGATAGACGCGTTGGTTGGTGGGATCGGTGAAGTAACCGCCTTCCTGCATCGCCACCGCGTCGTTGCTGTTTACGTCCTCGAGAATCACCTCGCGGCTGCCATCCGGGTCGTAGGCGACGATCTGCTTGCGGCCGGTCGCGCAGGCGTAGAGCCGGCCATCCGCGTCGAAAGTCAGGCCATTGGCCGCGCCCGTGTCGCTGGCGAACAGGCTGACTTTGCCGTCGAGACCGACTTTGAATATCTGGCTCGTACGCAGATCGGTGAAGAAGACCTCGCCCGCTTCGTTCACCGCCGGCCCTTCGGTGAATTGATGGCCTTCGCTGACGAGCTGCCAGCCTTCGCCCGGGATAAGAACGGTGAACCGCTGTTCGCCGCGCACCGGCCGGGCTGCGATGGGCTGCGTGTAATCGCGCC
>JBJXEX010000145.1:0-15082 GCA_046156195.1 Planctomycetaceae bacterium | reverse complement strand
TGCTTCGAGAATCCGTTACGTTGCGCATGAAAAGGCCCTCCTTGGCTGCGTGTAGCAAGCCAACCAAGAAGGGCACTTCAGAACCGTAGCCAAGGACGGCACAACACCCCAAGACCAATCCTCACTTGTTGGAGAATTACAAACAAACTCCAACAAGCGTCAACCGAAGGTTCGCGCGCACCCCCGTCAATTCTCATTCGACAGTGCCATTCGGGTCAGGAACCAGACGCTTCTTATCGCCCGTGAAAGATTGCGTCCCGCTCGTCGGGGGTGAGCAGCGGGGCTTGCAGTCGTTGTGGGAGTCCGATGTCTTTGAAGAGCAGGTCGCCGTGGCCCAGCAGGCGTTCGGCTCCCGCGTCGCTCAAGAGCATCGTCGATTCGAGCCGCTTCTGCATGCGCAGTCCGACGCGAGCCGGGATGTTGGAGTCCAGCGTCCCCTTGATGGTTTCGCGGCTGGGTTGTTGAGTGGCCAGGATCAAATGGATGCCTGCCGCTCGGGCCTTTGCCCCCAGACGGCAAACTTGCTCTTCGATCAGCTTCCGCTCGGCGCGGTTGCGATTGATGAGATCGAAGTACTCGTCGCAGACGCAGACGATGCGCGGCAGCGGCACTCGCGACCGAGCCGCGAGTTCGGCGTGAGTGTCCGCGCCATCCAGCAGTTGGTAGCGGCGGTCCATTTCGTCGGCCAGTTCGCGGAGCACGTCGCTGGCCGATTGCTCATCGGGAAACACGATCGGCCGCCACAGGAATCGTGACTCGCGGAGCGCATGAAAAGCGTTCCGTTTCGGATCGATCACCAGCAGTCGCAGCGTGTCGGGTGAGTTGGTCAGCAGGAGTCCCGCGACGGCCATTCGTAGCCATTCGCTTTTGCCGCTGCCGGTCGTCCCCGCGACCAACAAGTGCGCGTGCTCGGTTTCTGCGAGGTCGGCGAATTGCAGATGGCCATATAAGTTCACTCCCACCGGAATTCGCGAGCAGCCGAGTCGCGGATCGGGAGGCGGCAGTTGTCCCCGAACCTGCTCGAACCAGACGGTCTGGCGATCGGGGCGTTGGACATCGACGACCAGTCGTCCGCCGTCACGATTGATGAACGGTTCGGCGGTCAACGCGAGCCGAGTCTGTAACTCGGCCGCGCAGTTGGTGACGGACTTGACCTTCGTGCCTCGACCGAGCTTCATCGGAAACCGGAGGAACGTCGGCCCGACAACGACATCGCCATCTTGAGCGACGGTCACGCCGTACTCGGCGAAGGTTCGCACCAACTGTTGGCCGAGTTGGCGATGCTCATCGCTGATGCGGGGCGAGGACTCGTGGTCGTTGTTTGGTTCGGGACTTGAGTCGCCCAAGTTCTGGCGAACGTGTTGAAAAAGTTGTTTAACCGCTACGCCATCGGCGTGCGCGCGTAAGTCGCAATTCCACGTCTCGCCCACGCCGTTGGCGTTGGGGTTAAACATGACATCCGCCACGTTTTGGCGAACTTGGCTACTGTCAGCGACTCCCGCCAACTGGCCGATGAGTTCGATCAGTCGCTGTCGGGCCGAGGCCAAGGCCGCCGCCGAAAACAATTGCTCGTGACGCTCCGGCCGAAAGCTGATCAGAGCCAGCGTTCCCTGGTCATCAGTCGCGGAAGACTTGCCGACAGCTCCCGCGGCTTCGGCGTGAGACAGCATCAAGTGGTAGAGGCAGGCTTGGCCGAGGTCCGCTTCGGGAGAGGTCTGCCCCAGTTTGAATTCCAACGCGCACCAGTGATGAGCGGTCAGCGGTCGGAGCACGGCGTCGGCCACACCCACCAGTCGCACGCTGTCGGACCAACTCGGCTCGCGCAGTTCGCACATCAGCGGCTCTTCCGTCGCGAAGCATTCGGCCAGGGTTTGCCACTTCCGTTCCCCCACGGCCGAACGTGCTGAGTCGGTGTGATGAACGGTCCAACTCAATTCGGCCAGCCAGTGGCAGGCCGCCTGGATCGCTTGCCAGAAGTCGAGAATCTCTGGCGTGACCTCGTGCAGCGCCGCTTGCTGTCGAGTGAGTCGTGGCCCGACCTGCGTCGTGTAGACATGGGCGATGAGCGTCTTCTTCCAGGCGTCGAGGTCCGGTTCCGCATCTGCCAGAGCAGCCGCAAGACTCGCGTGAGGATCGTGTCCGACGAGCGCTCGGATGACCTCGTGAAACCACTGCCCCAGCAGCGCGGTCGAGCGGGCACCGCCGCCACCACTCGCGCTTCCCGAAGCCTGATAGAGCGCCGTGCGAACCTCGCTGACTGTGATCGTGACGGACATGATGCGATCTCCGAGTTGCGGACAAGCACGACCAAATTAACCCGAAGCGTCAGCGAGGGCGAACGCTTCACAAAACTCCGTTTGCCAGTTCAACACTGCTTCGAGCGCCCGCCCTCGCTGACGCTTCGGGTTACATTGTGGCTCGAAACACCACGGCCGGTGGTCCGAGGAGGAGACCGAAGTGATCGGGATACTGTTGGATGGTCGCCGTGATCGTGGCGGTTGGACTCTGAAGTTGTTGGGCCGCGTCGTCCACGGATAGCAGCGGTTGCTCGGCCAGCAGCGTGGCGAGTTCTTCAAAGTCGAGCCGATCGGGAGAAGGAGACGCGGATGGAGTTGCGGAGCCGCTGGTGAGGTCATCGACGAAGTCGCGCAGGCTGTTGGGGAGGTGCGCTCTCAGCCAATCCTCGACCGTGCGTGGCGTGAGCAATTCGCCGTCGTGATCCAGATCGCCCGACTTGGCATCCGAGAGCAATGATCGAAGTGCATCGAGAGCCGCCAGGACTTCAGGAGACGGATGCCGAACGACGACCTCCGCGCGCTGCAATTCTTCGAGGGCCTGTCGAGTCTTTGTCGCCTTCGACGTGATCGGCACGCGCGGGTCGCGCACGACGATCAATCGTGCGAGCCGTTTTCCATGCAAGGCGGTGAACTGATTTCGCAGACGACGCAATCGCCCACAAAGGCTATTCATGTTGGACTGCGTGCAGATGCTCAAGCCGACTCGCCCCGCCGGGCCATCGAACAGCAACTCGACATCCGGCAGTTGAGGGTCGCGAGCCGAACTCCAAGCGGGGGCGATGAGGCCCATCAGCAGCGGCAGACCGTGTCGCAGAATGTCTTCCGTGTGCGCCGGCAGATTGTCGGCCAAGGCTTGTTCGCGGCGAGCGTCCCAAGTGTCCGCGAGGAACCCCTGATTCGAGCCGCGCCCATCGGGGAGCGGTTGCCGATCTTTGCTCAGTCCGCTTCCTGACGGGCGCGGCTCCGTGATTCCACCGGCGTTCGCCGAGACCACCGTCCTCTCGAACCGTTCCGCACAGCGGGCCAGCAGACGGCGAGGTGTCAGGTCGCCCGGCTGCGCGAGTTCGTTCAGTTCTTGGTCGGTGAGCGGCCAGCAATTCGATCGACAGCGCTCGTTGTCGTCGCGTTCATCAGAACTCGGAGTGTCCAAGCCCGCGTTCTGGCGAACGGGGCTACGAACGTCCGCAGCGGCGGACTCCAACCGCGCGGCAATCAGTCGCTCGGCCTGACTGCGAGTCAACGGCGACAACGATCGCGCACCCAGCGACGTCATTCGATCGTAATCCGCGCCCCGCAATTGATCCTTCATCTGGGTGACGAACGCCGACTGAATGCAGGAGACCAGCAACAAGTTATTCGTCTCGTCGTGCAGAGTGCTCGCCAATTGCCCGAAGGCGAAGAGACTCTCGCGATCATCGGGGGACGATTGCAGGGCCTCCACTTGATCGAAGCTGAGCACGATCGGCAGACGCGGCCCCGCCAATCGGCAGAGCATCAACACGACTTGCCGAGCTTGCTGCTCGCGCTCTTCGTCCGTCCCCTCTTCAACGGACAAGTCCATGCGAGCCAGAGCCGCTTCGGGGAGCGACTCACCGCTCAGCCACGCACGCAGATCACGGCGATGCCGTCCAAACGCGAGATGCTTGAACGCCACCGTCGTATTGCGGTCGAGATCAATGTGGTCCGCCAAACCTTCGAGCAACTCGTCGAGATCGACCGGATGCTCCAGCAGCATGTACTCGAACCAGCGTTCGAGATCGCACTCGGCCGGCCGATACTCCGCCAGCCGATGGAACAGCACCCGATCGTACTGCGGCTTGCCATTCGGAACGGGACGCAACCAATCATCGACCAACTTCCGCCGCACATGCCGCCAAATGGTGCGCGGACTGGTTTGCAGCCGCACCCACACGAACAGACTTTCCTCACGCTCGGTAGAAGGGGGCTGCGCCGGAGTCAGTCGCTTCCGCAGCCGAGCCAGCAGGTGTGTCTTGCCGCTCCCCGCGCCGCCGTGAATCACCAACGCCGCCGAGCGTCCCGACCGACGCACATGCAGGACTCCGCGCAGACATTCTTCAAAGACCTCGGCATGAATCTCCGGGACGTCCGAATCGGCCGCTTCCCACGGAGTCGCCACAATCGTGTCTCGAAACGGATTCATGCAGAGATTCCTTCACGGCGAACGGCAGGACGATTCTATGGTAGCCACGTTCGCCAGAACGTGGACCGCCCGCGCTCTGGCCGGAGCGTTGAAAAAGATGTTTAACCGCCACGCCTTCGGCGTGCGCGCAAACGTCAGTCGTTATTCCTCGATCCGCCCACGCCGTTGGCGTGCGCGCGAACGTCAGTCGTTATTCCTCGATCCGCCCACGCCGTTGGCGTGCGCGCAAACGTCAGTCGTTATTCCTCGATCCGCCCACGCCATCGGCATGCGCGCGAACGTCAGTCGTTATTCCTCGATCCGCCCACGCCATCGGCGTGCGCGCAAACGTCAGTCGTTATTCCTCGATCCGCCCACGCCGTTGGCGTAGGGGTTAAACAAGTAATTCAACACGCTCTGGCAATCGTGGCTACGTTGAGGGCCGGAGCGCCGCTCCAACGTAGTAAGTGCCGGCTCCATCGCTGACCAATTCATCCCGTTCGGACTCGGACAGACTCATCGCGTAATCATGTCGATGAAGAGTCAATCGCCCCTGCCGTGCCAGGTCCAACAGAGCGAGATCGAACGCCGGCTTGTCGAGCGACACCGCTCGGCGAATGTCTCGCACGGGGACCAACGCCCCGCGCTCGGCACCCGCGTCGATTCGCTGCATGACGGCGATGAGATCGACAGCATCATTGATCTCGTTGTTGCCAGTCTCCTGAACGCACCGCGATTCCACCGGCAGTCCGGCTTGTTCCAGCAAATCCAGTGCGGCGTTCGTCAATTCGCTTCGCGAGACATCGGCCGCTAACAACAGCGAGACGACCTTCGCCAACTGCTCTCCGACCTCCTTGAGATAAGGTGCCGGAGCGGCCGGCTGCGATCCGTACCGAACTGTCTTCGCTCTCGGCAACGGCGGATGCGGAAAGACTTGCCGCTCGGCGACGAGCGCGTCGAACGCTTCTTGAAACTGCTGGTCACTCAGCTCTTTGATCGACTTTCGCAGATCAACCTTGGACAGCGGCCCCTTCTTGCCGAGCGATTGCAGAAGCCTTACTCGACCATACTCATGGAGTTCGCGATCCCAATAGCGCGGCGTTCCGCGCGCCGTCGCTGGCGGGAAAACATGCAAGACTCTCGCGGCCGAAAGCTCCTGCAAGACGGGGAGCAGTTTGGCAGCCGTGGCTTTGAAGGCTCCCGTCATTTGCTTCGCCAACTGCGCGACCGTGAGCGGCTCTTCAGCCCGGTGAATGACCTTCAAGAGCACGTCGCGCGTTTCGGGCGACAACGGAACTGAGTGAGCAGACGAACGAGGCATGATGCTCCAAGACAGCAATTGGACGAACGGCAGAACAGATTGTCCCCTCGCCGAAGTCGCGAAACTTTGGCGATGGGTAAATTAACTCGTGCCGTTCGCATTCGCAGGAGACTTCACGCGGAAGGCGAAAACGAAAAAAGCCCGCGGCAAAGCAGCGGGCTTCCCGCACTCGGGCGAGTGCGGCTACGCGGAAGTTTTCTTTGTCCGTTCGCGTTACGCGGCGGCCGAGCCGTCTTGCGGGAAGAGATGGGCCTTCCCACGAATCACATCGGGGGTGAGGACATACTTCTTGCCCGGCTCTTGATCGGGCAACTCGAAGAGGATGTCGAACATCGCTCCCTCGATCACGCTGCGGAGACCGCGTGCTCCCGTGTCCTTCTGGATGGCGATCTTGGCGATTTCGCGAATGGCATCCGGTGTGACTTCGAGCGTGGAATCTTCCATCTCGAAGTACTTTTGGAATTGGCGGACGAGCGCGTTCTTTGGCTCGGTCAGCACGCGGACGAGATCGGCTTCACTGAGCTTGCTGAGCGTCGTGAGCACCGGCAGGCGGCCGACCAGTTCCGGGATCAAGCCGTATTCGAGAATGTCTTCGACCGTCGCTTCGTGAATCAATTCGTAGCGGCGGAGCTTGTCGTCGTGGGACGAGTTGTCCTGGCCGAAGCCGATCATCTTGCGGCCCATGCGGCGGGCGACGATGTCTTCCAGGCCGACGAACGTGCCACCGCAAATGAAGAGAATGTTGGTCGTGTCGAGCTGAATGTATTGCTGCTCGGGATGCTTGCGGCCCCCTTGCGGCGGGACGTTCGCGACGGTCCCTTCCAGCATCTTGAGCAACGCTTGCTGCACCCCTTCGCCGGAGACGTCGCGAGTGATCGAGACGTTGTTCGAGGTCTTGCCGATCTTGTCGATCTCGTCGATGAACACGATCCCGCGCTGAGCGGACTCGACATCGAAGTCGCAAGTGTGCAGCAGTTTCAGCAGGAGGTTCTCGACGTCTTCGCCGACGTATCCGGCTTCGGTCAGCGTGGTCGCGTCACCGATGGCGAACGGGACTTGCAGGAATTTCGCCAGCGTTTTTGCGATCAGCGTTTTTCCCGATCCCGTCGGTCCGATCATTAACACATTCGACTTTTCGATCTCGACATCGTTGTCGGTATCGGTGTTGAGCATCAGCCGCTTGTAGTGGTTGTGAACGGCGACGGCGAGCATTTTCTTCGTCTGTGCTTGCCCGACAACATACTTGTCGAGATGCGTCACGATGTCGCGTGGTGACGGGACTTTCGTGAAGAGCTTGTGCGGAGTGCCTCGGCGTCGTCGCTCTTGGTCGAGGATCGACTGACACAGCTCGACGCATTCGCCGCAGACGTAAACGTCTTCCGGTCCTTCGACGAGCGGGCCAACTTCGCGGTAGCTCTTGCGACAGAAGCTACAGCTCGCGTTTTTTTTGCCGGTCGGAGTTCGCTTACCGGACGTAAAATCTTTTCCAGACGAGGCCATGTGGGTTCCTTCAACGCTGTCGGTCAAACCTCAACACCTTGGGACGGCGAAACAATCATTCGCCTGCTGAGGAGACAGCGTCCATGGTCTCCTGGAGTCTCGCTGGGCAAGCGAGTCCCCAACCGTATCGTCACCCTTCCGAGAGGGTCATCACTGTTCAATCGCGGGTGAGGTTCCCGCCGAATCATCGGCAGAGAGTCCGCGTGAGGCATCCTCCGCACGACCCGATCCACCGGACTTTTTCGCCAACCGCTCACGAATGATTTTGTATTCTTCGGCCGACAAATCGCCCTGTTGATGGATGTCGCGAAACTGCAAAAGCAACTGCTCCGGCGAGTTCTCCGCCAAGCCTTTTGGCCGCAAGTACTCCTTGATTTTGTGATGAAAAACCACCAACAAAACCAGCGCTCCCGCCAGCAACGCCAGAGACCAAAAACCGCCGCCCGCCGAAAATTTGTCGAACAATGTTTGGGAACTCAGACGTTTCATCTCGGCCAACATCACGCTCGGCTCCCCCGCGAACGGCACCGAATTCAGCGGCCATTCATCGCGGCGGATTATTGGCATCGGCCAAAACTGCGACAAGGCCGTGTTCGGAAGCTCCAAATCCACAACGCAGATTCCGAACGATTCGCAAAGCTCGTTTCGCAAAGGTCGGATTTTTCCGTTGGCATGACTAACATCCCCGCCCCAACCCAGGAGCCATCATGTCAGACCTGCAACGAGTCCTCGACGGCGGCATCGTCGCCATCATTCGAGCGACCTCCGGCGACCAATTGGTCAACGTCGCGCGAGCACTCTACGAAGGGGGCATCGACGTTATCGAAGTCACCTTCACCGTCCCCAACGTCCTCGAAATCCTCGCCGCCGTTCGCAAAGACCTCGGCCACAAAATTCTGCTCGGTGCCGGCACGGTGCTCGATCCTGAAACTTGCCGAGCAGCAATCCTGGCCGGTGCCGAGTTCATCGTTTCTCCGTCGGTCAATCTCGATGTCATCAAGCTCTGCAAACGGTACAGCAAGCTGGTGATGCCCGGAGCGTTCACGCCGACCGAGATCGTCACCGCTTGGGAAGCCGGAGCCGACATCGTCAAGCTGTTCCCGGCCGATTGCGTCGGTCCGAAATACCTCAAGGCTTTGCACGGCCCACTGCCACAGATCCGCATCCTGCCCACCGGCGGAGTCGACTTGAAGACGCTGCCGGAGTTCTTCAAAGCCGGAGCCTGTGCCGTGGGACTCGGCGGCCAACTGGTCGAGAAGTCCGCCGTCGAATCCGGCAACATGACCCGCATCCGCGACCTCGCCGCTCAGTACGTCGCCCTCGTGAAACAAACTCGCGGAGCCTAAAAACCTAGCGAAGCTGCGCCTCAGACCTTCTCTTCTTCACTCTGCTCCGCAAACGGCAAAGCCGAACCCCGGATGGAAGGCGAATTGCCAGAATTTTTTTGCCCCACATCTTTTTGCCAGCCGTTTGAAATGTAGAGCTGGCAATAAAATGAGGGACAAACAAATCGAGAAGCAGCAGTAGTAAATTCGCATGACGATCGGTGTCTCGGTTGGGTTGCGACCTCCGCCTGAGTCAGTCATTCCCTCGCACCCTCGAAAGGAAATCATGTTGCGATTCGCTTCTGTTGCTATTGTCGCCGCGCATCTGGTCGCCATCACTCTTGCAGGAGAGCAACCCGTGAAACCAACGGCCAAGCCGACGACGACCGAACTGCTCAGACGATTCAACGACGAGTTCGTAGTGATCGCTCCCGGCGAAAAATCGCCCGACGGCTCGATCACCTTTCCGAAGTCGTTCCGCATGGGCAGCGACCAAGCCGCCAACGAAAAGCCGACTCACGAAGTCACGCTCAAGCACCGCTTCTCGATCGCCAAGTACGAAGTCCCGCAGAACCTCTACGAAGCGGTCATGGGGGCCAACCCCAGCAAGTGGAAAGGACCACGCAACTCGGTCGAGATGTTTTCGTGGCAAGAGGCGCACGAGTTCTGCGACAAGATCACCAACCTGCTCCGAGCGGAGAAGCTGCTCGGCGATGAGGAGTTGATCCGCCTGCCGACCGAAGCCGAATGGGAATACTGCTGCCGAGCCGGGACCACGACCCTCTACAGCTTCGGCGACTCCGCCACCAAAGAAGGAGACGCCGGTAACAAGGCGTCAGTCCTCAACGACTATGGCTGGCACACGGGCAACGCCGCCGGCAACGACCCGCCGGTCGGAGCCAAGAAGCCCAATGCCTGGGGCTTGTATGACTTCCACGGCTACCTCTGGGAATTCGTCGAAGACAGTTGGCACGACAACTACGACGATGCACCCAACGACGGCCGCGCGTGGACCGACTCCGCTGCCAAGAAGATTGTGGTTCGCAGCGGCTCGTGGAAGGATCACTACTCAAAGCTCACCAGCTCCGCCCGCAGATCGCTGCCGCCAACGGAAGGGGACGATGCCATCGGTCTCCGCTGCGTGAAAGCGAAAAAGTAACCCGAAGCGTGAGCGAGGGCGGTCGCTCGACCGATCTTCGACGACGGAATCGATGTCGTCGGAGTGTCCGCCCTCGCTCACGCCCTCGCTCACGCCCTCGCGTCCGCCCTCGCTCACGCTTCGGGTTATTCGCTGCCTATCATCCCGCCCCGCGCGGCCACGAGCCGCATCACTCGCACGATACCAACCACCGAAGGAACCACTCATGGCCGATGCTACTGCTGAAGTCCTGCAAGCCAATCGCAGCCTGCTCGATGCGATCAACTCGCAAAACTGGACCGCCTATGCCGAACTCTGCGATCCCAGTCTGACCTGCTTTGAACCGGAGGCTCTGGGCCACGTCGTTCAAGGCATGGACTTCCATCATTTCTATTTCAAGCTGGAAGCCTCCGGCCGGCCGAAGCAGTCCATCATGGCCTCGCCGCACGTTCGCTTGATCGGCGACACCGCCATTATCTCGTACATCCGCCTGACTCAACGAGTCGAAGCCGACGGCAACCCCGCCACATTCGCCAGCGAAGAGACACGAATCTGGCAGAAGCAAAACGGCTTTTGGAAACATGTGCATTTCCATCGCTCGATTCCGACCACGTCGTAGGCCGACAGACCGCCTTGCCTCGCAAACCGATCGAACAAGGATCAAAGGCAAGACAGGAAGATTGCGGACAGGAAAATGAAGAACGATCAAGTTCTACCGGCCTCCAAGTTCAATCCGCGTTGGCAATATGACTGGCTAATCCGCGAATCGCATTTGCCGAGGGGCTTATCTTTCTGTCCAAAATCTTCCTGTCGAATTCCTGGTGCCCCACGATCCGATGAAGGTGAGAGTTAGTGCCATGTCCCAGACCAAAATCGGCCTGTTGATTTCGTCGGACTTGTTCTTCACGAGCAAAGTGACCGGCACGGCTCAGGCGTTGGGCCTGCGCGTGGAGGCGGTGGATAACATCGCCTCGGCCGCAGCTCGGCTGCCGGTCGGAGACATCGCGTGTGTCTTGTTCGACCTGAGCATACCGCGAGTCTCCGTGACCGATCTCTTCGCCGTGATGCCGGCGTCCGTGCGGATACCGATCATCGCCTTCGGCTCGCATGTGAATGTCGAGTTGCTCGAAGCCGCCCGCTCCGCCGGCGCGGAGGTCATGCCGCGCAGTCAGTTCGCATCCACGTTGCCCGAAATCCTGCGAACGCATTTGGGCTCGTAGTGACCCCATTGATGGGGTCTAACGCGCACCGGACCCGATCACCGGACCCGATCACCGGACCCGATAAATCGGGTCACTACGAGCGGGGCACTACGAGCGGGGCACTACGAGCGGGTCACTACGAGCGGGTCACTCGGTCACCGCGTTGTCGCGGTAGTTCAACGCCGGGCGCTGCTCTTTCGGGAAGCGAGTCTGATAGCTCTTCCCCGCGCGGCGTTTCTCAAAACTCTCACGAGCGGCGGCGACTTGCTGCGGATCGTTGAACAATTCGAGCGTCGCGAGCGCCAGCGTCTTGGCGGCGATGACCATGCCCTTGTGGCCGACGGTCGTGCCTCCGCAAGCAACCGCTTGCCACGAGTGCATTGGCACTCCGGGGAAGACGCACGCCGTTGAAAAGCCGCCGGTCGGAACCGCCCAACTCACGTCACCGACGTCGGTCGAGCCGTAGAGTTGTCGCTCGCTCCCCGTTTGCACTTTCGCCGCCTCGGTCAGCGGCGGCAGTTCGGGTCGCAGCAAGCTCGGACGCAGCTTCTCGGCAAAGTCGATCTCCGCCGCCGAGTACGTCACGCCGCCGATCGCTCGCAGATGTTTGTCGAGCAACTTCGCGAGCGAATCGTTCGGCAACATGTTCGCCGTATTGCCGACCAGTTCCAGCGAGCGAGTCGTTTCGGTGGCCAGCGCACCGCCGTCCGCGCACTTTTCGATGCGGCTCCAAATGCCGTCGAGCGTCTTCGGATCGGGATGCCGAGCGTACATGTAAACCTCAGCGAAGTCCGGGACGATGTTCGGCGCGTTGCCGCCGTTGGTGATGACGTAATGCAGCCGAGTCTCTTGCGGGACATGTTCGCGCAGCAGGTCGACCGCGTGAGCGAACAACATCACGGCATCGAGCGCCGACCGCGCCAGATGCGGAGCACCCGCCGCGTGCGCCGCTTTGCCGCGAAACCGAAACTTGCCGCTGATGTTCGCCAAGTTGGTTTCCAGTCCCGCTCGATTCTCCGAACCCGGATGCCAGTGCAACACGACGTCGCAGTCTTGGAACAATCCTGCCCGTACCATGAAGACTTTGCCACTGCCTCCCTCTTCGGCCGGGCAACCGTAAAGTCGCAGCGTCCCTTTGATCCTCTTCGTCGCCATCTCTTCTTTGACCGTGATCGCCGACCATGTGGAAGCAGTCCCGAACAGATGGTGCCCGCAAGCGTGTCCCGCCTTGTTCGACTTGAGTGGCTGCTTGGCCGGCACCGCGTCTTGTTCCATGCCTGGCAGCGCGTCGTACTCGGCGAGGATGCCGATGACCGGTTTGCCGGAACCGAACTCCGCCACGAACGCGGTCGGGATGTCAGCCACTCCGCGCCGAACTTCAAAGCCCGCCGCTTCGAGTTCGTCGGCCAGCAGCGACGAGCTTTGCACCTCGCGATACCCAACCTCGGCCCAACGCCAGATGCGTGAGGCGATCTCCACATACTTCGGCCGCTGAGCGTCAATGCGATCCAACAACGGCCGCGATTCGTCCGCCGACTTCGCCGTCAGACCGAGCAAACTGACGAGCATCGCCACGATCGCGATCCGGCTGACGTCGTGGGCCAAGGACTCCTGATGAATTCGCATGATCACCTTTCTGAATGGGAAAAATGGTATCACGGCTGTCGGCCTTCGGCGGACGGCGTTCGGCACGTCGCCGACGAGAATCTGTGAACGAGTAGCATGACGCAGAGCATCGCGCCACAATACGCGCAAGGAATTATGAAAAACCAAACCATGAATGACGAACCACAATACGAATTGCCCGCTGCGAACTGGCCGCTGCTCACGGCAGAGCTACCCGGCATCGCAGGCACGTTGAAGTCTCAGCCGGAGGACTTTGAAGTCGAAGAGATCCCCGCCTACGCCCCCTGCGGCGAGGGCGAACATCTTTTCTTGTGGATCGAGAAACGAGGCGTCGCGGCCGACGAATTGACTCGGCACTTATCGAGCGTGCTCGACGTCTCACCCAATGAATTCGGCATCGCCGGGCTGAAGGACAAGCAGGCGGTGACTCGGCAATTCGTGTCGGTGCCGCGTCGGTTTGAGTCACTGGTGCCGACCCTCAACACCGACAACATCCGTGTGCTGAGCTCGACGCCGCATCAGAACAAACTCCGCACGGGGCACCTGCATGGCAATCGCTTTCGAATCCTCGTGCGAAACGTCGAGCCTGACGCATTGGCGAAGGCGACCGCGATTGCCGAACGAGTGCGTCTCAGCGGTCTGCCGAATTACTTCGGCTCGCAACGCTTTGGCCACAACAACAGCACGCTTCGGCAAGGCTTGAGTCTGTTGAGCGAAACGGGAACTTCGAGTGAGCCGAATCGGAAATCGCGTGATCGTCAGCGTTCTGGCCGGCGCTTCCTGCATCGACTGGCGTTGTCGGCGGCTCAGTCGTGGCTGTTCAACCAAGTACTGGCCGAGCGACTGCGCGACGGATTGCTCGACCGCGTGTTGCTCGGAGATGTGATGCAAGTCTGCGCGACCGGCGGCTTGTTTGTCGCGCTGGATCTTTCGGCCGAGCAACCTCGCTTCGATGCTCGCGAGACGGTCACGACCGGTCCAATGTTCGGCCCGAAGATGAAACCAACGACCAACGAACCGGCGGTTCGCGAGCAACGTGTGCTCGACGCCGCGAAGCTCTCACCCGATGCCTTTCGCCGTTACGGCCATCTCACCGACGGCACGCGCCGCCCGCTGCTCGTCCGGCCCGACGATCTGCAAATCAGCGAGTCGCCGGATGGATTGCTGTTCGAGTTCACGCTGCCGTCCGGCTGCTACGCGACCGTACTGCTGCACGAGTTCATGAAAGCGGAAGGCGTGATCGAGTAAGACCCCATCCGGATGGTGAATCTGATGGAGGGGTAAGGATCGGCGTATCAATAAATGGCGACGACTGCGGCCCATCAATGCCGCATCGTGTTCTGTCTTCATCCGTGTGTGATGCCATCCGTGTGCGCAGACAGTTGCTTCCAGCCAAAAGCGGCGCACACGGATGGCATCACACACGGATGACGGCGACTCAAGGCACTTATTTCTGAGCCGGTCCGAATCGGCGTCGCCACACCGCGCATCCCCTGTTTTCCCGCAGCTTGCCGTCGAAGGCGGCGAACTGTGGGAAAACAAGGGAGGAGTGATCCTCGTGACTAGCTCACCATCGTCTTCCCCATCCGGGCAAGGGGACTGTCGGTTTAGTCGCCAATTCGTCGTTTAACGGCAAGCCGGAGGCGAGCGAACGTAAGTACTTATTCCACGTCCCGCGTTCGCCTCCGGCTTGCCGTTAAACGACTAAACCGACAGTCCCCAAGCGGGATGGGGCCGTTCTAAAAACAGCGCCACTTCAAGACTGATGCTTCGAGTGACTTGACCTTCGGCCGCTTCCGATCAGGCTCGGATTGGGGCTATGCTGTCCGCGCGGCGGAAATGCCGCGTCCCACCGATTTCTTTCCCTCCCTTAACTCAGGAACCTCGCCATGAAAGTCTCCTCGCTGTTCTGCCTCGCTGGTGCCGTGCTGTTTGCTGGAGTGTTCGCTTCGGCCGAAGACAAGAAGCCTTCTGAGAAAACTCCGCCGCTGCTCAAGCACGAGATGCAGTCGCTGGCTGGCAAGAAGGTGGACCTCGCCAAGTACAACGGCAAGGTGCTGTTGATCGTCAATGTCGCCAGCCAATGCGGAGCAACTCCGCAATACAAGCCGCTCGAAGCGCTGCACGAGAAATACAACGAGAAGGGCTTGGCCGTGCTCGGCTTCCCCTGCAACCAGTTCGGCAAGCAAGAACCGGGGAGCAACGAGGATGTCGCGACCTTCTGCGAGAAGAACTATGGCGTGAAGTTCGACATGTTCTCGAAGGTGGACGTCAACGGCGACAAGGCCGCTCCGCTGTTCAAAGAGCTGACCGCGAAAGAGCCGAACGAAAAGGACCGACCCGTGAAATGGAACTTCGAGAAGTTCCTCGTCAGCAAGAAGGGTGAGGTTGTCGCTCGATTCCGTACCGGCGTGCAACCGGACTCGGAAGAAGTCGTCAAGGCGATTGAAGCGGAGTTGGCCAAGTAGTCCGATTGCGCACCTTCGTAGCCGCGTTCGCCAGAACGCGGGATGCCCACGCCCGCGTTCTGGCG
>JBJXEX010000143.1:0-5527 GCA_046156195.1 Planctomycetaceae bacterium | reverse complement strand
GAAGCGTCAGCGAGGGAGGGGCCTCCCTCGCTGACGCTTCGGGTAATATTGTCTGCGAGGCACTGAAATGTGCGCATGCCGACAAGAATTCGCGAACTAGTAGTGCGAAATGTCTCATCTATGGTCGCGACTCGAATCTTCATTGCCATGAGGCATCAGTCTGCAACGAAACCAATTCCGCGAACTGCTCGCCCCGTTCGATGTAGTTTTTGAACCAGTCGTAACTCGCGCAGCCGGGGGACAACAGCACGATGTCGCCCGGAGCGGAGGTCTGCAAACTCCACGAGACGGCTGGTGCGAGTGACTCGAACGCTCGGCAGAGGGGGCCGGTGACATTCGCGGCGCGAGCGGCTTGTTCAATGAGCGTTCCCAGTTGCGGCCCCGTTTGGCCGAGCAGTGCGACCGCTCGGCAACGTGTGACGGCGGCGGCGGCGATGGCGGACAGGTCGATCTGTTTGTCGTAGCCGCCAGCCAGCAGCACGATTGGCTCGTCGAACGACTGCAAGGCTAGGACGGTCGCTTCCGGTGTCGTGCTCTTTGAGTCGTTGAAGCAGCGGCGGCCATCGACCTCGGCGACAAATTCGAGGCGATGCGGCAGGCCACGGAAGTTCGACACGGCTTGTTCGATGGCCTCAACGGACGCTCCGGCCGCGAGCGTGGCGGCGATCGCGGCTTGAGCGTTCTGCCAATTGTGTGTCCCCGGCAAACGCAACCATCGACGCAACGGCATGCGCGATTCGCCACCGAGTTCACTGGGCATCCGCGCGATCACTTCCATGCCCTCGCCGAAGACTCCGAGATATCCGGGATCGCTGGTTCCGAATCGCAATCGAGTTGCCGATGTCGGCCAGCTTGCGACTTCGGAGTCAGCATTAACGATCGCGAATTGCTCGGCGGTTTGATGGCTCAGCAGATTTTGTTTCGCGGCCCGATAGGCTTCGACGGTGACGTGCCGGTCGAGATGGTTCGGTGAAAAATTGGTGACGACGGCGATCTCTGGCCGAGGCCGCAACGCCGCGAGGTCTTCCAACTGAAAGCTGCTGAGTTCGAGCACCACCCAATCCTCCGGCTGAATCCGCCGAACCTCTGGCAGCAGGCTGATGCCAATGTTGCCGCCGAGCCAGCAGCGCTGTTTAACCGCCACGCCATCGGCGTGCGCGAGCCTCGCCGTCAACCGCGAAGGCTCTCGCATCGATGGCTCCGGCACCGAAGCCGCCCACGCCGATGGCGCTGGGGTTAAACTGGAAGCGCCGCTCGCCATGAACGACTCCGTCAGGATCGCGTGAATCAACGCCGTCGTCGTTGACTTGCCATTGCTGCCGGTCACGGCGAGCACTCGGCCCCGATTCCGTTCCCAGAAGAGATTCATCTCGCTGGTCAGCGGGATTCCCGCATCTCGTGCGACCGCGAGAAACGGACTGTCCCTCGGAACGGCCGGGCTGACCACGATCAAATCGGTGTCGCGGAAGTCCGCTTCGTCGTGCCGTTCGAGTCGCCAAGTGATTGGCCAAGCGGGATCCAATTGAGCCAGCGAAGGCCGCAATTCCTCGGCCGAACGCAGGTCGGTGACGATCAGCTTGGCCCCGGCTTCGGCGAGGAATCGGACGGCTCCCACGCCACCGCCGAAACCGCCCAGTCCCATCACCGTCACCGTGCGGTCGCGGAACTCAAAGTCAGCCGTGGATGCGGTCATTGGCAAGCCATCTCCGACACGAACGGTGGATTTCGATTTAACGGTTGTACGCCGTCTGCCGATAATCAGGAATAGCCGCTGCGTTCTCTGAGCGCCGCGAAGCTGCAATCAATGTGGCACGACGCTCGGCGTCGTGAGTTTCGATGCGGAGCGTCGAACCACAAGTGCTCGCAAGGAAGCGGGGAAATCATGAATCTGGGGCGGAAGACGAATGCGTTTATTGTCGGCTTGATGTGTTGCGGGTTGTTGATGCAAACAACACCCTCGATCGCCGGCCCACCCGCACGAGCGGACTCCAAATCGGCCAAGGTCAAACCCAATGACTCGCCGAGTGTCGCGAATCAGGCACCCGCGCGAGCGGAACCGAAGTCGGCCAAGGTCAAACCCAATGACGTGCCGAGTGCCGTGGATGAGTCACCCGCTCCCAAGAAAGTCGTGCAGCCCACGGCGATCGACGTGGCGATGGCCAAAGACGGCAGCCTTTCCGGCCGAGTGCTCAACGCCGACCAAAAGGGAGTCGCGAAAAGCACCGTCTCCATTCGACAAGGAAAAACGGAGGTCGCTCAAGCGGTCACCGATGCCGAGGGACGCTTTGAAGTCGCCAACCTCAAAGGGGGCGTCTACATCATCGCCGCCAGCAGCGGGTACGGAATGTTTAGGCTCTGGACCGCGAAATCCGCTCCGCCCAAATCACACGATCAAGTCCTGCTGATGTCCAACGCGATCGTCGTCCGCGCTCAAAACCCGGACGACAGCGGCGAAGTCCTCTACGACGAAAACGGACAACCCTACGCTCAGGTTCATGTCGTCGATAACGGCGAGATCGCCACGGTCGAGTACGGCCCACCCGTCGGTAGCGGCGGACTCTCGGGACTCGACATCTTCACCATCGCACTGTTGGGGACCGCCGCCGCGGGACTGGTCATCGCCATCATTGCTCTGGATGACGACGACCCGGCTTCTCCGTAACCAACGCTCAGGGGTCAGGCATTTCGGAAATTTGAAATTGGCCCCAGCCAATTCCGAAATTCCGAAGTGCCTGACCCCGGTTCGTATCTGGTTCGTATCGCGTCTAAAACGGCCAGACCAGCGGAGCCAGCGCCACCGTCACGATCATGTAGAGCAAATCGAGCGGGATGCCCATTCGCAGGTAGTCGCTGAAGCGATAGCCGCCCGGTCCCATGACCATCAGATTGCATTGATAGCCGGTCGGCGTCGCATACCCGGCGGACGCGGCCACCATGATCGACATGATGAAGGGCATGGCATTCACCTCCAGCTTGTCCGCGGCCGCAATCGCGATCGGGAAGACGAGCACCGCCGCCGCGTTGTTCGTGATCAGTTCCGTCAGCAGCATCGTCGCCAGATAGATCGCCGCCAGCACGGGCCAAGGACCATCGCCAAATATCTGAGCCGCCCCTGTCACGCCATCAGCGAGAAGCTTGGCCGCGCCACTCATCTCCAGCGCTTTGCCGATGCCGAACGAGGCACCGATGCTGATGAGCACTTCGATCTCCAGACTCTCACGCGCTTCGCGAGCGGTGCAGCACTTGGTGAGGATCATCGCCCCGGCGGCCAGCAGTGCGGCCGGCACCAAGTCGAGCACTTCAAAACCATTCAACAGAATCATCACCGCCAGGATGCCAAACGCGACGGTCGCTTTGTCGTGACGCGGCGGGGCGGAGTTCTGCACGCTGCTGACCAGGAAGAAGTCGCTGCGATTTCGCATCCGGCTCTCGAACGAACGATGAGCCTCCAACAGCAGCGTGTCCCCCGCTTGCAGGACGATATCACCGATCTTGGCATTGATTCGCTCGCCGCTGCGAGCGACCGCCAACACGGCCGCGTCGTACTGCGTGCGGAATTGGCCGTCGCGAATCGTCTTGCCGACGATCGGACAACGATCGGAAACGACCGCTTCGATCAGGCACCGCTGAGTCCGCGGATCGTTGAGCTTGAAGACTTGATTCGTGGCCGGCAGCAGGCCGCGCATCTTTTGCAAATCGACCACCGACTCCACGATGCCGACGAAGATCAAACGATCGTTGGCCTGTAACCGTTCGCTCGGCCCGACCGCCGGCAGGATGCTGTCGCCCCGCTCGATCTCCGCCAAGAACAAGCCGGGGAGATGCCGCAGTCCTGCCTTCTCGATCGTCTCGCCAACCACCGCTCCCCCAGGCTGCACGATCATCTCGACCGTGTATTGCCGAGGATCATCCGACAGGCTGATCGCCGCTTTGCGATCGGGCAGCAGCCACTTGGACGTGGCCATGATGAAGCCGATGCCCAGCAACGCGGCGGGCAAGCCGACCCAAGTGATGTCGAACATCCCCAACTTCGGAAAGCCGGCTTGGACCATCAACGTGGCCACGACAATGTTCGTGCTCGTCCCAATCTTTGAGCAGCAGCCGCCGAAGACCGAGGCGTAGCTCAGAGGCAGATAGAGCTTCGACGGGCTGATCTTATACTTCTTGCAGATGTCATCCACGACGGGCATGAACATCATCACGCAAGGTGTGTTGTTGAGGAACGTGCTCAGCCCCATGACAGGGAACAGCAGTCGGGCTTGCGCGGCCGTGACCGACTTGGGTTGTCCGATGATCGGGCGAGTCACCATCGACATCGCTCCGGTCTGCGTCAGCCCGGCCACGACGACAAACAACACCGCGACAGCCAGCATCGCTTCGCTGCTGAAACCGGCGACCCCCTCGGTGACGCTGGGGAGGTTCCGCACCATGACCATCGCTGGCTGCTGGGGATCTTCCTTGGCTTTCGGATTCGGGACTTGGTGCTGACCCGCGAAAAGTCCGGCGACTAGGATCAGAGTCAAGCAGCCGGTGGTGATCATGTCGGCGGCCCAGTTTCGAGCCAGTCCGTAAACCATCACGACCACAACCACCAGCGCGAACCAGAGTTCCCAAGTCTGTCCAAAGATCATCGGCGAAATTCCCTCGCGCTCAACTTCTGACATCAGGCCAAGAGGCCGACTTCTAATGTCCAATGCCCAAATCGCAATGTCCAATGAATGAACAAAGTCCAAAACCCAATGTAACCCGAAGCGTCAGCGAGGGACGCAACACACTCCCTCGCTGACGCTTCGGGTTACATGCGGCTTCGCCACGCTATGGCTTTGGCGGCACCGCTGGGGCCACGGGAGCTGGCTTGGGCTGCGGTGTCACCACACGGAAACGAGGATCGTTCTGGTAGAGAGCCACGTCCTTGAGCGGCACCCAGAATGAGCGGTATCCAGGAGGAGGCATGCTGGGCGGACAGTTCGTACAGACCGGCGGCGGATAACTCGGCACCGTCCCCGCCGGTGGTCCATACTGACCTGGGAGCACTCCGTTACGGACCACCGGCAGACACCGCCAGCCGTATTGAGGCGAGTAGAGATAAACCATCTCCGTGCCCTGAAGATGTCCGTAGTACTGGGTTGGGAATTGGCCGCCGTGTTGCGTGTACCAATCCTGAGCCTGACTTGCTCCCCCGACACACCCCAATCCGAAAACGCCAAGATACGCAAGCTGTCGCAGCCGTTTCATCAACATGATGGACTCGAACTCCTGATGGGAATCATAAAAGATGGCGACGAGGAACCGGTTCCCGCCGCGATGTCGCAGTCAGTCTACGGCCATCTCTTGAGGCGAGCCGGTGAAAAACCGGTTGTCCGACAAGTTCCGCTTGAAGGCAAATCGCTTCTGGCGGTCGTGAGCACCAGCGATAAGCTCTCGCGAGCGACAATCGAAACGGAATTAAGGGTCAGGAAAACTGAGCGGGGAAAACGCCGTAGCCGCGTTCGCCAGAACGCGGGATCGCACACCCCGCGTTCTGGCG
>JBJXEX010000140.1:0-2768 GCA_046156195.1 Planctomycetaceae bacterium | reverse complement strand
GTTTAATATTAGAAATTACTGAGGATGAGCAGGGCAAACGTTTGCTTGTTATTGAGATTACAGATTATCACTGAACCGACCGTGAGGGAGCGGTCGTAAGTCCTGAAAACAACCGCTCCCTCACGGTCGCGGCTCCAAATCTTCACGGGCCGTTCGCGTGGGAACGAGAGCCAACGCAGTGTTACCAACGACCTCGTCCGGTTTTTTGTTTGAGCCGTTTGGCGGGGACGCGCGCGAACCGAACCGCCACCGAGGTTCCGTTCACAACCGCGTTCCGAGTTCCAAACTCCTGGCCGCTGGCGATGAAATCGGGCAGCGTTTGAATCGTGGCGTCCAACAGATCGAACTCGGCCGCGGAGGGAGTCTCCAACGAATCGCTTCTCCCCGTGCGATACACCAGCGGGTGCGCTTCCGGTGCGGCGATGGGCCATCCGAATTGATCGGCCGCATCCAGATCGGCACCGTTGAGTGCCGGGGCCTCATCGAAATTCAAGCACATCGCCGAGACGCACATGATGCCGCCGTCCGGCATTCCACCGTTCATCATCAGCACGCAATCGTCGAAATGCTCGATGAGCGACACGCCGTAAGTTTCGCCATTCTGACCGATCACAATCGCGTACCACGGTTGCGCCACTCCGGCCGGCTGAACTTCCCAAACGGCGTCTGAGGGAGTGAACGACCACGGCGCTCGGCGATAATACTGAGCGGCCGACTCGAAGAATTGGCCGACTCGTTCAACGCTCATGCCCGCGACGTCCACATACGGAGTCAGCGGACTCTGGCCCGACATCGAGCTGGAAAGAGCGTCGAGCAATTCGTCGGCAATGGAAAAGTCATCACCCACCTCGCAGAGGACTTCGCCCAGGATCGGCTCCAGGATCATCTGATGGTCGGGTGATCGGACAAAGACTGCGATTGGTCGATGCGGCTCACCCACCAGCGGACTCCGCATCGCCATCTCCACAGCGTGTTGCCAATCTTCCGGCGTCGGAGTTTGCACCATGATGTGCGTGAACATGATGCCCAGCGGCCCCAACACCACAATCGCCCACGGACGTTGCAACTGCCCCTCGTCGTCGGTCAGCCAGGTCTCCAACTGGCGGCCGTCGATCATCCACGGCTCATCTTCGACGATGGGCAACTCAGAAATCTCACCCGTGAAGTTCTCTCGCTCACACAATTGTCTCTCGCGGTTGCGGACGTTCTCACGGAGTTCATCGTCCTCGGACTCCACAGCTTCGATCCCCAACGCTTCCAGATCGGCGGCGAATTCCTCGCACAAGTCCCCATTCAAGAACACGACACGCCGCGGAAGTCTCGGCAGTCCAACCGCCGGCAAAGCGACGCATTGAATAAAGGCGTCCCAGATTTCGTCCGGAGTCGGCGACTCGGACAGAGTTTCGGTTGCCCAACATTTTTCGTTCTGCAAATCGCCAACCCACAGCATCGTTGTGAAGCCGTCGCTCGTGCCGTCGGCTTGATAGTTCGGTGCCCGAACCAAGTACACGAGCCAGCATTCATCAGACGGCGGGATCAGGGCGAGTTCGTCGAGATCCACTTCCTCAGGCTCGATGTCGGTCTGCGTCCAAGCGGATCGCATCCAAGCCACCGCTCCGGGAGTCGCCTTCCAAGCGCGCTGCGACAGGTCAACATAAATCTGCGCTTCTTCGGGAGTCTTCCAGGAATAAGAACCTGGCTGGTCGTTCGGCAGCCCGCGATTGGTGACGAGAAACTTGGGCACATGCTCGTTCGCCTGAAAGGCGGCCTGCAGCAGGCTGCGCGCCTTCGCGCTATCACCCTTCCGGCGAAACTCCATCAGTGCCGAGGTGTACGCGGTAAAACAATCTTCGCCATCCTCGTATTGTTTCAGCAGCTTCCGACAATCGTCATCGCGTCCCAATTCCATCAGGCGTGGAATGGCGGCCATGCGGATGCCTTGATTGTCGTTCGGATTCAGCGAGAGCAATTCGAGATACTGCGCCGCCGATTCCTCTCGCCGTCCGATGCCCCACAACGCATCCGCGAAGCCCGCCAACGCTCGCAGGAACGGACGACTCGGCAAGTAACCCCAGAAGTGTCCCTGAATCTCATCCCATTCGTCGGCCAGGGCACGCCGCCCCGCCGCGACACCTTGCTCATACAGCGGCAATGCCTCGGAAACCATACTCGCGTGTTCCGCCAGAACCACATAAGCATCGGCGCAATCCGGCCACAGTTCCAACGCTTGCCGAGCCAGTTTCTTCGCCTTGGCGGGAGCCACTTGCATCGCCTGATCGATCAATTCCTCTGCCTGCTCGATCACCGGATCTCGCGGCGTCCCCTCCGCTTCCGAGGCGAACTGCGACAACTTACGTTCCATCAATCGCCGAACCGCCGACATATCCAGCATCTTCATCGGATCGTTCGACAAATCGCGCCGGCTCGAATCGTCGTCCCAACTGATCGCTCCCAAAGGCGAGCCAGGCATCTCGTATTGGTCCACCTGCCGCTGTTGTGCCTGCCGCTTTTGATTCCGCTTGGAGACCTTCGCCGCCCGCTTCTGTCCCTTGGGTTTCCCGGCCATGTCGCATCCTTTATCAGCTTGGGGGAGATCGATCCGTCAAACAGCGCGGCGGACTTTAGGAGGCCCTCCTGTAAGTCGCCAGCGAATTCCAGCACCGAAAATCGTCCCTCACTAATAGCGCGGCGAAGCCGCATCGTTCTTGTGAGACTCCAACGAGGCTTCGCCTCAGACCAAAGCCACGGATGAGTTCCTCTGCGGCCTC
>JBJXEX010000138.1:0-3364 GCA_046156195.1 Planctomycetaceae bacterium | reverse complement strand
GGGAGCGTTTGGGAAGTGGGGAAACCGAGGACGGCGATTTCTGAAATTCGCACACCCGACCCCTCATTCTTGAATTCGTAGGCACGCTCGATGACTTGCAGTTCGTCCGTTTTCATTGGTCATCCACCATTTCAACAGCCAGGGGTCAGGCACCGCAGAATTCAAAATTGGCGGCACAAAGTTTCGAGTGCGATTGACATCCAATCCCGCCAATTTTGAATTCTGCGGTGCCTGACCCCGGACTTTTCCAATTCGCCCGGCGCAAAAAAAATCGCGCGCCGTGCTGCGCACGTCGCGGGTGTTGCGGTCGCTGTCGCGAGCCGGACAGGCTTCGCCTGTCCGGCTCGCGAGCGGCTAACGCCGCTCAAAAAAGGTAAAGTGGTAAAGCTGCTAGGCGGTTATGTCCTGGGGCCGGAAACACACACAACCCGGAAGCCTGAGTCGCCGATCCGGTCGTCGGGAGAGTCCCAGGTGCGATTGGCCGAGCGGGAGTCCCTCGGATTGAGGTCCCAGGAGCCCCCACGCAACACACGAAATTCACCACTTGCCGCTCCTTGCGGATCACGCTCCACGCGTTGAGCGTAATAGCTCTCGTCATACCAATCTTGGCACCACTCCCAGACGTTGCCGTGCATGTCATACAGCCCGAAGGCGTTGGCCGTGTAAGTTCCGACCGTCGTCGGTCGCTTTTTGTACGGGCCTTTCGTCGTCGTGCCAAACGGGTAGTTGCCATCCACGTTGGCTTCCTCACCGTTCAGTCGCGATCCGAAATGGAACGGCGTCTTCGTTCCGGCTCGGCAGGCGTATTCCCACTCCGCTTCGGTCGGCAAGCGATAGCCGGTGCCGCTGAGGACTTCGACGGTCGCTTTCTTGATCGAACCCTCTGATCGTTCAATGCTCGTCAGCCGATAGCACGGCGTCAGGTTTTCTTTCGCACTCAGCTTGTTGCAAAACTCCGCCGCGTCGAACCACGAGACACTCTCAACCGGGAAGCGGCTCGTGGTCTGACCGCTCACCTCGCTGCTTCTTGTTCCCGACGCCGCGAACGAACTTGGGTTTGTCCCCATGATCTGCTCGTATTGTGCCTGAGTGGTTTCATGCGCCGACAGGTAGAACGCCTTCGTGATCTGCACCCGATGCTGCGGTTGCTCGTCCTTGGCATATTCGGCTTTGAAAATGCTGTCCGCGTTGACGGCGGCCGGCACATCGGCGTCGCTGCTCCCCATCTGCAACTCACCCGCCGGGATCAGCTTCATGCTCATCCCAATGCTGTTGGTAAAGGGACCGGCGACCGGAGCGACCGGTAGCCGCGGCACAGTTCCGATCGACGACAAGAACTCGCCGACTTTCAACTCCTTCACGAGTGCCCCGAAGAGTTGCACATAGGTGTCGCGCTGCACGGGTTGGCCGAGCACCAAACTCCCCAACTCGCGTCCCAAGGCTTTGTTGTTTTTCAGCGCGGCTGTGAGTGTGGCCACTGAGACTCCGGCTTCGGCGGCGGCGAGGTCTACGTCCAACGGCTCGTCGAATTGGAAGGCCAACGTGGCGACCGGTTCGCTCTTGGCGAGGCTCGACAGGCCGCACTTCTTCACCGCCACTTCAAACCGTTCGCGGTCCTCTTTGAGCTTGGCCGAGAAGGCCGGCTTCTCGACATACACCGCTTTGACGAACTCAAAGACCGACGCCGTGTAAGCGGTCTCCTGGCCGAGCACATGGTCACGGACTTGATCCACCTTGTTGAGCATCCCGCTCCAATGGCAGTTCATGCACGACACGCCGTTGACCACTTCCGGATCGCGACCGCGCTTGACCGCTTCCTTATCCACGACGACATCGGTCGGGCCTTTGTCGATCCGCTGCCCCTTGTTGTCCGTCAGCAAGTAGCCCTGTAAGCCGTTGGGCAAACTGAAAATCATCTCGCCGCCATCGTGCTGAAAAGCGTTCGGGCCATCCGGCCCAGTCGGAAACGCCTTGAGGTTTTGCCGCTTGGGTTGCTTGGCATCGGCCGGCTTGAAGTCGTAGCTCTTCCAATAGGCTCCATAACGCGAGACGTGCCGTTCGATCAGCCGATTGCTCTTGGAAACTCCCGACGGATAGAAGCCCGCTCGCATGACCTCGTTGTAGTCCCGCAGATTGGCCGCGACGTCCACGCCGAGCGTTTCTTTCTCGAACCGCAAAAACTTCTCCGGCGTGTCGGGCAGATCGAGAATGACGTGATACAACGGCGGTCGCGACGCGGCGAACACGAACCAGTCGGCGCGCACATGCGGCAATTCGCACTTCGTCATCGCGTAACACTTGCTCGCCGATTGGAACGAGTACGTCACGCGATACGGGTCAGCGGCGACGATGTGATTCCAAGCGTCGCTTTCGTTCCACTTGTAGTGCCGCAGGTCGATCCGCAAGACGGTCTTCGCCGCGTCGATCGGCACCGGCACTTTGATGTCCCGGCCCCACGACAAACTGTTGATGAGCTTCGATAACCCCTGCCGATGCGATTCGAGTTCGTTGTCCTCGAACCCCGCGTTGTGCAGATGCGTCAGCGTGAAGTAGCGATAGAACGGCCGGTCGCGATCGTTGGCCTTCTCCAGATCCTTGAGCATCGCGCCAACCATCGCTTCGGGCGTGATGAAGTCCCGCGTCGCTTCCGCCGCAAACGCGGGTGCTCCGGCTTCAATCCACTTCTTGAGCGTCTCGACATCCGCTTTCGGAACGCGATCGCCATCCGGCGGCATCTCCCCTTTGACGATCCGATCCAACAGCTTCGAGGCATCGGCATCGCCGGGGACAACCAACTCCCTCACCAGCCGCTTGCGATTCAACACGAAGTTGAAGCCACCCTCGTTCGCGCCACTCTCGCCGTGGCAGGAGTAGCAACGCTCCTTGAGGATCGCGTGAGCTTTCGTCGCCAGCGCGTCGGCAGCGAACGCTGGATTGAGGGAGCTGCCGAGCAGAACGAAGAGGGCCAATCGAATCAAAGTGCTGCGCATGATGGGAACCTCAAAAGTGATCAGGCCAAAGAGGGTGCGGGATCGTAGGGAGCCGGGGGCGGGCGTTCAAATTTCAAATTGGTTTCGCGTCGGGGTCGGATGTGCGAATTTCAGAAATCGCCGTTCTCGATGTCTCCACTTCCCACGCCTCCAGCGGCGATTTCTGAAATTCGCACACCCGCCCCCTCTTCCTCCAACCGAGAAGTAAACGGACGCGCGCGACCGATCTTCCCGCGATTTTGAAAATTTCTGACCCTATCCGTTTGCAGGGGTGCGTTTTCGGTATCCCATTAGGGAGGTGGCGGTGTTGAGGTTATGGAGCCAATTGGGGTGATACGAGCGACCATTCAGGCGATCAGCCGGGCAATGGAAGT
>JBJXEX010000137.1:0-25289 GCA_046156195.1 Planctomycetaceae bacterium | reverse complement strand
CTGGATCAAAACACACCTCCCCGAAACACTCACCTCGAAACGCCAAACCGCCTACCGAGAATTCAAACCAACCCTCCCCCGCGCAACAAAACTCGCTGCAACGAATTAGCCATTTTCATCAGGCCAGCGTCAGCCAGTCCCCCGACAGTCGTGATCTCGGCCGAAGACCGGCGAGTTGACGGTGTCCCGTTCGCTTGAGGTTCAACTCTTCTGAGCATCGAACAGTTGGACTCTTAAATTTGACCAAGCCAGATCAGCGGCGACTCTTGATGTCTCTGGACTTGCTTGTCCGAGTTCAAGCTTCGTCTAGGATTCAATTGGATTGGCGAGAGCGTTGCACCCAATCGCACCGAACGCACTTCGCACACGGATCGGAACGCACACACGGATGACGAATTGGCTGAAGACACTTGGAATCCGTCGAGGTGTCCGCTTAATGCTTTTGTTCGACAACGAAGATGTCCAGCGGCTCGTCATGTCTGCTTCGCCGGACACGGCCTCCTGATTCAGAGACGACACTGAAGTGGAATTTGAAGTCGCGCTCGATAACGACTTCACGGAAGTTGTTTCCATGAGATCGTGGTACTTCAAAGCCGTGTACGTTCTGTTCGGTTGGGCGGTTGTCGCTGTTATTCCCGCGCTGGCTGCCGACCGGCCAAAGAGGTCGCCCGACAAAGTTGACAACGAATTGCGGCTCTTTGATGGCCAGCCGACACGGCTCTACTTCACGGGCAATCCGCATCATCCGGCGTTTGGCCGCGAGAAACTGGCATCTCTTTTGGACCGGTACTTCGAGGGCCAGAGTCCGTTCGTGGTGGATGGCTTGGCCGACGCTCGCAAGGATCCGGTCACCCAGAAGCCAATTCGGGCCGCAAAATTCCCGACTTGATCCGGTTTCTCGAACCGGTCTTCGAGGCTCGTGCCAAGCAACCGGAACCGCGCGAACGCTTGGTCGTGTTGAACTACGTCATTGTCGAAGCACCTCGACCGACAATGTCTTCGGACTGGATCAAAGCCAGCGCGGACGAGTTGCAAACGTATTCGCAAACCGCGTTGCAACGTGGCGCTCAGCGAATGTTCTTCGCCGAGATCGTGCAGCCGAATCACATCCAAGCGGGTCAAACGGGCAACAAGTTTCGCCGTGCCGGTTTGCAAGTCTTCGACGAATTGATGAGTCGCAAGCACGTCGGCATCGAACGCGGCCCGCGGCTGCAAACATTACGATCGCCGCCGAGTTCGGTTTGGAGACCAACCGCGACTACCTTGCTCGCAGCGTCAAGATGCGCGACCAGCGGGTATGAGCCACATACAACGACGGGACTTTTCGATGCCCCCCCGAAGGCTGGCGACATGGCTGGTGGCAATGAGTCTGGTTCTCCCGTCCGCTGTCGGGGCGAGCGATCTGCATGTCGATCCGCTCGCGGGGGACGATGCGCATGACGGCGCGGCGCGACCGGTCAAGACGATTGCTCGGGCGATTCGTTTGGCTCAACCGGGTGACACGATTCATTTGCGGCCGGTGACGTATCGCGACTGGGCGGGGTTCTTCGACAAGTCGGGCGAGCCGGGGAAGCCGATCACGCTGGAGGGACATGGCGCGACTTTGGATGGCAGCGATCCGCTCGATTCCCAAGAGCTGGGTGGAAGTCGAGCCAGGACTGTACCGTCATGACGACTTGCTGCCTCTGACCGATGCGATCATCGACCGCTGGTTCTTCGTGATGGACGGCAAGCTGAATCGGATGCGACGTTGCTCGAAGGGGCCGAGCGAGCCGCTCAAATCACCGCGAGAGTTGTCGCCGGGTGAATGGACGTTCGTGAAAGACGCCGAACGTACTCGGACCGCGCGGGCCGGCTACATTCATGGTGCGTTCTGGTTGCGGCTGCCGCCGGGGCAATCACTGGCGGAGGCGAAAATCGAATACCCGCTGCGGCTGGCCGGAGTGCTGATTCATGGTAAGTCGTCGCACATCGTCGTGAAGAATCTGACGGCGACTCGGCCGTACAACGATGGCTTCAATCTGTCGGACAGCCGCGACATCGTGTTCGAGAACATCCGCGCGATCGACTGTGGTGACGACGGCATGAGTGCTCACGGCGAGTGCCGGTATCGCGTCGATGGCTTCACGTCGATCGGCAACGCGACTGGCATCTGCGACACCGGTCACAGCGAGACGACTTATCGCCGCGTCCTGATCCGCGACTGCATCGGGTTCGATTTGTTCTTTCTCGACACGGGCAAGTATTCGATCAGCGACTCGGTGGTGATTTCGTCAGCAGCGAAGGCGGTGTATCTGCAAGGACGTGACAAACCGGCCAAACCGTGCCGACTCACGCTCGACAACGTGCTGATTCGACGCGAGCGAACTGAGAACGAAGTTCGCGTGTCGGCCAACTGTGTGCTGACCGCGCGGCGCGTGACGTTTCTGAATCTCGACCTGCAGGCGACCGGCGGCGAGGTGGAGTGTGATCGCTGCTTCCTCGGCGGAACCGTCGCGGCGAAGTTGCCTCGCCAGCCGCAGATGCATCTCTGGAAAGACGCGACGTGGCGCGGCATCGGCAACTGGTATGACCTCGGCTCCGTGCGAGTCGGTCAGAATTCCTTCACTGCCGCGACATTCGCCGGCTTTCAACGATCCGTCCTGTCCGATCGCGACAGCCGTTGGCAGCCAGCGACCGAGGCGGACGCGAAACTCGCCGGCATCGGCAGCACGGAGTCCCTCGAACGCTTGGCCCGGAAACGGCCAGATAAGCCCGACGAATGGAGGCAGGACGAATTTGACGCTCAAAGTGATGAACCGCCGGCTCGCCGGAGTGCGCGTTGACGGCCCGAAATGTACAACGTCAGGACTCACGCTTCGGGTGGCATCTTTCGCACAAATTCTATTGTCCCTCTCACGTTGGAATTGGTTAGACACCATTCGTCGCCGCTTGAACGCCGGATTCTCCAAAGCCCCCTCCCTCCAAATTTACACGTCGTCGGCGTTTCGGTAACGCTGTCATGGTCGATGGCACCAACGACGTCCTGCGGGACGGCAGTTGGCAACCGATGCCCCAAGCAATCTCAGTGGAACCCGCCATCGCAGAATCGCCGCCGCCGATGGCGTTGTCCCTCGCAAGTTCGCTCGCGCTTCCGATTGTCGGCGTTGTCGACGGTTTCGGCAGTGGCAGGCCGAAGCCGCGCTCCGCCGCCACCTGAGCGGTGACTACCTGGACCTGGTCCGCTTCTACCTGAACCACCACCGGTTCCCGCGCCCCGACCGCCCCGACCGCCCCGACCGAGTCGGCCGCAGCCCCCACGAGTTGCTCACCGGCCAAACCCAGTTGCACTGGCTCGACCAACTGACCAACGCGCCTCGCCGCGCCGCCTAACGATCCGTCGTTCAGCCACCCCAACGACTGCGCTACCTGTGCGCGCCTGCTACCCGAAAACTGCTCGATTTGAACCAGGCCCAAAACTTTCATCGTTTGCAAAGCAGAGGTAAGACGGACACGTTTGCATGGGGTTCGCAAAATTGTGTAGAGACCAATGAGCCAAGCTCGGTGGGGTCGCTTGTTTGAGGTTTAGTGACCAGTGCTGGCGGCCGTTTGACGCGATACGAGCTGTTCCATTTCGCGAATGCCTGCCGCGAGCATCGCGTTCCATTGTGGCTGAGTCAGTCGCGGGCTTTGTGGAGTGCGGCTCGCGCGGGGGTGGCCCGGCAGCACGAGGTCCGGCACTGCGAGCGCTCTCAGTTTGCGAAGTGACGCGAGATACGATTGGGCGTCGCCGCGATACCGCGGAGCCATGTAGGTCGTGTAAGTCCCCAGCGGCTTTTCGCCGAGCCTCACGATGACGTCCCCCGCAAAGAGCACACGCAAGCCCGCTCGTTCCAGCAAGTAGCAGGTGCTCCCCAGAGTGTGGCCCGGTGTGCTGAGCACTTGCACTCGGACAGGCCCGAACGCAATCGACTCGTCCCCTTCCAGCGCGACGTCCACCGTCGTCGGATGCGGCGAGTGATTCGGCATCTCGAAGGTGCCGAAGAACGCGTCGCGTGACGAACCCTCGCTCAAGACCGCCACGTCGGCCTGGCCGGCATAGACCTTGGCCCCAGTCTCCGCGCGGAGGTGCTCGGCCCCACCGCTGTGATCGCCGTGGACGTGAGTCAGAAAGATCGCGTGCAGCCGCTTCCAATCCAGGCCAAGCTCCGTCATTTCCGACTTGAGCAATCGGGCATCGCGATCAAGCCCCGAGTCGATCAGCACCAGCCCTTGCGGAGTCTCCACCACATACGCGGCGGCGGGACCAAGATTGCCGAGAAGATGAATCCCAGGAACGATCGTGACCGTCGAGCCATTCAAGCGAGGCACGTCTCCCAGACCTGGCTCGCGGAAGCTGACGAAGAGCACGATCATCACCGTCAGCAGCATCAGAACACCGGCGAGAATCTGCCTACGTCGCGTCCCTCGATTCATTTCGATTGGCCCCCCACCCACGGCTGAGGAAGCGGTTTGAGCACCGCGACCCCCTCGGTGATTTCGATCGCTTGGTCGGCGGCGATGTCGCGAAACGTCTGCGTGGTTTGACTGGTGGGCCAGAACACTTCGAGTTCGGCGACGCGCGTGTCATCGAGCAAACCGATCGACTCGACCAAGCTGTTGCCGCCGAAGCTGCCGTTGTTGCCGACCGTGCGATGAATCGTTCTCGGCTTTCCGTCGGCTCCCAGCACGACCGCCTTGATCCTCGCCCCCAACGCCGCTCGGTTCGATTTGTCGCCGACCAATTTGATCTTCAGCCAGTGACGACCATGTCCGGGGTTTTGAAACAAGACGTTGTAAGCTCGGTCGCCGGGAACAGCTCCCCCCGCTTCGACAAACAAATCGAGGTCGCCGTCGCAGTCCCAATCGGCGAACGAAATGCCATGTCCCTTTTGCAGGTGCCCGGTGCCGGACGAGATCGTCACATCGTCGAAGCGTGTCCCCGCCTGATTCTTCAACATCAAGTTGGGAACCAGAACCTCCAAAGCCATGCGACCGGTTCCCAGATAGAGATCGAGGAAGCCGTCGTTGTCGATATCCGCGAAGTTGCAGCCCATCGGCATCAACAGGCGATCCAAGCCCACTTCGCGAGTCACTTCGCGAAAGCCGTCGGGACCGGCGTTTCGATACATCCGCGGACGACTCGACCGCTGGACCGGCTTGCCCAGCGAGATCGCGACGAACTCGGCCAGAGAACTCGTGTAGTCGATCACCGACAAGTCGAGCCGCCCATCGTTGTCATAGTCCCAGAACCAACAGGCAAATCCGTGATCGGGGCCGGCGACTCCCATCTCAGTGGTCACGTCGCGGAACTTGTCGTTCGATTCGTTGCGAAACAGCCGACCGGGACCGCTCATGTTGGACACATACAAATCCAATCGGCCATCCGCGTCGAAGTCCCCCCACGCCGCCCCCTTGGAGCAGAGTTCCGCCGCGACTCCAACCGTCTGGGCCACATTGACGAACTTGCCGTTCCCTTCGTTGTGATACAGCCGACAGCGGTTGCGTGGGTCCGGTCGGAAATTCGGCCCGGCGGCAAACGGAGGCCGGAACTCGCCGGAGACAAACAGATCGACCAGCCCGTCGTTGTCGTAGTCGCCCCAGACACCCGCCTCTGAGGCGATCGGTTCGGCCAATCCGCTGGCGATCGTCACATCCTCAAACGTGCCGTTCCCCAGATTGCGGAGCAGCGACATCCGCATCGGATTTTCCCAGCCGCCGCGCAGCAGCAGCACGTCGAGTTGCCCATCGTTATCGAAGTCCGCTCGCGAAACATTCAACGCATAGATTTGATCGTCGAGTCCCGCCTGCTTGGAGCGATCCTCGAACGTCCCGTCGCCGCGATTGACGAACAGCGCGGCTCCGCGATCGGTATCCAAGGACGTCACGAACAAATCGGGCAGGCCATCACCAGTGAAGTCATCGAACACGCTGCCCCCCGCTTGATTCGGTCCTCTCGCGGTCAGTCCCGCTGACGTGGCGACGTTTTGAAAGCGACCCACATCCGCCGCCGACCCAAACGTGTCGAGCGGAATCAAATACTTCGGCGGGACTTTGTCGGGATACTCGCCCAGCGTCATGTAAGCCAGGTTCAGATTCCAACGGACCCGCAAGTCGCCGGGAACAAGCTCTAAGTATTCGGTGAAGTGCTTGATCGCCTGACGCGATCCGTTTGGCTGAGTATGCACGGCCGCCGGCGAGATCGGAAAGATGCAGCTCGATGGACCGACGCACTGAATGCAATTCTCGACTTCCCCCTGACGTAATGAGCTGACTCCCAAGAGTGCCGTCAGATTGGCCCGAACGTCCGCAGGCATCGCCACCACCGGCCCGATCTTCAAAGCCGCGTTGAGCGACGCGGACGCTTCCTCGAAACGTCCCTCGTACAACAACAGCGTCGCAATTTGATAATGCAGCCGAGCCATCTCCATCGTGGGGGCTGCTTGCCGGCTCTCTTGCCTGGCCAGCTCCGCGGTCAACACGGTCAACCCACGACCGCGAGCCTCCAGAGCCGTCCGCAAATCCGCCAGCGAGTTCGTGTCCGCAATAACCCCCGTAAACTGACTCGCCAGAACGAGACCGGCATCCGCGATCTGACTGTTGTCGATCACGACCTCGCTCTGACGAGCCACCGGTTCCTGCTCCGGCTTTCGAGGCATCCGACTTTTCACGAGCCAAATCCCAAGCCCCAAAACAGCGGCGGCTCCGGCCAACACCAGCACTCTCGTTCGCGACCGACTCATGCTTCATTCTCCTGGAACCAAACCCAGCCAATCCCACTTCACCGGAGCAACGCGACTGTGACTCAAAATTCTTCGCCCGGCAAAAGTAACCCGAAGCGTCAGCGAGGGCGAGCGCTCCAAAACGCTTTGCCACCAACCATGTCGGATGAGCGCTCGCCCTCGCTCACGCTTCGACTTACTTCCGGTCAAGCACCCGTTGATGCCGTCGCGAGTTCTCGTTGTCGCCGCGATGACGATAGGCGTTGGCCAGCCACGAACGGAGCGGGGCGAACGATGGGTCGTGGCTCAGCCCTTTTTCCGCCGCTTCCAATGCCGCTGGCCAGGCTCCGGCATCGGCGAGAACTCGCGCATAACGGCCCCACATCTCGACATTGTCCGCGTTCATCGCGAGCGACTTTTCCAGTGCGGTTCGAGCGGCGGAGTTCTTTCGCCAGACATAGAACAGAGCCAATTGCTCGATCGTTCTCTCATCATCGGGACAAGCCGTGAGCGCCGTCCGAAAGTACTTTTCAGCCGCAGGGAGTTCATTCAGAAGGATCGAGAGAGTTCCCAGTCCGTTCAGGATTTCTGGATCAGCCGGGTATTCGGCCAACACTTGGAGCAACTGTTGTCTCAGTTTTCTTGCGGCTTCGGGATCGCGCTTTCGCTGAATCTCCGCGAGTTGCCACAACGCTTTGGCTCGCAGCCGATCCACTTCGGAAACTTGTGTCGTCTCTTCATCGAAGATCGACACGGCGGAATCCTGCGACTGGTCCCGGCCATGCGTGGTGGATTTCGGATCGCGCAGAATTCGATGATCCGTTTGCGACGTGTGAGGAATGTCGCTCGCCAACAGACGCGGCATGTGACAATCAATGCACGCGGAACCCAACGAAGACTTCGCCCGCTCGGCAACCGACAAGCCGCAGCCGCGAGTTTCGTGACACGACTGGCAACGCTGCTCGTAGAAGGCCGCTCGCGAATTGTCCGCCGCCACCGAATGCGGATCGTGACACGAGATGCAGCCCATTCGGCCGGAGCTTTCCAGATAACAACGGCTGGTTCGCATCTGCTCGACTTGGCTCACCGCCGTCGTGGATTGATCGCTGGCATCCCCTCGCGCGGAACCGACGAAGACCGTCCAGATCTCATCCAAACGCTGGCCGGGACGAAAATCAAACGGAGTACATCCCGCTCGGAGAATGCGGCGTTCTCCCTGAAGATGACATTGATTGCAGACACTCTCCCGCTCGACCGTCGCCAGCTTGGCGGGATTGACGATCGGATCGGGACCGTCCGGCGGCGCGAGCGATTGTCGCCAGCGAACATGCCCTCCGGCAGGACCGTGACAGCGTTCGCAACCAATCGCCGCTTCGAGCACAACCGGATGATCAAAACGATCGGGAGCATCGGGCCGACGATTCGCTCGACCGATGTGGCACGCGGCACATCCATCGGTCACACGCCGTCCGAACCGATTCGGCATTTGATCCGAATAACCCGGCGACAAATCCCAAATCCCCCGCTGCGAATACCAGGAGATCGGCGACATCAGCAATTGGCCGTTTCGCTCGAACGCATACGACCGCCCGCGCTTGCCCGATCCGATCGCCCATTGCACATCCACCGCGCGATCGTAGAGCACGTCATCTCCGCTCTGACAAATCTCGTGATGCGAAATCCCGTTCGCCGTTCGCTCGACTTGAAAATGAATCCCGCGAGCCGAGTCAAACGATGTCCGCTGCTGATAGTCCTCGACCGAAGAGGCTTCCGCGACCGTGGCCGACGACATGCCCATCGGATGCGCTCGATAATCACTGACGATCTTCGCATGACATTCCGAACAGACCGCGCTCCCCACGAATTCTTCGTCGCGAGCCGCACTCCGAACACGATCTGGCCGAGCACGGTCTGCTGCTGACTGCCGAGCGACGGGGGCCGAGTCCGAGTCAGATCGACGAGAGACTCGCCAAACGCCGATCGCCACCAACAGCAAGATCACCGTCGCCAGGCCGATCCACCACGCTCGCTGAAACATCGCCGCGACTCCTGGGAAGACATCTCACTCTTCGAGAACGAACAGTCGCTGGTCGATCTCGACCCGCTCCATCACTTGGCGACGACCTCCCGGCCACAAGACTTCCACGATGACTGGCTCACTCCACTCTCCCAGTCCAAAACAGAGGCACGGCTGCGACGACGAACAATAGCTGGTCCCTCCGGCTAACTCCTGCATCAAGTGGCTGTCACCCCGACGCACAATCACCCGGGCACCGATCCCTCGGCGGTTCGCGATCCGTCCGCTGAGTTCCACCTTCAGCCAATGCTTACGCGACGAATCATTCTGCAACAACGCGGTTGGCGAATTCTGATGAACCACCACGAGGTCCAAGTCGCCGTCGTCATCGTAGTCGCAAGCGGCGGCACCTCGGCCCAGTCGCGGTTGCCGAAAGAAGTCACCACTCTTCGCCGACATGTCGATCCAGCGGCGACCATCAAACGAGAACAACAGCGGACACTGCTCAAGATCCCCGCCGACATGTCGCCCGTCATCAATGTGTCCGTTGGTGACGAATAAATCTTCGTGACCATCCTGATTGAAATCCGCCATCACCGTGCCCCAGCCGACCGTCGGCAGAGTGGGAGTCACCAGTCCCTGCATCCCGCTCACTTCCTGAAATCCATTCGGCCCATGATTCTGATACAGCGAGTCTCCCTCCCCTTCAAAGTTCGCGACATACAGATCCAGAAAACCATTCCGATCGTAATCGCCCAGAGCCACTCCCATGCTCCCCTGCGCCTGGCCGCTCAGCATCAGAGCACAACCAAACTGCACGGCCGATTCCACAAACTGCCCCCGTTGCTGATTGCGAAACAGAAAGTTGGCCGTCGCATCGTTGGCCACAAAGATGTCCGGCCACGCATCGTTGTCGAAGTCAGCCATCACCACGCCCAAGCCCCGATTGTCCGATCCAAACAAGCCACGCTCACGAGCCTGCTCCAGGAAGCGACCGTCTCCCTGATTGACGAACAACACGTCCGGAATCGGCGGCACATGCTTGGGCTGACACATCGCGGCAACACCCTTGGAATTGCGGCAGGGTGTCGGATGCAACGGGTCAAACTGACAATAACGGCAGACATACAAATCGAGATCTCCATCGAGGTCGATGTCCCCCCACGCGGCGCTGGTGCTCCAGGCAGCCGCGTTCCCCGTCAGCGACTGCGAAGCATCCTCAAACGTCCCGTCACCAAGATTGCGAAACAGGACATCGCCCCCCACGTTCGCCACGAAGATGTCGTCGAACCCATCGTTGTCAAAATCGCCGATGCTCACGCCTTGGCCATATCTCCGCTCCGTCACACCGGACAAACCTGTCACGTCGATAAACGTGCCGCTCCCCAGATTTCGCAGGAGCTTGTCCGAGGGCTGCGACGGACTCGACTCAACGGGATCGCCACCTTGGACCAGATACAAATCCCATTGCCCGTCACGGTCGTAGTCCAACCAACCGGCACCGCCGCCAGTCCCCTCGACCATCAACTGCCGTCCCGCTCCATTGTCATAAACGAACTGCACGCCCGAAGCCGCCGCTACCTCTTGAAAGTGTGTCGCGTCGATCAACACGGTCGGCGTCGTTGCTCCGAGATTGCGCAAGGCCGACAACCCTTGAGTAATGCGATTCGGCCGGTCTGGCTGCGCCGCAGTCTCAGCACGCGGACTCGAAGATTTGGAGACATCGGCAGTCGGTGACGTCGGCGGACTCGGAACACTCATGTCGGCCGGCTGGCACCCGGCCGAGGCCAGCAGCACACAACTCAGTGCGACGATGGCGCAAGTCAGCGTTCTCGACGGTGGTGATGTCATGGCGACCTTAAATCGTTATCGCCGAAGGCGATGTTTTTCCTCGCAGATTTCAATGTAACCCGAAGCGTCAGCGAGGGACGCAACACACACTCCCTCGCTGACGCTTCGGGTTACATGCGGCTTCGCCGCGCTATCACTCAGGGCCTTGAACCGTTGGCTTTTCCGAAGCGGTTCAATTGCGATCGAAGCGATTCCGCAATCAGCAAATCCTGGCATTCGGCCGAGTACTCCGCCAGTCCTTTGAGAAGTGGCGGCGGGACATTTCGCATGGTGTCTTGTTGCTGAAACTGGCGTCGCAATTCGTTCGCCCGCAACACGACCTGTTCGAGAATGCCTGCCTCCTTGAGCTTCCCCTGACGTCGCTTCAGCCCCGCCAGCAAGTGCCGAGTGGTCCAATCCAACGGATGCAGTTTCAAGGCCTGTTGGTAGGCGGACTCCGCTTCTTCCAGTTGATTGTCACTCTGCAACAACCAACCACGATATCGCCAGAAACGATTGTCGAACTCGGCGGCGTCGGGGGACTGCAAGAGAAGCTTATTCACGCGCGCCACATCGCCACGCTCGACCGCCTGCCGCAGGAAGAACGCCAGCAGCTCCAGGTTTTGAGGATACTTCTGCAACAGTTCTCGAAGCGTCCGATCGCGGCGTTCGATGGCCTCTTTCATCGTTGCCAAGACTTCGGGATCGTCCCGCGGAATCTGACCTTCCAGAGTCTCCGCAATGTGGATGGCCTGCGCGACTGCAAACAACTCGCTGGTGGGGTCCGATTCCAGCCAGCGAGCATTCTGTGAACCGGCATTCGAGAGCACGAGCGAGTCCGCCAGAAAAAGATAACCATAGGCTTCGCGCGGTTCACAACCGCGAGCCACCGCGTCTCGCACCTCATCCATCAGCTTCCGTCGTTGGAGCGTGAAGGCGAAAAAGTAGATCAATCGCTGATGAGCCACTTTCGATGCGGGGTCACACACCAACAATGTTTGACACGACTCGACGGCGGCCAGCGGTTGGTTCAACGGTCCAAATTGCAGCTCCAGTCGAGCCTCCAATGCTCGAACGCCAAAGCGGCTGCTCGGTGCGATCTTCCCCAAGAAACGATCCGCCGAGACCAAGTCGCTCTGCTTCCGCGCGGCCTCCGCGCGGTACATCCATGCTTCTGCCTCATCCGGTTCCGCATCCGACCAAGCCTGAGACAAACTCGCTAACTGCTTCCATTGACGCTGTCGGGCCGCATCCCGGCACGACTCCGCATAATTCGCTCCACCGCATTGCCACACAACCGCAGCCACCGCGACGAAGATCAACGCGACCACGACGATCCGAATCCCATTGAGTTGCATGGCTCTCCCCGGCTCGCGAATGTCGATCGAAAGGCTCTCCGAGAAGTCCGTAGCCTGACTCCCTGAAGTTGCGAACTCTTAGAGCCGCGACCGTCAGGGAGAAGTCTCTTTGTTTCCGCTTTCCCATCATTCTGCCCACCCATCATTCTGCTTGCCGGAAGTCAGCAGAATGATGGGCGGTCAGAATGATGTGAGAGTGTTTGGCGTCTTCCCAATCGGAACTCGGCAATGTTTTGGTTGCGGCTCCGCCAACCCAACTAACCCGAAGCGTCAGCGAGGGCGATCGCTCCAGAAGGGAGTTTCCTGAATGACCAATCTCGTCCCCGGCTTCACGTCGGTGATTGTCTGCTCGATCCCACTGGGCCACGAAACATCCAACGAGACCGATTCCAGGCTGTCTCCCAAACCGAAACACAACTTGGGTTGATGTGCCGAACAATAGCTCGTTCCGCCCATCACTTCTTGCATCAAGTTCGTGGTCGAACGATGAACGACAACTCGCGCGCCGACTCCACGCCGGTTTGAAGTCTGTCCAATCAGTTCAATCTGCACCCAAGCTCCGCCAGCCGACTCGTTCTGGAGAATCGCCGTGGGACTGTTCTGGTGCCCAACGGCCAAATCGAGATCTCCGTCGTTGTCGAAATCCGCCAAGGCCACCCCGCGTCCAACCAGTTTGCGCGAGAAGTACTCACCCGCCTGTCGGCCACACTCGAACCAACGCGTCCCGTCGAACGAAAACAACTGCGGTTCCATCTCGAATTGGTCCCCCTGATAGGTCAAATCGTCGATGTGCCCATTCGCCAGAAACAGGTCTTGCCGACCGTCCTGATCGAAGTCCGCCATCACCGTTCCAAACCCCAACGTCCGGCCGGTCGGTGCGACCAACCCCACTCGCGCGCTGACATCATGGAACCCCTGCGGGCCAAGGTTTTGGTAAAGCGTGGCCCACTCGCTGACAAAGTGCGTGATGCAGAGATCCAGGAAACCGTTCGAGTCGTAATCGCCAACGGCCACTCCCATGTTGGCTTGGGGCAATCCTTGCGAACTGACGGCACAACCGAGGACCGCGGCCGACTCTTCAAATCGCCGTCCCTCGTGACTGATAAACAGAAAGTTCGGAGTCGTGTCGTTCGCGACAAAAATGTCCGGCCAACCGTCTCCCGTGAAGTCGGCGATCGCCACGCCCAGAGCTTTGTTGTCCGGCCCGAAGAGGCCCAACTCTTTCGCGGCAGCCCGGAATGTCCCATCGCCGAGATTCAGATAGCACTCATCCGGTACTGCCTCCATCCGATTGGGATGGCACATGGCCGGCTGACCTTTGACGTTGTGGCAGATCCGCGGATTCCTCGGATCGAAGTCCACATAGTTGCAGACATACAAGTCCAAATCTCCGTCGCGATCAATGTCTGCCCACGCCGCGCTGCTGCTCCACAGATTCCCGGCAACCGAAAGCTCTTGAGCGACCTCCAAAAAAGTCCCGTCCCCTTGATTCCGATAGAAAGAGTTTGGTCCGACATTCGTCACATAGAGGTCGTCGAAACCATCATTGTCGAAGTCGCCAACCGCAATGCCTTGCGTATATCCCCATTCGACAATGCCACAAAACGCCGTCACGTCCACGAAATTTGTTCCGCCGACATTTCGATACAGGCGATCTAGCGGTTGTTCGGGACCAGGTCGTTCACCTGGATTGCCCCCTTGGGGCAAATACAAATCGCACCAACCATCTCGGTCAAAATCGACCCACCCACATCCACCGCCCGTGGCTTCCACCATCAGTCGATTCCCAGAGGCTCCGTTCTGGTAGATGTGAACGATCCCCAATTTCGCGGCTCGATCAACCAAGCGAGTTTTTGTCGTCAGGGGATCGCGGTTGGTCCGCAGCGGAACTTTTCGAAGACTCTCGGCAATCGAACTCGGACGACTTGGGGCAGACTGACCGTGGTCCGAAGAAGTCGCCGCAGGCGGATCAATCAGAGCACCACGCGGTGTCTCCTGGCACCCGACGAACAGGACGCTGAGAAGCAGAGATCCAGCAATACACGACCAGCGTTGCATGAGTTGAGACACAGCCAGAGAGGTCAATGAGGCGAACGGCAACAGGCAAGTAATCCGAAGCGTGAGCGAGGGCGATCGCTTCACGGAGTTCACGCGATCCACAAAGCAAAGAAACCCCGGTTAGGTGACCTAAGCCGGGGTTTCAAAAATCAGGTTGACGAGTCAAAGACTAGCCGCCACTTGAACGCCACACGACGAGAGCATCGAGCGCATGGGCAATTTCTGAACGACTAGAACTCACCGGCCCTCTCACCCTTACCGCGAGTCGCGATCGCACGGCGAGTTTGGAAGTCGATGTTCTGACTGACAAATCGAACCGCTCCATCCGACATCACACAATGGGCACCACCAGCGTGCGTGCTGCTCCAAGCATTGCAGCGGAAGTCGCCGTTGGGATCGGTATTGATGGGCATTTTCAGACTGTGAATCATGTACGGTCCAAACCACATCGCATCAGCCTGGACTCGAGTCGGATCCTCTCTCTCAACCCAGTGGTGCGACTCAGCCACGGCAACGGTGTTGGATGTTCCATCGGTGATTTGAGCGATCGTGACGCTCCCTTGCGCACCGAAGATGCCATTGTTTCCGTTGATCGGTTGTTGGGATAGCGTGTTGGCGTGCGACCAATCCTCAAGCCCATAGTTGGCGAACGGACAATCGCGATGACCGGCGTTCATCCAACCCATGTTTCCCATGTAATCCGAGCGACCGCCATCCAACCCGTCATTCCACGAGTCAGCTTGTCCTGATTGACTCGTGACCAAGACTGGTTGCGGGTTACTCGGACACAACAAACCGGTCAGAAGCGTGCGGCGAACTGGATCGTTCGTGGGATTATTGAGGATTCCAAACGAGCCTGTCCCCGGAGTAAACGCAATCGTCTTGTAGAGGGGATTCTGATCCATGTAAGGCAGAATCATTGCCGTCCAACCAAGACTGCCGTAGTCCACATGCGCGGCCGCCGTCGTCAGTGGATCGGCAAGTGGGCCACCATCATAGGCCCCTCGATATGTCCGATTGATCGGAAATCTGTTCGCAGAGGAGTGGTAGTTATGCAGCGCCAACCCAATCTGTTTGAGGTTGTTCTTGCAGGCCGAGCGACGCGCCGCTTCTCGCGCCTGTTGAACGGCCGGCAACAGTAGGGCAATCAGCACCGCAATGATTGCAATCACGACCAACAGTTCGATGAGCGTGAAGGCGGAAAGCCTTCTTAAACCCCTTTTCGCGAACGATTTCATGAGTGAGCACTCCTTAAGAAAGGTGAAGCAAAGAAGCGAACCGAAAACAAAGTCGGTCGAGAGAACCACATCAAATAGAAATATCAATGACATTCGACTCGGCCTTCACTTCGACTTCTTTCGGCGAAGTTGTGGCGGAATTGAAGGTGTCGGGAACTTTTGATTCCAACTTAGGCGTCGTCTTCAGGCCAGGCTTGACGCTCTTCATGGCCTCTTGCATTGCCTCAGCCCCGGGCCGAATGACAACTTTGTACTTTCCAGGCTGACAACCGGGGCGACCATCAAGCGTCTCTAAAGAATAGGCCCCGTCGGGTTTCGCATAAGCAGTCGCACCACCTTTTCCATCCGTGGCAATAAACGAAACCAGATAGCCACTCAACGGTGCTCCTTGAGCCGTCACTTTGCCGGTCACTGGGTACGCCTTTGGAAGGTCAACACCTCCACCGCAACCCGCGACACAAAACGAGAAGAGCACCAACGTCATCAAACGAAGTAGAGTCATAAGCTTCAGGGTCCAACAGAATGAGATTGGAAATGTCACCTCAAAAATTTGAATCGCCACCAAGCGCTTCGCTATCCAGCCCACCGAACGATCTCGACACAGCGCGGCCAACTTTCATCGGCAATTTCTGACCCCGCCCCGCTCGTCTAAAACTCTCAAGCCCGTTTTTTTTGAGCCTATGGACCGGAACCTTAAGTTTCGATGAAAGTTGAATTGAGGAATTATATTTTGCTCTAAGGAACCAGCATCAATCCGTCACTCGAAATTGATGCCGCAGATTGTGCTTAAGATTCAACGAGCGGTTCCCAGACGACGCGTGAGGGCGTTCGCGATCTGATCGTCACCTGCATTCTTGGCGAAGTCGGCGAAGTCCCGCAACCACTCCGAACCAACATTCTCGACAACTGCGAGACCTCGGATCTGTCGCCGCAAGTTTTCGGCTTGGCGAACAAGTTTTTGAAGTCGGCCGACTTCGGTGAAGTGGCCTTTCAACCGTTCAATGGTCGCCAGGTTGTTCCACGTTCTCCAATCGAGCGGATTCATTCGGGCTGACGTTCGATAAGCGGACTCGGCCTCAGCCATCTGACCTTGAGCTTCGTGAACCTGTCCCTTGTAACGCCAAAAACGATTGTCATCGTCAATTTCCGGCGGAGCTTGCGAAAGAATGGAGATCACTTGATCGGAGTCTCCCACCAACAGCGATTGCTCAATTTCATAAGAAAGCAGTTCGAGATTCCGCGGAAATCTTCGGAACAGCTCCCCAACCGTTTGCGACCGGCCAGGCGGCGAATCCTTCGATAAGTCCGTGGGATTCGGATTGGTTTTGAGTTCGGAGGCTCGACGCCTGGCAGCCTCACGTTGCTCTTCCATGTGCAGAGCACTGGCCACCAAAAACGTCTCGTGATCGGGGTACTGTTCCAACCAATGACGGTTCATCTCGACTCCGTTTGAGAGTCTCAACGTATCGACGAGAAACAGATAAACGTACGACTCCGGAGGCTCTCGATCGTTCGCAATCGCAAAGCGAATCTGTTGCAGCAATCGCCGACGTTGCAGTGTCAGAGCGTAATACTGGATCAGATGCCGGTGCGCGTCGGCAACTCGCGGTTCTCGCTTGAGTAGAGATTGGAGCGCCTCAATTCCCTCGATTGGACGATTCGCATTCCCCAAGAGGATCGTCGCTCCCTGCAGGAATGCCGGGATTGCCTTCGCGTCCGCAGCGGGGATTCGAAACATGAAGTCGGCGGCAGCCACATAGTTTTTCTGACCTTGAGCCGCTTCGGCCCGGAACAGCCAAGCATCCGCTCGCCTCGGATCGCTGTGGGACCACGATTCCGCCACCGAAGCGAGCGTGGCCCAATCCTTCCGATCGCGAAGTTCTCGGCATTGTCGATGAAAACTCGTGGCTTGCCGGTCTCGCCACTTCTGGGGAACGAAATGCGCTGCGGCAGTCAAAAGCAGGACGGCGGCTAACCCGAAGAGGATCCTCCATCGAACCAGGAACCTTGAGAACAGCGAAATTCGGACGACGCTCATTTCAAGTATTCGATCATTGTGGAACACGGCGACGGTCACAAAACGCCAACCGTTTGCCCTAGAAAAATCCCGCACCGCCGCCCCCACCTTGGAACTGCATCGGCAACAGGACCTCGCCACCGAGGCTCTGTAGGAACAGGAGCAGATCGCGGCGTTCGTCAGGTTTGAGGGATCGGAAGGCTTCGGCCGCTCGCTGGCCTTCGCCGCCGTGCCACTGGATCGCATGTTCGAGCGAAGCCGCTCGGCCGTCATGCAAATACGGAGCAGATGTCGCCACGCCCCACAACGGCGGAGTGCGCCATTCCTGGTGGATGTTCGTCGTGACGTGCTTCACTAACTCAAGCGACAGCGACGGGCCGAAGTAACTGCCGCCCGGCGAGAGTGTCGTGTTCTCTTTCAGCTCCGGCATGGCTGGCGAGGGATCGGACAAGCCAGGCCCCATGTCGTGCAGTAACAGATCGCTGAAGAGGCCAATCGCCGGTCCAACGTCCCGAACATGGCAGATCGCGCAGCCCGACTTCTCGAACAGCACCGCACCGCGTTGAACCGACTTCGCTTGGTTCAGCGTCGAGGCACGAGCACTCTTCGGAGCCGGTAGACCGGAGACATACATCGTGAGTGCGTCGCATTGTGGCTGAGTCAGATCGAGTCCCGGTTGCTGCATGAATTCGGGATTCGGGGCCGAATCCGTTTGGGTCGGCAGTAAGACTCGTTGAGATTGTTGGTGCCCCGGCACGTTCAAACCGACTTCGACCGCGCAGGCGGTCATCACGAATTCTTGCAGAGACGCGGTTTGTCCGCGCCAACCGAAGCGGCCAATAGCTCCGCTCGCCGTTTGCGGAACGCGGCCGGTGATCAGCGGAGCGTGTTGCTGCTTTTGACGCTCGGCAAGTTCCACGATCGCCGCATCGGGGATCGAGTCGATCAAGCCGGCACCAAACAGCGATGTCGTGTTGCGTTCGGTCACCCGCAGAGCCTGCCCTGCGGAGCGAAACGTACCGGGCTGCGATTCCAACGGACTCGATCGCGTCAAGGACTCGAACGGAAACACGGTTGCCGGGGCCGGCAAGTGCGTCTCATGATTGACCATGGAGGCTGGCAGCCGTTTCGCGAGCCAATGTTGGTATTCGGGGTCCGAGACCTGCGGCACGTCATTGGACTGCTTGTCGCCACGGCCAATCGCGTGCCGATGCAACATGGCCGAGGTCGTGCTCACCAGATCGGGATGCAGTTGCTGAAGTCGGCTCTGATCTCGTGGGCTGGTCTTCGCGATTCGGAGCGGCACACCATTGTGACCGACCAGGTGCAGCAAGCGGACATTTTTGTGGAGGCTCCCGCCACCCCCAATGCCACCGCGATCATGGCAAGCGACGCACGACACGTCGTTGTACATCGGCCCCAAGCCGTCGCCTCCCGGAGCCGGCTTCGCGTCGGCTTTACTCCAATCGCGCAGGAACAACTCGCGACCGGCCTTCTCCATCTCGATCCGCTCGGCTAGCGGCTTCGTGGCGTCCTTGAGGTTTTCATTGCCCTGCGGAAAGTTTCCCGGCTGCGCGAGAGCCGTCTCACTCCCCAAGCCGCACCACAACAATCCCCAACACAGTCCCAGACCAAACAGACTTCGCCGAGTCAGCACGAACATAGCGGAACTCCGTGAATAACGGACGATGGAATCCTCGAAAGGCGGCGGCAGTCTATCGCCGAGGATTTCCGATCCGCAAACCGATTCTCGAACCGCTAACCCGTTGTTCAACGTCGTCGCAGCGCTCGGCGCGTCTCTCCTGCCCCTGCCATCGGAGCCGGCCGCAGAACGCTGATGAGCGTCACCGCTTTGGCTTAGGGACAAGGTGCGGGTGGTTGTGTTTCAGCCAGTCCAGCGTCTCTTTGCGCAGTTGCTTGGCGAAGGCGAGCAACTCCGAAGCGTCGTTTTCGGTGGCGGCTCCGGCCAGATCGTATTCGACGGTGTTGCGTTTGACTCGACAGGCTTCGAGATACGCGGCGTCCGGTTCTCGTTCGTCACCCCGAATCAAAGGCAGAGTGGCCAGCGTCCGGAAATGTTGCAGCATTTTCTCGGCCCGAAACCCGGACGCGTGGAGCAAGATCATGCAGAGCTTCAGTGCGGCGTTGTAGGCGATGCCGAATTGCCAGTCGGCGGAGATTTCGCACTGAGCATCCTCAAGATCTCGATTGACGATGGACAGCAGTCCGGCGATTTCCTGAGCGCTGGTTTGATGAGGTCACAGCCAGCCATTCTTCGCCCAGTCTTTCAAGCTCATTTGCATCTCCGATCACAAACAGCCGTGGCGCGTCCAGCACCGTCGAGACAAAATGATCTTGAAAGGCCTTCCGCCGTGCAAACTCCGCAGGAGTCAAAACGTGCGGATTCACTTCGCGTCCCAAATTGGCCGAGACACCCGCCAGTCGCTCGACAATCTGTCGCAAGGACACCCCGCCGATCACCATTAAGTCGATGTCGCTGTTCGGCGTTTCGGAACTGCTGGCCACCGAACCAAAAACAAAAGCCACGCGAATGTCCTTGTCTCCGAGCGCATTCCGCACCACATCAGCCAGTCCGCTGGTCTTCAGCACCAGGCGGTGAATCTCTGGGTACAGCGGGTGATTGGAGTTACCTCGATAATAAGTCCGGTTGCCGCTCTCACGAGCTTCCACCAGACCCAGCGTCCTGAGGTTTTTTAATTCCTGCCGCACGGTCGACAGAGCGAATCCCGACTGCCGTTCGAGTTCTCGGACATGCAGTTCCTGCAAGCCGATTCCAAACAGCAACCGGAATAACTCGGCTTTGACACCCGACGACAATAACAGAGCCAGCGTGTTCATAACGAGCGGTTATACCGCTCGTGTGAGCGGTTTAATAGCTCAGTTTTCACGTCCGGGTGACAATAGGCCGCTGTGGTGTTTCCCGATCACGAAGAGCAAGGACAACACCACAGCACACGCTGCGGACAGGTCGGGATGAGTCCAGAAAAAAAACCGCACCGAGCGGTCGCTCGGTGCGGTCTTGTTTGGGCAACCGCTGCTGCTGAACGGCAGCGATTGACGTGGATCCGTCGCCGGATGGTTAGGTGATGGAAACCATCAACTGCGTGGCCGCCAGGTTTCCAATACTCGATGTGGTCTCCTGAGCGTTGTTGGCAGCCACGTCGAATGTCACCGTCTGTCCGGCTGCGGCGACCGTTCCAACCAGCGTGTAGGTCGTCCCCGTGCCGCTGAATCCACCGGTCGAGGTAAATGTCCCGGTGCCACCGATCACGATGTCGCCAGCCACGAAGCCGGTGACGGCCGAATCGAACGTGAACGTCACCGTGATTTCGGTGCCGCTCGCAACGGTGGTCGAAGCCGTCGTAATGGTCAGCGTCGGAGCCGTCGTATCCACGTTGTTGGCGGTGATAACGGGTGGGGTTCCGAAGCTGCTGCCGCTGTTATCCAAGTCGAGATTGATCATGTGGTCGTTCGCGCCGAGCGTCGCGTCGATCGTGGTCGTTCCGGTGACGTCGATATCGCCGTAGGTGCCGTCGGTCGTACCCGTGCCGACGGTGAGCACATTCGTAATGTCTCCGTTCGCGGAGATGCTCAGACTGCCCGTGGCCGAGATATTCCCCAGGATCAAGTTCGACCCGCTGTCCAACGTGATGTTGGCTCCGGTCAACGCAATCCTTTCGGTGAAGATCGAGTCTGGAGCACCACCGGCATTGGTGTGGTCGAGGATGATGTTGTCGCCGGACGTTGTGATCGTGGTCATGCCGGTGACATTGAGCCGACCGCTATCGGTCACTTCTCCATCCGCCGTCAGAACCAAATCCCCGTTCACAACCGACTGACCGAGGATCACTCCGTTGGCACTGTCTTCATCAATGGTCACGTTGTTGGCGGTGACTGAGATCGAACCAATGTTGAGGTCGTTGTTATCCAGGTCAACGTCTCCGGCACCAGCTCCCGCAGAAATGGTGAGGGTGTTGCCGACACTCACGTTTCCGGTTTGGGTCACGCCATCGGCCGAAGTCAAAGTCAGGCTCGTTCCAATCGTGCTCGTTCCGAGATCGGTCCCCCCCGCGTTGGTGTTGAGGATCTCCACAACGTCACCCGCCAACATCAACTCGTCGAACGAGTTTCCGGCTTCATTGAGGGTAATGTTCTCGGTGCCGCCTGCTCCCGCAGTCAGGTCCGTGGTGCCGGCAGCGGTGACTGCGCCGTTATCGGTGATGTTTCCTGCGGACGTGATGGTGAGAGCCGTGGCAGCATTCGACGCTTCCAGGACTGTGCCGTCAGCACTGGTCTCGTTAATGGTGACGGTGTTTCCGCTGAACGCGAGACGTCCGAACTGGTTTGAACCGCCGAGCGTGATGTCCGCTCCGGTCGCCGAGATCGTTGCCAAATCACCGACGATCGCGTCACCAGTTTGTGTGACCGCATCGGTCGTGGTTGTCAGCGTGAAGTCGAGCGGTGTTGAAACATCGCCCAATTCCGTGTCGACGGTATTCCTGACCGAGATGTTGGAAGTCGCGGCCAAATTGACGGTGCCACCAAGCTCGTTGTCCGACGTCAAGGAAATGGCCCCGCCGTTGGCGGTCAGAGTTGTCGCGCCGGTCACCACGAGGTCGCCGGTCCCGTTGTCTTCGATGCCCTCGGTGGAAGTCACCTCCAAGGTGCTCACAGTGGAGGCTCCCAATTCGGTGTTTCCGCGTTCGTTGATCGTCACGTCGTCCGAGGTGAGCACCAACTCGCCAAAGGTGTTGAAGCTGGAGTCGAGCGTGATGTCCGCAGTCCCCGTCATGAGGGTCGTCGTGCCACCGACCTTCACGGCCCCTGAATCGGTCAGGTCGCCGTTGGTTGTCGTGACGCTGAGGCTCTCGACGTTGGTCGTTCCCAGATCGACGGCCGCGTTGCCGGTGGCCTTCGCATTCGCGCCGGTCGACAAGACGGCGTCTTTGCCGATCAAGCTAATCGCCCCCGTGTACTGGCTGGCCGAACTATCGAGAGTGATGTCCTCGCCATTGGCATTGAACGTCGCCAAGTTTGTGCCCGTCACCGTGATCGTGCCCGTGTCGGTGATTGGGCCGACAGCGGTGACTGTGAGCGTACCGCCGGTCGCGGTGATAGCTCCGAGTTTCGTCGCGTCACTGTTGTCCAAAACGGAGATGTCGTTGCCGTTCAAAATCAGGTCGGTCGCGGTGCCGGTGCCTGTGCCGCCCACACCGAAGGTGGAACCTGACGAGTCGAGCGTGATGTCGTTGGCCGAGCCGGCATCAATATCGGTGGTCCCGGTCACCAGCAAATCGCCGCTATCCGTGACCCCGCCGGTCGTCGAGTCCAACGTGAAGTTCCCCGTGATCACGGAAGCCGCCAGGTTCGTGGCGGAGTTCTCTTCAATGCTGACCGTGGTGCCATTCAGCGAGATGGCTCCGAAGTTGTCTGTCGTCGAGGTTTGTGTCCCGATCGCAATCGTGGAGCCAGTCGCATCGACGGCCAGAAGTCCGGTGACGGTGATCGACGTGCTATCCGCTTGGCTCACCGCGGCGCTCGAATTGAGGTTGAACGTCTTGAGCGAGACATTGCCGAGGATCGAAGCAACGGTGTTGATCAATGTGCCGGCTCCGGTCGAACTGGAGAGATTGATCTGGCCGTCGAACGTAGAGGCGGTGCCATCCAAAGTGATGGACTTGCCAGCGCCTGCCGTAATCGAGGTCATATCGTCGACATTCAAGTTCCCGCTGTCTGTCACCGCTCCCGATGTCGTGAGAACGAAATCATCGGTGATCGACGAGTCGAACAGGTCCGTCGCATCGGTTTCATTGATGGTCACATCCCGGCCGAACAGGGAGATCGAGCCGAACTTATTGGTCGATCCGAGACTGATGTCTTTGCCCGTGGCGGTCACGGTGGCGCGACCAGAAACAGTCAATGCACCGGACTGACTCACTCCGGTGGTTCCCCCGCCAGTCGTGATCAGGTTCAGGTCACCCTTGGCGATCGAGGCCACGAGTGCCGTGTCCCCGTCGTTGTCGGTCAGCGCGACATTGGTGCCGGAGAAGAAGATCGTTCCACCGAACTCATTGGTCGCGGAGTTGAGGGCAATCGCGGCGTTTCTCGCCGTCAGGCTGGTCGTCCCGTCGATATTGACGACGCCCGAATCCGTGAGCGCACCACTGGCCGTGATCGTCAGGTTTCCGCCGCCGCCGTTCGTGACTGCGTTCAGGGTTCCCAGGTCGGTCGCGCTCTTCTCGGTCAGCATGATGGTGCGACCGGTTGCCGAGAAAACTCCGAAGTTATTCGAGCCTGCGGTCAGCGTGATGTCCGCACGACTTCCGGCATTCGTTCCGGTGGTAAAGCTAGCCAGACTGCCGACGTTGATGTTGCCACTAGTATGAGCGATCGCTCCGCCTTCGGCCGTCACGGTCAAATTGGACGTGGCGGTCACGGTTTTCAGGTCAACGCTGGTTGCGGACGTATCCGTGAAAGAGACATTCGTGCCTTTCAGCGAGACAACACCCGAACTGGTGAAGGAACCGCTCACATTGATCGAGCTGCCGTTGGACGTGAGGCTGATGTCGCCGGTGCCCGTGACGGAGTTCGTACCGCTCGTCGTGATGGAACCAGTGGATGAGACTGTGACCGCTCCACTTGCAGCCGTCCCGTTCAATTCTGTCGGACTCGATTCCTTGATGTTGATAGCGGCTCCATTCAGATCCAAGACACCAAACGCATTCCCCGATGTGGTGAGCGTGATGTCTCTGTCGGTCGAACCGCTGACTGCGGTCAGGGTCGTGTTGCCCGAAACGATGAGCTTCCCGGACTGGACGATGTTGCCGTCGTGGGTGAGGGTGAGTGCTCCGGTAATCGTCGAGGTGACGAGGGTGAGCTGGGAATCCGCCTCCGTGGACGAAGTGACGGTCGTGCCGGTCGCGGAGTTGACTTGCAACCTCTCCACATCGGTCAAACCGACCGTGAGGCTGGCTCCCGCGACACCGGAGATACTCAAGGAGTCGCCGGTTCCGCTGCTTCCCGCTCCGTTGAAATTGACTGTCACCAGGTTGGCCGAGGTCAAACTGTCAATTCGAGTCGTGAGTTTGCCGGCGACCAAAACATCAGTGAAGGTGGCTCCGGCTTTGACCACGACCGCTTCGTTCGTGTTGCCGGCGGTGCTGACCAGGGACAACATGCCGGCGGCCGAATCGACGGTGACGGCGACGGCTGCTGGCACGACGCGTTGTTCGAGAGCCTCCATCGGCTGGCCGTTCTTCCAATTCGTCCGCAGCGACGAACGGCGACGGCGAGAAATCCGTCGTGATCCCGAAACGCGAGAGAGAAACGAATCCCAGACGGAACGGGACCACAGTGATTTCGACATTTTTCAATTTCCTGGTTGGTGGTAACGAGTAAAGAAGGGTTGGAACCGTTTTTCAAAACTGGCCGGATTGTGAAAGAAACTCCCGTGCCGTTTTGGGGGCTGACAAGGGCGGGCCACGGTACTGAGTGGCCTAGGGCCGAAACAAGAATTCTTCGCGTGAAAAATTGACTTTGAAGATTGTTTAATTGGCGAATCGACGACTGCGATTGGATGAACGATTTGTTGTGACTTGTCACCTGCTCGAAACAGGCATGCTCTTCAAATTTGCTCCGAAAACCGTTGAACGGCAGGGCGGAGGCGTCGGCACATCTGGGTTCACGGACGACTTCGGCTTGCCGTTAAACGAAACACTCAAACATCGGGTGCGATCCACTGCTTTTCAAATCCATGCGGGCGCGACTCGATCGCAAAGCGCGACGCGATAGTTTTTAGTTATTGATCGTCAACCGGGGCGAACCGCTTTCGAGCCATTCGTGCCGTTTTTGAGAACAGCGATGAGCCGGAAGGATTGAAACGATTCTGACCCTATCCGTTTGCAGGGGTGCGTTTTCGGTATCCCATTAGGGAGGTGGCGGTGTTGAGGTTATGGAGCCAATTGGGGTGATACGAGCGACCATTCAGGCGATCAGCCGGGCAATGGAAGT
>JBJXEX010000135.1:0-3669 GCA_046156195.1 Planctomycetaceae bacterium | reverse complement strand
GTGCGCGAGTTTCTCGCCGATCACGATGAACTGGCCTACGAGCGGCTGATCGAACGGCTGCTGGCCAGTCCGCATTACGGCGAACGTTGGGGGCGGCACTGGCTGGACGTCGCGGGCTACGCGGACTCGGCTGGCGTGCTCTCCGAGGACCGGCCGCTGCCGACCGCGTTTCGCTATCGGGATTATGTGATCCGCGCCTTCAACAGCGACAAGCCTTACGACCGCTTCTTACAGGAGCAGATCGCGGGCGACGAACTGACTGACTACTGGACCGCGTACGAAAAACTCGAACGGTTGCCGGACGACGTCGTCGAGGCGGTCACGGCGACCGGCTATTTGCGATGTGCGCCGGATTCAAGCCGGCCCGACTTCTCGACCATCAAGAATGCCGACGCTCAGTACTTCTATCCGACGCTCAACGACACGTTGCAGATCGTGGCGTCATCGACGATGGGACTGACGTTGCAATGCGCTCGCTGCCACAGCCACAAGTTCGATCCGATCCCGCAGGTCGAGTATTACCGTTTGCAGTCGATCTTCATGACCGCGTTCCGGCCGAAGCAATGGATTCCGCAGATGGATCGGCGGTTGCTCGTCGCATCGGCTTCACAAAAGAAGGCTGCCGATGAGCACAACGGGAAGCTCGATGCGGAAATCGCGAGGCTGAAGAAAGAACTGGCCGACTTGCGGGCACAGTTCAAACAGAGGCTGGCGGACGAGCGACTGGCGTCGGTACCGGAACCGATTCGGGCCGATGTCAAGCAGGCGTTGAGCAAACCGGGGGATCAACGCACCGCGGTCGAAAAGTATCTCGCCGACAAGTTTCAGCCGCTGCTGCAACCGGACGACAAGACGCTCGACAAGCTGCTGCCCGAGACGTTTGCCGACTATCGCGCGGGACTCGAACAGCGCAACGCGGCGATCGCGGCGCAGGAACGGCAACGCATCGGCTTCGACGAACTGCGAGCGCTCTATGACCAGCCGGGACCAGTCGTGACGCCGCTGTTGCGACGCGGCGACGCGCTGACTCCGGGGCCGCCGGTCGAGCCGGGTGTGTTGTCGTCGCTGTCAACGCCGGTCGCGTTTCAATGGTCTCCGTCGCCGGCGAAAGCCAAGACCAGCGGCCGACGACTCGCATTCGCCCGCTGGCTGACTCAGTCCGATCACCCGCTGACGGCGCGCGTGATGGTCAATCGCATCTGGCTGCATCACTTTGGCGAGGGACTGGTCTCGACGCCCGAGGACTTCGGCACGCTGGGTTCGCCGCCGAGTCACCCGCGGTTACTCGACTGGCTGGCTCGCGAGTTCGTCGAGAGTGGCTGGAGCATCAAGCACATCCACCGGCTGATCATGACATCGAGTGCGTATCGCCAGCGTTCGACGACGGATGAAGCGTCGCATTCTCGCGCGAAGGAAGTCGATCCCGACAATCGTTTGCTGTGGCGACAGCGTCTGCGGCGAGTCGATGCGGAACCGCTGCGCGACGCCATGCTGAGCGCTGCCGGTTTGCTCGATCATCGATTTTTCGGCAGTGCGATCCCGGTCGCGCGGCGCGGCGATGGTGAAGTGAGCATCGCGGACGGCCAGAACGATCGTCGCCGGTCGATCTACGTGCAGATTCTGCGAGGCAATCCGCTGACGATGCTGCAAGCCCACGATCAACCCGTGATGGAGACCAACTGCACGCGTCGCGGTCGCTCGACGGTCTCAACGCAGGCCCTCACGTTGCTCAACAGCGACGCGGCGGTCGCCTATTCCGTCGCCTTTGCCGACCGAGCCCTCCGCGAAGCGCCTGACGCGCCGATCAGGTTTGCCGCACTCGTGGCCTCGTCGCGCGAGGCCACGGCGGACGAACTCGCCGTGTTGCAGGACTTCGTGACCGAGCAGCAGACGCGCTACGAGACTGGCGGTGAGCAGTCGGAGGCCGCGCGCCGCAAGGCCCTGGCTGATCTGTGTCACATGCTGCTGGCGTCCAATGAGTTTGTGTATGTCGATTGAAAGTGGGATAGGCTTTCAGCCTGTCATCGTGCGAAAGTAGACCGAACGAGGAATGCCATGAAGAGAGACAGAACACGACAGGCTGGAAGCCTTTCTCACGTCAGTCGCCGAGAGGCCATTTCGCGCATTGGCAGCGGATTCGGCGGGCTTGCTCTCGGCGCGTTGCTGGGCGACTTCGACCGCACGGCGCGCGCGGCCGAGGGGGTGACTCACGATTTGCATCCCAAGCGGCCGCATCATCAGCCGCGAGCCCGTTCGGTGATCCAGCTTTTCATGCATGGCGGCCCAAGTCAGGTGGACTTGCTCGATGAAAAGAAGGAACTGGTTCGGTTGAACGGTCAGGCCCCTCCGGGCGAAGTCGCCGACGACGAGAATCGCACGACGCATCTGCTCGGCAGCCCGTTCAAGTTTTCGAAGCATGGCGAAAGCGGATTGGAGTTTTCGGAGGTTCTGCCCGGCATCGCGAGGCACGCCGACGACATCGCCGTCATCCGTTCGATGTTCACCGAGCACCGCAATCACGAGCAGGCGATCTGGATGGCCAACACGGGACTGACCGTTTCCGGTCGCCCGAACATCGGGTCGTGGGTCGCTTTCGGTTTGGGGGCCGAGAATCAGAATCTGCCCGGTTACGTTTCGCTGCCCGATCCGGCCGGCATGCCGGTCGATGGTGCTCGGAACTGGTCGAGCGGTTGGTTGCCACCGGTTTATCAGGGGACGGCGATTCGGTCCGAGGGGATGCCGGTGCTGCATCTCCAACCAAAGGCGGCGCGAACCGCGCCGATTGACGCGGGGCGCATGGAACTACTGCGAACGCTCAACGAGCGGCATCGGCAGGCGCGACCCGGCGAACTCGAATTGGACGCCCGCATCGCCAGCTTCGAACTCGCCGCGCGAATGCAACTTTCCGCCACCGACGCGCTGGACCTCCAGCAAGAGACCGCGGCGACTCAACAGCTCTACGGCCTGGATCGAGACAAAACGCGTTCCTATGGCAAACGCTGCTTGATGGCTCGTCGGCTGGTGGAGCGGGGCGTGCGCTTCGTCCAGATCTTCATGGCTGGCCAGCCATGGGACACGCATGCGAACAACGTTTCTGGAATTCGCAGTTGCTGCGAGCAAACCGATCTGCCGATCGCCGGCCTGCTGACCGACCTCAAGCAGCGCGGCCTGCTCGAATCGACGCTGATCTTGTGGGGGGGCGAGTTCGGTCGAACTCCGGGCGCCGAACAGCGCGACGGCAACAAGACCCCCGGCATCGAGGGGCGCGACCATCATCCCTACGGCTTCAGCGTCTGGCTGGCCGGCGGCGGCATCCGCGGCGGCCAGGCCTATGGAGCGACCGACGACTTCGGCTATCGAGCCATCGCCAGTCGCACCCAAACCTCCGACCTGCACGCCACGATGCTGCACCAATTGGGCCTCGATCACGAACACCTAACCTTCAACCACAACAGCCGGGACGAACGTCTGACCGATGTTTACAAAGCTCGTGTGATCCAAGAATTGATCGCTTAGGAATTTGAGCTCTCCGCCATTCGTGTTGATTTCTGGGTTCAGTGAGCCGCAAGGCGCTAGCCGCGGGTTCTTTTCATCGACCCGCGGCTAGCGCCTTGCTGCTCACTCATGTCGGTGCTCATGGAGACTACTAGGACAGACTGATAGTCGCGG
>JBJXEX010000115.1:0-23896 GCA_046156195.1 Planctomycetaceae bacterium | reverse complement strand
CCCCCCCCCCCCCCCCCCCCCCCCCCCCCCCCCCCGCACTCGAAATCGAGAGTCATTCATGAACGTATTCCGAGCTTCGTTATGTGGCGGTGCCATCTGTGTGTGGATCATTGGCTCGCTGGCCGCTCAAGACCCATTCGCTGCCGGCGTGCGGCCGACCGATCCGCTTTCGCCGCAGGACGAACAGAAAGCGTTGCAGGTGCCGAACGGTTTTGAGGTGCAGCTCGTCGCCGCCGAGCCGGACATCTTCAAGCCGATGAACATGGCCTTTGATGAACGCGGCCGGATGTGGATCACCGATTCGCTGGAATACCCGTGGGCCGCGCCGCTCGACAAGCCGGCGCGGGACTCGGTCAAGATCCTGCACGACACCGATGGTGACGGCAAAGCGGACGTCATCAAGACGTTTGCCGATGGTCTCAATATCCCGATCGGCATCTACCCGTATCCCAGCCGCAAGGACGAGAAGACTGGCAAGACGATTCAAGGGGCGATCGTCTACAGCATCCCGTTCATCTGGGACTTGCGCGATACCGACGGCGACGACATCTGCGATGAACGGATCAAGCTCTACGGCCCGTTCGGTTATGAGCGGGACACTCACGGCATGTGCAACGCTTTTCGACGCGGCTTCGACGGTTGGATTTACGCCTGCCACGGCTTCAACAACATCAGCAAGGTCGCCGGCAAGGACGGGCACGTCGTCGAGATGTCGTCGGGCAACACGTTCCGGTTTCGCATGGATGGCAGCCGCATCGAGCATTTCACGCACGGGCAGGTCAATCCGTTCGGCATGTGCTTCGACCCGCTGTTCAACATCTTCACCGCCGACTGCCACACGAAGCCGATCACGCAGTTGCTGCGCGGCGGCTACTACCAGAGCTTCGGCAAACCTCACGACGGCCTGGGCTTTGTCCCGGAAATCATGAGCCACACGCACGGCACGACCGCCAACTGCGGGATCGTGGCGTACTACGGCGGCCACTTCCCGAAAGAGTGGGAAGGGATGTTCTTCACCGGCAACGTGATGACCAGCCGAGTCAACGTCGATGCTCCGGAGTATCACGGCTCGACGATCCTGGCGAAGGAGCGGCCTGACTTCGTGATCTCGAAAGACCCGTGGTTCCGCCCGGTCGATCTGCAATGCGGCCCCGACGGAGCGCTCTACATCCTCGACTTCTACAACAAGATCATCGGCCACTACGAAGTCGATCTCAAACACCCCGGCCGTGATCGCCACCGAGGCCGCGTCTGGAAAGTGATCCACAAGGCCACGCCGCTCCACAAGATGCCGGACTTGCGAACGCAGACGCCGGAGCAGTTGGTGGAGTTGCTGGCCCACGACAATCTGACCGTGCGATTGTTGGCGACACAGAGGCTCTGCGATTCGTTGAGTGACGTCGCCCGCAATTCAGCGGTCGCAGCATGCTCGACAATGTTTGCGGAGAACACCAAGGTCTTCGGCTGTTGTCATTCGTGGTGGGTTTTGGCCAGGCTCGGATCGCTGACACCACAGCTTTCGGACCTCGGTGTCGAAAACCCAAGGCACGCCGAAGTGCGAGTACATGCGCTGAAAAGTTGGGCGAACCACGAGGACGGTGACGCCGAATTCCGAGACGAGCAAGTTCGGAAAGTTCTTGGCCATCCCAACGCATTCGTCCAACGAGCTGCCGCCGATGCACTTGGCAAAGCGCCTTCCGCCATCAACCTCGCCGCGTTGCTGACGACCCACGAAAAGATCTCGGCTGACGACAGCCACCTTCGGCAAGTCGTCCGCATGGCAGTGCGAGAATGTTTGGCGGCCCCCGGCCAATTCGAAGCTCAGGGCAACTCACCACTCGACGAAGAGTTTTCGAGGCAATTGACCGACTTTGCTCTTGCGATCAGAACCGCCGAGGCTGCGGGCTTCGTGATTCGGCATCTTCAAAAACACGACGAGCCGGCTGAGAAACTGTTGCCGATGGTGCAACATGCGGCTCGCTATGCCGACACGAACGTGGCGAAGTTGCTCGTCGGAATCGTGCGGAAGCGATTTGCCGATGACGTTCAACAACAACTCGGACTGCTCTCCACATTGCGAGTCGCGTTGCAGCAGCGAGGCGAATCCCCCGATGCGTCGCTCCGCGACTGGGCGACGGACGTCAGCCGCCAATTGTTGGAGTCATCACACGGAGCAAGTTTGTCGTGGGCGAACGAGGTCGTGCCGGGGAAGCCGAAGCCGGACAATCCGTGGGAGCTGCGGGCGCGGGTTTCGCAAGATGGCGACAAGGGGTCGCTGTTCCTCGACAGCTTGGTCAAGGGGGAGCAACTGACCGGGCTGTATCGCAGCGAGCCGTTTGAGTTGCCCGCGAAACTGTCGTTCTGGTGCGCGGGACACAACGGGGTGCCCGGTGCGCCGTTCAACCCGAAGAATTTTATTCGGCTGCGAGACGCTTCGACTCATGCTCTGTTGCGCGAGGCAATGCCTCCGCGCAACGACACGGCTCAGCGGATTGAATGGGACTTGGCGGAGTTCCGTAGCACAGGCGGCTCGCCTGTGAGTTCTGACAAAGACCAGCAGGACAAAGATAAGCAGGACAGGCGGGCCGCCCGTGCCACGCGGGGGTACATCGAACTGCTCGATGCGGATGACGGGAGCGGGTTTGCTTGGCTGGCGGTCGGACGGTTTTCGCTTGAGGCGTTGAATCCCAGCCGAGCGGTTGAGCAACAGATTGCGGCGGCGAATTTGATTTCTGATTTCAAAATCTCAAATCTCAAATCTCAGATTTCAGAGCGGCTCACTTCACGCGACACCGACGCGCGAGCCAAAGAGGCGTTCGCTCGCGCGGTGCTGACGCTGGAGCCGGATTCGATTCTCTTGGCTCTCGCTCCGTTGATCTCGGAGGTGTCGATGCCGGAATCTCTGCGCGATGCAATTGCGGCGGCGGTTGTGGACCGTCGTTTGGCTTCCTTGAAAGTGACGAAGGTTGAGGGACGCGGGACAAGTGACATTCCGTTGCTGACGGTCATCGTTCAAGCGGTTCCCGAACGCTTGCAACTGCGGTTGGCGGAGTCGCTCGCTTCGGACGCGACGGGCGCGGCGGCGCTCTTGAGTCTGGCCAAGGACGGAAACGTCTCGCCGAGATTGCTGACTCGGCCAACGGTCAAGCTGCGGCTGGAGGCGTTGAAGTCGGAAGCGTTCGCGAAGCAGATCACCGAACTCACGGCGAATCTGCCGGATGACAACGTCGCGTTGCAAAAGCTGATCGAGCAGCGACGAAGCCTGTTCCTCGCGGCTCAGTCGGATGCCGAGCCATCGAAGCGGCCCTCCCTCGAAGCGGGAGCGGCGTTGTTCACGAAGCACTGCGCGGTGTGCCATCAGGTCGCCGGCAAGGGGACGATCGTTGGTCCTCAACTGGATGGCATCGGTCAGCGCGGGTTGGAGCGCGTGCTCGAAGATGTGCTCGACCCGAATCGCAACGTCGATGTGAATTTTCGAATGACGACGGTCGTCACAAAAGCGGGCAAGATCGTGTCGGGACTGACTCGCCGTGAAGAGGGGGCGACGCTGGTGCTGGTGGATAACAAAGGGAAAGAGTTCACCGTCCCACTGGCGGAGATCGACGAACGGACGAAGTCGAGCCTGTCGCTGATGCCGGCCAATGTCGCTGAGATTTTGACCGAGCGGGAGTTCTTGGATTTAGTCAGCTATCTGCTGTCGCAACGGCAGAAGGCCGAGCCGAAGTAACTCACGCCGGCACGAGCGTCGTGTGTCGCGGCGGGCAGGCCGGAATCCCCAGCAACATGCCTAGAGCGCTGATGTCTTCGTCAATCTCAGGCCAATGCACGCCTTGGCCGGAGCCGATGATTTCGTAATGAGCGAGTTGTTCCGAAGTGGCTTCGGAAAGTCGCCACGACCAAGCCAACGGAACACTAATCGAACGTCCGTCCGCGAGTTCCGCCGAGATCGTTTCGTCCGAGACCGACACGATGCGCGGTTCATTGCTCACCACAGTGGTCATTCCAAGTCTCCTTTGTCATTCGTGCGCAGCCTCACCCAGCCGGTCGCAGACGATGTCGAGCATCAGCGGGTGCAGGCCGAGGGGTGGGCAGAGGTCGAATCGGACGCTCGGCCAGCGCTCGGTGAATTGAGCACGGAAGCGGCGAAGATCTTCGGTGACGTGGGTGCCGGCGGAGAGGAAGTACGGGAGCAACAAGACTCGCGACGCACCGAGCGTGACGCAGCGTTCCGCGCCTTGAGGAATCGTTGGCTCGGCGAGTTCGAGGTACGCGGTCTCGATCAGATGGCCTGGGATGCGGGAGCGGAGTTGCTCGGCGAGTTGGAGCAGGTCGGCGTTGGCGGTCGCGAGTCGGCTGCCGTGAGCGATCAGCAGGACGGCAGTGAGAGGATTTTTGATTTTTGATTTTTGATTTTTGATGGGAGGGCCATCCATTTTTAACTCGCTCAACAAAAGTTGACGGCCCGGGCCATTCGACAAATCAAAAATCGAAAATCAAAAATGCACAACTCAGTCGCCGCTGTTGGGGACGAAGTGAATTTTTCCGCTGCAGAGTTTGCAGGCCACTTTCATGCCGAGGTATTTGATGGCCACACGCAACTCTTCGGAGCAATGGGGACAGTCCGAGTAGAACGCGACGGGCTTGACCGTTGGACTGGCGAGGTCGAAGCGGAACGATCCCGCGCAGAACTTACACGAGACTCCTTGGCCGACGTACTTGCGGTTGATCCGCAATTCTTTGTCGCAGTGCGGGCAGAGAATGTAGTACCCGGTGGGTGAGACTTCGGCCATGCTCTCGACCTCCTGCAACGGAGTGAATTGAGGAATCTCGACACTGTCCGGTTTCAAATCCTCATTGAGCAGCGTGCGGCAATTACGGCACCGCACCTGGTTCGACGGCATCCATTCGCCGCATGAGGGACAATCACCACCGGGCCAATTCGGCATTGTTGAGTTCCGTTACAGCTTTCAATCCGACTCGTGTTGCCGATCAGCCCTTCTTGGCTTCCAGACACTTCAATCGAGAAAACGTCCGCAGATACAACCGGCCGTTGGCGACTGCGGGCGTGGAATAGGTGTCTTCACCCAGACTGGCGGTTCCGAGTTCTTTGAATTCGGGGCCGGCTTCGATGACTGTCACCTTGCCACCTTCTTCGACTCCATAGATTTTGCCGTCGATGCACAGCAGCGAGCCGCTGTATTTGCCACCGAGCCGTTTGACCCACACATCTTTGCCGGTCTTCACTTCGGCGCAGACCACGATGCCTTCATCGCTCCAGTTAAACAGATAGTCGCCATAGACCAGCGGAGTCGGCACATAGGGGATCATCTTCTCTCGCTTCCAGACGACCGAGGCCAAGCCCTGCTCGTCGCGTACGCGGGGATCGACGGCAATTTGCAGCACGCCATAGCTGCCTCCCTTGCCGCAGGACGCGATGAACAATCCGCCGGCGTGGACCGGAGAGGCGACCGTTCGCAGCGGGAATTCGCTCGACTGCCAGTTGAGCCTCCCGGTCGCCAGGTCGAGGCTACTGATCCCCGTCGCACCGCTGGCACAGATGAGTTGCGTCGGTTGGTTCGGTTCGCGAATGACGACGGGCGTGGCATACGAAGTGGACTGACCACGGAAGGCTCGCGGAGTGACCCAACGTGTCGCTCCGGTTTTGGTGTCGAGAGCGAAGATCGAACTCGGCCCATCTTGATCATTGCAGACGATCAACTTGTCCTCGACCACGATGGGGGAGACGCCCAAACCATGTTGGCTCTCGTAGGCACCCAGGCTGCGTCGCCAGACGAGATCACCGGCGAAGTCGTAGGCGGCGACGAGGAAATTCTCCTTGTCCGCGAAGAGTACATAAACTCGTTCGCCGTCAGTGGCCGGAGTGCTGGAAGCGTTGCTCCCTTTCAGATTCTGAGGCTTGCTGCGATTCATTCCGATGGATCGTGTCCAGCGTTGCTCGCCCGACTTCGCGTCTAGGCAGATCAGCCAGCGAATCGCGCCGTCGTCCTCAGCCGAGGTGACGAAGACCGAGTCACCCCACACGATCGGCGAGCCATGACCAATCCCGCTAATCGCCACGTCCCAAGCGTAATCCCCTTGGCTCCAGGTCGTCGGGAGGCCCTTTTGCTGGCTAATGCCAGAGCCATCCACGCCGCGGAAATGGGGCCAGTTTTCGGCCTTCGCCATGCTCCCCGAAAGCAACGCCAAGCAGCCGATGATCGCCAAGATCGGCGTCTTCGGGTGCCAACTCGTGAACACTGCGTAACCGCCGGTTCTCATGTTGTTTTCTCGTGATGTGATTTCGGTGGGTTGGGGAGTCACTGTGTTTGGGGGAGCCACAGTGCGAGGCTGGGTCGTCAAGATGTCGGCTGAAGTTTGTGGGTTGTAACATGACCGAAGCGGAAAAGGCTTTCAAGGCCGTCGTTGAGCAATCGTTGCGCGGCAAATTGGGAGATGACCTGGGAACTTGGCCATGCGGCTTGCAAAGGTTGTCCGCGACCGACGACGCGGTTTACGGCGAGAAGCTTCATTCTTGGAAGTTTTGCTCTTCGCCAAGAGTGTTGGACGGCCAACACGAATGGCGGAGAGCCGGAATCTGTGAGGGTTCCTCTCACTGCTCGGCAAACGGTTGCGAGTCCAGAAACCTCATCCGGAGTGTGGGCAATCTCGTATCAACCACCGAATGATGTGAGAGCGGAATCCCAAAACACTTCTCGATCACGGTTGGGAATCTCTGGTGGGAACAGGCCATCTTGTTTGACTCATCCGTGGGGCAAGACCTCGGATTCGACCCATCCGCCGCAGCAGAGCAAAGCGGCCCCACGGATTGTGTCCATCGTCTGATTCAGAAGATTCCCCGAACACTTTGCGATCAACGCAACACCAACCCCTCACAACGAACCGACGTCGCCCAACCTTCCACACAGCTTCAGCAACGAGTACTAAGGCACTTCGCCAAATCGAATCCGAAAATCTTCTCACGAAAACAAGACTTTCGCCGCTTGCAGCGCGAAGTGAGGAAGCGGAAGTCTGACATGCGTCCTCGTTGGAGTCTCCCATGAAATTTCTGCGGCTGATTTATCAAAACCTTTGGCGTAACAAGCTGCGTTCATTGCTGACGGCGGCGGGGACGATGGTGCTGGTGTTTGTCGTGACGCTGGTCTGGTCGATCCTCGGCTTCCTGTCGAACGCGACGACCGAGAAGCCGGCGAACATCAAGGCGATCGTGTCCGAGCGTTGGCGAATTCCGAGCATGATGCCGTATGCCTATGCCGCGTCGCTCAAGGAAGGGGCGGCCACCGAGCCGGAGCATCTCCATCCGCAAGACAACATGACGTGGACGTTTTACGGCGGGTCGATTGACCCGAAGAAGCGGACGTTCGAGAGCATCGTCTTCGCGTTCTGTCTCGAACCAAAGAAGCTGCTGACGATGATGGATGGCTTGGACGATTTGCCAGCAGACTCGGCGGATCGCAAAACGCTGGAAGCGGGTGTCGCTCAGTTGGAGAAGAACCGGCAAGGCATCCTGCTGGGCCGCGATCGCATGGAGCGGTTGAAGAAGAAGATCGGCGACCGATTCATCATTCACAGCTTCAACTACAAGGACATCAACCTGGAGGTGGAAGTGGTTGGGACTCTGCCAGCTCGGCGGTATGACCAGAGCGCGGCGATGAATATCGACTATTTCCTGAGCGCGATCGACGCCTACAAGCAGAAGCACAACGGTCAGGCACATGTCATGGCCAACAAGACGATGAACCTTGTCTGGCTGCGTGTGCCGGACACGAAGGCGTTTTCGCAGCTCGCGGCTCAAATTCAGGAGTCACCGCAGTTCTCGTTGCCGGCGGTGAAAGTGCAAACGTCGTCATCGGGGATCTCGACGTTTCTGGAGGCTTATCGCGATCTGCTGTGGGGCATGCGCTGGCTGCTGGCTCCGGCGATTTTGGTGACGCTGGCGGTGGTCATCGCGAACGCGATCAGCATCAGCGTGCGCGAACGGCAGACGGAGTTCGCGGTGCTCAAAGTGCTCGGCTTCCGACCGGGACAGATCCTGGTGCTGGTGCTGGGCGAAGCGTTATTGATCGGCATCGTTTCGGGAGTCGTCAGCGCGGGAGGGACTTGGTTGGTCGTCAATCAACTGGCGGGAGGCATTCCGTTTCCCATCGCGTTCTTTCCGAAGTTTCTGATTCCCGCGGATGCGTGGTGGTGGGGCATAGCCGTCGGCGGAGGGACCGCGTTCTTGGGAAGTTTCATTCCCGCCTGGACTGCGTGCCGCGTGAAGGTCTCCGAAGTGTTTGCGCGAGTGGGGTGATCTCTTTTGCGGATCGAAATTTGATGAAAGACGCAGCTCGCTTCTGGAACTTGGGCGAGACGAGCTCCGTAGAAGTCGGTGCGGTAGTCCGGCGAGATCCTGCTCCGGTGCGCCGAACTGGCGAAGTCGGCGATGTCGTCCCAACTGCCGCCCCGGAGCACACGATCCGAACCAAAAGACGGTCCCAACGGACCACTTGCTTGTCGATCCCGCACGGCAGGCGTATTCCCATTCCGCCTCGGTGGGCAATCGGTAGGTCTTGGCATCATCGCAAAGGCTGAAACCATATTTGGCCGGCAGTTCGGAAAGTTTTTGGCGAGGCAGGTCGTGCATGGTGAAGTTCAGATTTCAAAGGTGCCTTCTTGAATCAATGTTTCTCTCAGCGCCACGGCATCGGGGTGATTCATGGCCAGGACGGCAATTGTCACTCGGCCGATCGCGGTGCGGCCCACGAGTAATGGGCCATCGCAGGTGAAGTGATGCGACCATTTGTGTCGGCGCGGATGGAACAGCGGAACCAGCTTTCCGGTTTGCCAATCTCGGCTGGCGATGTTGGGGCCTTTGTGGAGATTGCATCGAAAACAACTGAAGGCCAAGTTCCCGGAAATCGTTCGCCCGCCGTGCTGTTCGGCGATGATGTGGTCGATGGCGAAGCGGTAGAACGAGTCGTCGTACTGATGCGCGCGGCAGTACTCGCACCGACTACCAGCCCGTTCACGCACCAGATTTTGAAGCGCCTTATCCACGAGAGCCGCTCGTCTTGGCCAACAGAATTCGAGCCTTGGATTTCAGAATCGAAATCACCGTGCCCGCTGCGACCAAAGCGGCGTATTCGGAATGCTCTTCCGCCGTGAGTTGGCCGGCTGTGGACTTTCTTGCCAAGTCCTCGATATGTGCTTGCAAGTCGGGATCGGCTTGAAGTTTCAACAAGGCTCGCGCGGATCTGGGTGTCAAACAATTCCCCACGGGATCAAGCAATCGGTCGAGTACGAGCGGTTGATGTTTCGCGAGAACAGGATTGGCCAGCATGAAAAGCCCTTCGACATCTCGGAAGTTTGGTTGCCACGTCGTCGAGAGTATGAAGGGAAACAAAACGGTCAGGAAGTCTTTCCGCAACGATGTGCTGCTACGGAGGCGGGGATGCCGCTCGGATTTCCGCGGGCATCGGGCGGGCCACGTTGAGCGTGCGGTCGGTTGAGTTCTCGATCCCTTGGATCAGCGTCTCATCGAGCAGTTGCACCAGCGTGCGTTGGCCGAAGCCGTAGAGATTCCAGAAGCCCAGTTGCGTGTTATCGACGGAGCGGTGCAGCAACTTCGATCCGGGGAGTTGCGTTTGGCCGGTGACATCGCCGAGGTTCTCTTCAGCGTCTTGCCCGCGGCGCTGAACATAATCGACCGCCGCGTTGATCCGGCGGAGGTTCGTCGCCGAAGTGATTTGGTAATCCCAGATCGTCGTGTTGGTGAGGTCGATGACGTTGGCACCTTCGGAAACCCATTCGCTGCGATGATGTCGAACGGCGAGATCGACGCGGTCGGTCGCGGTCATAAACGGGCGACGGCCGCGAGTCAGCGGCGAGATCACGTCGTCCATGATGCGGAACAGGCTTAGTTCCGTCACCAGCAGCGCGTTGTAGGTGACGTTGTTGAGATCGTAGGGACTGGCGGGATGATTGATGGTCAGCGGCTGTTCCGGGTATTCAGGGACCGGCTGGTAGCGGACTGGCTGCCAGGCCTTCAGATCGACCGAGTCCCAAAACACGGCACGCATGACTTGTCCCGAAGTGAGCGTGATGTCACCAGCCGGATTGCGAGCCGCGATCTTCGAGGCCAGGCCATCGGTGTTGTCTCCCGATGCGAGTTGGATCGGATTCGGGCATTGCTGGACGTGTTGAGTAAACATCGGAGTCGGCAAGTGCGGGACGTCAGGTTGATAGATCGCTCGGATCGGTTGGCCATCGAAGTGATCCATGCGGACTCCGCTGCCAACCATATCCAGCAGCGTGGGAGTGAGGTCCACGAGCCGGCAAGGAGCGTCGATCCGCGCACCACGACGGACGTTGGGACCGGTGACGAACAGACTCGCTCGCATCGCGTCGGCCAACGGATAGCCGTGCATCGTGCCTGGGGAGCTTTCGTTGCCGAAGTACCAACCGGCCCGCGCCGTGATGACGAGATCGGGAGCGGCGTCGATTTCTTGCGGAGCGATGTTCTCTTGCCACAGCATGTGTCGCGAGAGAGTCACGACCGAATCGGGATACTGGCTGGCGGTCTGTGCTTCGAGCCATTCGCGTTCGCGATGCCATTCGCGGAGGAAGCTGGCATCGACGAGTTGCGTGAGGCCCAGCGGATCGCGCAACGGATTTTCCACGACGTTGTAGGTGACTTGTCCGTCGGGAGTCGGCTGCATATCGGTTACGACCGAGTAACGGAGTTGCCAACGAATCGTGTTGGATTCCGTCCGTTCCAGCGGCTGTCGTTCGATGACTGCGGAGCCTCGGTCGGAGGTTGAGACCAGCAGCGAATTCTCCGTGAGCTTCATTAGCACGAGATCAATGGCACTCTTACGCGACGCGGACTCGGCCGCCTCGAACAAGCGAGCCGGTTCGTCACGTCCCCGTTCTTGCTGTTGTCCGCCGGGGTTGTTGAACTCGGCCCGCGCTAGGAAATCAACGAGGTTGATCGGCGGCAAATGTTCGGCGAGTCGATAGGCCAGCAAGTCCGCGGCACGATTCGGCCCGGACCAGTCGTTGCTGCGATAGTGCCCTTTCGGAAAGAAGATGCGAGCGGCTCCGTCGGAATCGCCGTCGATGAAGACGAATTGGCGTCCCTTGTCGCCGTCGTGATGAGCACGTTCGCGATGTTGCCGCACGGTGACTCCGAGTCCTCCGCCGATCCAGCGGCCGCCGGCGTCGAGTTCGCGTGGCCGATAGAACAACTCGTGAGCGAAGTCGAACAGCGAGAGATGTCCCATGCGACCGCCGTGATGGCCGTGATCGCTGACGAGACAAAAATATGTCGAGCGGAGGCGATTCTGAGATTTGAGTTCGGCGACCATCTGTCCAATGAGTTGATCCGCGCGGGCGATCGTTCGTCGTGTCGCGCCGAACTGGCCTCGGCATTCTTTGTGGCTAACGGAATCGGTTTCGGGCAACCAGACGATCATCACCGGTTGATTGCGTGGGATGAGTTGTCTGACGGCGTAGTTGGCATTCGCATCGTCGATGTATCTCCAAGCGTTTTGAGCATTGAGGTGCGGCACCGTTCGCGCGAGGCTGCGGCTCCAGAGAGGCGGAGGCGTGTCGGTCATCACGGGCAGGACTCCGGTGGACCAGTCTCGCCCTTCGTTGCGGAGGATTTCGTAGATCGGTTCGATGTCGCTGGTCAGCGAGTGCTTCCAAGCCTGGCCATCCTTGTGACCGTAGATCCATTTGCGGACGGTCGATTCGCCATCGACCAGCGCGCGATCGACTCCTTGTGGCGACAACATCCGCGCGCTGCGACTGGGACCGAGCGGATCGAGATACGACTGCGACGTGAGCCGTTGCCGCGAGAACCGCACTTGTCCTTTGAGTCCGTGGCGATCCGAGAAGCAGCCAGTCCACATCGTGCCGTTGGAGGTGATCGTGTCGGAGGGAAACGCGGTGAAGCAGTTCGACATCCAACAGCCGTTGTCGAGAAACAGCGACTTGATGTTCGGCAAGTGGCCCATCGTGGCCATTTCGCGGACGACATCGGGCCTCAAGCCATCGACGTAGAAGACGACTGCTTGGCAATTCGCTAACGGCAGACCGGTGTCCGAACTCTCAGGGACGACCTCTTCGTAGCTCATCGGTTGGACGAGCTTTGGCCGCGACACCTCGGCATGAAACGCACCCTCGCTGTCGCTGGGATCGAAGTCGTTGATCGCCAGTTGCAATCGGCCGCTGCCGGAAGCTTGCCAGCTCTTGGCCTTGCCGATGAAGAACGGTTGGCCAGAGTCGCCGATGCGTCCCATCAAGCAGAAGCAAGGAGCCGGTCCATGACTTCCGCTAGGAAGCGGGAACGCTTGATCTTGGATGCCGTCGTGAACGAGGAAGGTTCCTTCGGGACTGACGGCGGCCTCGAACTTTTGACCCCAGCGATCCGATTGCCGCACCACGACGCGACCACTCGCCGTGATCGAGAGCGGCTCGCCATCGACCACGTCCACGCCGGAATCGACCCAGCCGACCGAGCCGGGCACGGTCACGGCGTTTCCGCTGGTCTGAGTGCAGCTCGTCGTGAAGGCGTGGCCGGTTGAGGAGGCCTTGTGCGAGCAGCCGGGTAAGATCAGTGACACGCACACGCACAGCGCGAGCCAGCCTCGGCCGCATTGCGTGTCCGACACTATCGACGAGTCTTGAGTCACGACCGGCATCCTTGCCACCTTGATGAACAAGCGGTGTGAGGCACTCACCGGGCCTCGGCACTCAGAGTTCGTCGAGACGACTGGGAAGAATTGATGCCATCGACAGGATCGTTGCCGTCGGTTGAAAACCGCGTTGTGACCTTGCGGGCTACGGAGCTTCCGCAGTTGATTCGGGAGGGAGCAGACTTCGCCGGATCGAAGAGGTTTGCTTGATCGCTACGGTTTGCCAGAGGAAGCCGCGTTGTAGCCGCGTTTCCTCGTTCCCACGCTCCGCGTGGGAACGAGAGCCAACCGCTCCCTCACGGTCGCGGCTCTGAATCCTCAGAACTGCAACATCGCCAGCACGGTCCCGGACAGCACGAAGTTCTCGTTGGTCTCGGCACCGGTCGCTCCGGGCAGCGAGTCGGCACCTTGATTGCCGGCGACGGTGTCCGCTCCAGAGCCCCCGTTGACCACGTCGTTGCCATCCTCGCCGAGCACGATGTCGTTGTCTTCGCTGCCGGACAACACGTCGTGGCCGTCTCCGCCGAGCACCGTGTCATTGCCCAAGTCGCCGCTGATCGTGTCATCGCCGTCCATGCCGGTGATCAGATCATTGCCGCCGTCGCCGGTGATCGAGTCATGGCCGTTACCGCCATTGATGGTGTCGTGCCCTTCGCCGCCGATGATGAAGTCATCACCATCGCCACCTTTGAGCTGATCGTGTCCCGCTTGGCCATTGAGGTTGTCGTTGCCCGCTTGGCCGTCGGCGATGTCCTGGCCGTCTCCGCCGAGCAGCGAGTCGGCACCCAATCCGCCGAGCAGCGAGTCGTTCCCTTCGTTGCCATTGAGTGCGTCGTCGCCATCGCCGCCATTGAGCGTGTCGCTGCCGTCATCTCCGCCGAGCACATCATGGCCAGCGTCGCCCGCGATGAGGTCGTCGTTATCGCCACCGTCGAGCGTGTCATTGCCTTCACCGCCATGCACCGTGTCGTTGCCGACCAAGCCGGTGATGCTGTCGTTCCCCACTCCGCCGAGAACGCTGTCGGCTCCGGCACCGCTGTTGATGACATCGTTGCCCCCATCGCCGCTGATGACATCGCTGCCGCCGCTGCCGGTGATGGTGTCGTGACCCTCGCCGCCGTTGACCGCCAGCACGGTCGAGCCGACCGCCAGATTCGCGGCGTTGATTTTGTCGTTGCCGTCGCCGCCGTTGACGATCACCAAGTCGCCGGGCGTCTTGTCGAGAGCTCCGATATTGATCGTGTCGTTGCCGGCAAGTCCGTCGATGTGAATCGTGGCCGCGATGCTGCCGATCGCAACCGTCGAGCTGCCGTTGCTGACCGTCAGATGCCCCGCCGCATTTTGACCGACGGTGATCGTGTCGGGGCCGAGCGTGCCGGTGAACTGCAAAGCGTCATTGCCGGAGGTGCCGCCGTTGTAGATGTCGTTCCCTTCGCCGATGTTCGCGACCAACACGTCATCTCCGATGCCGCCGTCGAGAATGTCTTGCCCCGCTTGGCCGTCGAGCGTGTCGTCATCCCCTTGGCCGAGGATCGAGTCGTTGCCGCCGCCCCCCAGCGCGCTGTCGTTGCCGTCGCCGCCGAAGATCGAATCGTTCCCCGCATTGCCGTTGAGCGTGTCGTTGCCAAATCCGCCGGGGAATCCGTCATCGCCGAACACAACATCGTTGTCCGCACCGCCGGAGACATTGTCGTTGCCATCGCCCCCCGAAACCGTGTCGTTCTGATTGCCTCCGAGCACGATATCGGAACCGGCATTCCCTTCGACGACATCCTGGCCGACGCCCCCATCGACCGAGTCATTGCCGTTGCCGCCGCGAATCGTGTCGTTGCCAGCGGTCCCCAAGATGGTGTCGTTGCCGGTCAGGGCAAAGAATACATCGTCGCCGTTGATCAAGTCCGCTTCGGTGCCGCCGTTGATGGCATCGTTGCCGGCACCCCCATTGATGGTGTCCAGCCCCGAGTTCCCGAACAATTTGTCGGCACCGATTCCCCCATCAATGAAGTCGTTGCCGCTGCCGGAATAGACCGAGTCATCACCGCCGCCGCCGAGAATCGAATCGTTCTGCCCGTCTCCGTTGATGACATCATGGCCGTCACCGCCATTCACCGTGTCGTTCCCCTGACCGCCGAAGATCGTGTCGTTGCCGGCACCTGCGAAGCCGGGAGTGTCCCCGTCAATGAGATCCGCTCCATCCCCTGCAATGATCGAATCAGCACCCGCTCCGCCGTCGATCGTGTCGAGTCCGTCGCCACCGTGGACCGTGTCGTTCCCCTGACCGGCATCAATGTCGTCGTTGCCATTGCCGCCGTGCAGCGAGTCATTGCCCGATCCACCGCTGATCGTGTCGTGCCCATCGCCGCCGTCGATCAGATCGAGGCCGGAACTGCCGCTGATCAAATCGTTGCCGTGTCCGCCGCGCAGCGTCTCGTTGAGATTGATCGTCCCGTTGATGATGTCGTTGCCATGCTTGCCATCCACGCTGATCGCCGGACGCTGAGTCAGCCGAGTCGAAGTCAGCAGACTGAGGTCGATGGTGTTATTTCCATCGCCGCCGTTGATCACGATCGACGAGACGTTGCTGGCCAAGATCGTGGGGAGCGAACTGACCTGAGTGCCGTTCGCCAATACTTGAACCAAGTTTTGATTCAGCGGATTCGGCCGGACGGTGATGTCATCGCTGGCGTCCGAGCTGACGCTCAGTTGCCCGTTGATGAAGAACGCGGTGACCGACAAGAGCGAGCGGTCCTCCAGCGTCTCGGCCGGTTCATGGCGAGTCGTCCGCGAGCGGCGACGAGTGCCGATCGACGGAGCCACGGAATTGCGAATCGCTGCGAGCCAGGAAGTCCATTGCATGGTGACCGATCCTTGGTCTTCAGAAGTCTCAAAGTGCTGGCCACTCGCCCGCACCGCGTCGAAAGCTCCACGCCGAATGCGCGGCATGACTGTCAGTCCTTATCGACGTGGCATAATCGGATTCCTCGACATTGTTGGCGTTCCCAGAAAAGGAACCGCAGCTTGCCCGGCTTGTGTCGCTTCTCTCGTTACCTAGCGGTGCGTGGGAACGAGAGATCGACGCGCAGGCGAGCGAGGCGGCGTCAGCCCAATGGCACTGACTTTACGTTTTTCATGGAAGCCGCCAAGCACTCTCACATCATTCTGCCCAACCATCATTCTGCTGACTTCCGGCGAGCCGAATGATGAGTGGGCAGAATGGTGCGTTGGAAATGAGGTGCGGGTGTCGATGCGACCGTCGCTGGTGATTGAGCCGGACCAGAGATCAGCGCGCCCACGAACGACGGGCTGATAAACGCGACGTTGGCGATCAGCATGGCGAGGCCAAACGTCGGCATTCCCAGGGCGACGACGATCCCCAGGTGCAGCGCAATCGCGACGAGCAGCACCAGCGGACGAGTCCAGCGGTTCCAGATCAGCACGCAGTAAGACAACTCAAACGCCACGGTCAGATGGGTCAGAGCGTTGATCACCAGCGGCCAATCGGCGAGCCATGTCAGATCGAGCGTCTGGTACTCCTGATTGGCGATGCCGCCCCAAAATGCGAAGCCGCTCCACCACGACGCCCCCTGAAGTTTCGACAGCCCCGCGAAGAGATAGATCACGCAGAGATGGCACTGAATCAGTCGAATCGCCAAGTTGGCGGTGACGCAGTGCGTCGGCTCACTTTTGTAGCCGCGTTCGCCAGAACGCGGGCTTGGACACCCCGCGTTCTGGCGATCGCGGCTACAAAGTGCGCTGTCGAAGTCGCAGGGCTTTCCGCGTCGAGCCACTCGCCGCGCTCGCCAGGCATCGACCGAGAATCGCGAGCCGCTGGGACCGACCATCAGATACATCGCCAGCAGACCGTTGATCTGGTCGAGACCATACAACGCTCCCGGAGTCCGCTGGGCATAGGAGACGGTGAAAATGAAGGCGAGCACAGCCGCCGCTCGCGTCCACAAGCCGATGGTCAACAGCACGAACGTCACCAGCGCGACGCCGTGCAGCGTCCACAACGAGGCCGAACTGCGACACCAGGAGAACAGGCTCCACGAATACCCGTCCGGATTCGCTTGAGCGAGCACTTCGCGAGACAGCCAACTCTGTTCGCCGAAGAAGGCTTCGAGGTCCAGCGTCCAAACGGCGTGCGTGTAAAAGAGCATCAAACCGGCGAGCACTCGGATCAGGCAGAGCGTCGTCGGATCGGCGGGCGTGAACCAGAATCGGTTCCAAGCGTTCGTCATCGCCATCGTGGCCTCGCGAACGAACGAGACCGCCAATTCCCACAGCCAGCGCAGTCGATCGAGCATGACTCACCTCTTCAATCGCACTTTATCTCGCGGGCCATTGTGAGATGTTTAACCGCTACGCCAACGGCGTGCGCGCCGGCGTTTATCCGCGTGGATTCGCGGTCGCAATCCCCAAGCGCGCACGCCGTTGGCGTAGCGGTTAAACATCTCAGTTGTCCCTGGTCCGGGTCCAAGTCCTGCCGTTCGCCTAATGGAAACCGTGCGTCCCCAACGGTCGCTCGGCGAACAGCGAGCGGTCGTTCAATCGCTTGCCCGATAAGACATGCTCCGGGCTGGGGACGTAATGCCGGCGTAAAGTCAGAGTTACTTCGGCCGCGTGATGCTCGTGCCGCAAGTGATCGGCGTAGGACCGGGTCACCGCGTCGAACAACTCGCGGCGGCTGTCGTCGATCGCGAGGTTGTTGAGAAACTCGCTCAGCATGAAATGCCGGTGATATCGCAGTCGCGGTTGTTGTTGCTGCACATTCGGGAAGAGTCCCTGTTCGATGCGGCCGTCCTCGAAGTGCAGCTCATAACGCACGAGATGACTCGGCCCCGGTTCCGGTGCGAAAAAATGATTGCCGTAGTTGAGGTTCATCCCTTCGAGGTACGGCCGGAACGTGAGCCAAGCTTGGTGCCAAAGCGGCGAGGTCGGTGCGACCGCCAACGGTGCGATCAGCAGCGCGAGCAAGTGCCCGATGAGTGCAACGGAGACCGCTCGGCGCAGCCACGGCCAGCGCGCCCACACGCTGTCGGTGGGAAGCGGGGCGGTCGGCGGAATCGGGGCCGTTGCGGGATTCATGGCTCTGGTGGAATCGACCAGTGAGTTGGGTCCACGTCAGCCGTGTCCGCCTCGCGAGCACAATCAAAATGTCCGCTGTGATCGGCAGACGCGGGCGATCAAGCAGCTCGCTTTGTGAGCCGAACGCGCTAGCGTCGGGCGATTTGCCGTCAAACGTCACCCACCGTGGCCCGTGGCTAGCGCCATCGGCTCACAAAGCGAGAGTCGCATTACGGAAAGCTCAAGTAAACCGTGCGGCTGGGGATGAGTCGCAATCGGCGGACTCCGAGGTCTCGGATCTTCTTTTCGATTTCCGATTCGATGATCTTGTCCCCTCTGCGTTCCCGTTTCTTATCCATGCGGACGACCTCGAACTTCACGTCGTAGATGTGCGGAATGCCGGTGTAGAGCGGTTCCGATTCGAAGTGCCATTTTTCATCGTCACCGAAGTAACCCTCCAACTCCTCGAAGTGGCCCGCTTCGTCCTCGACGCTGACTTTGACTTCTTCGCCGTGAGCCAGTCCGCGAAACGTCTCCTCGCTGACGGTGATCTCCAGCAAACCGATCCGCGGATGTTTGTCCCAATTGGTTTTCTTGGAGGGCATCAGATAGGTCCGGCCCAACGAATTTGGCACTTCCTCAACGTCGGCCAGCGATTGCTGCCCGATGGTGTTGCCACCGACGACAGCATTCATCGGCAACCCGGCATTCATCGTCATTCCGGCGGGTGGTAGCAGGACGCCTTGGCCCATCATCGGGGCATAACCTTGATAGGCCTCGGCCGGAACGGAGTAGCCCTCGAAGAGTGGTCCGCCGCCATAGGCAACTCCGCTGTAACCGCCGGCGCTGCCCCCCGAACTTCCCCCCGAGCTTCCGCCCGACGAGCCACCACTGCTGCCGTGCCAGCCGAAGTGAAACAGGCCGCCCGAACTGCCCCCCGAACTTCCGCCCGAACTTCCACCCCAGGAGCCGCCGCTGCTGCCGCCGGACGAGCCGTGACTCCCGCCGAACAGAAACCGAATTCCGGCTTCACTGGGAGTCGCATTCGCCAACACCAACGCCCCGGCCAGCAACATCGCCAGTTGTGTGCGACGTGTTCCGAACATTTCGATTCTCCTCTGAATTAGGGGTCAGGCACCGCAAAATTCAAATTTGGCGGGATTGAGCTTTGTCCGCGCTCTCAGCATGGTCCCGCCAAATTTGAATTTTGCGGTGCCTGACCCCGAACAAATCGCCCTCGAACAAATCCCTTTCAACCTATCACGCCGGTCGATCGGCCGCGTGGACTTTGAACCACAATTCGTGCGGCGGATTGGCAACGTCCCGGCACAATTGGCACACGCGCCTTGTCACGCAAAACTGTCTCGTGGACGCAAACAACGAGTCACCGCTGGGAGGCAACCATGCTGACGCGACGCCTGGAACCAGAAGTCATGGATACTGTGGACGACGCTCGCGATTACGACGCGATGGATCACAGCACGGTCAATCGCGTCTTCGTCGATGATCTGCTGACGTTTGCGCGAAAATGCGGTTGGCAGGCTCGACTCGCTGACGAACAGCAACCGTGGAACGTGCTCGATGTCGGCACCGGCACCGCGTTGATCCCGATCGAACTGTGCCGTCGCGAGAGTGCGTGTCGCATCCTCGCGATCGACCTCGCGGCCGAGATGCTCAAGCTGGCCGATCGCAACATCGCTCAGGCGGGATTCACCAGCCGCATTCAGGCGGAGCGGATCGACGCCAAGCAGATGCCCTACGCGACCGGCTCGTTCGAGGCGGTGATCTCCAACAGCATCGTGCATCACATCCCCGAGCCACGAGCGGTCATCACGGAGATGCTGCGAGTCCTGCGTCCGGGTGGTGTGCTCTTCGTTCGCGATCTGCTCCGACCGCAATCTCTGGCCGAGGTCGATCACCTGGTCGCGACTTACGCCGGTCGGGAGAACGCACATTCGCAGCAGCTCTTTCGCGACTCACTTCACGCGGCCTTGTCGCTCGCCGAGGTGCGCGAACTGGCGGCCGAGCGGGGCATCGACGCCGAGGCGGTGACTCAAGCGTCCGACCGCCACTGGACGCTGGGTTGGCTCTCGCTTCGTGAGCCGATGGCGCTAGCCACGGGCCTCGGTGGATGACGTTTGACGGCGACCTTCCACTTCGACCAACGGTTCTTGCAGAGGCACGACTCAAAACAGGAATACGCGACGGAGCTATCGGTGCCGAAAATCTTCGTCTGAAAAAAGACGTTCACCGTTTGCAGAACAGAGGGACTTCAAAAAGAAGGCGAATCGCCCGACGCTAGCGCGTTCGGCTCAAGGTGCGATTCCGCTCCCCCGGCCGATTCTGCCGATCACTGAGCCGTCAACTCGTGCTGACCGGAAAAGTCGATTTGATCGGACAACTCTGCTCCAGTTGCCAAGCAATGTTCGTCGATGGGAGAGGTGACGTTTCAGGCTCAGGGATGGCGGGACAGCGCTTCGCAACTTCGCCCATCGTCCGAGCGATTTGAACTGTGGCCCACAAGGAGGATGTGATGCGTCCCTGGATGAAATTGCTCGTAACGGGTGGAGTGGTGGGAGTCGCTTTGGGAGTCAGCTTGGCGGCCGACAAGTCCGCCGAGCCTCGCGCCGGAACGCCGGCCAAGCCCAGTCGTCCTGGAAGTCTGGAATACTTTCGCCGAGGCGGAACCACGAAAACGCAGTCCGAAATGCCGGCCGATCCAGCCGTCGAGGAATTGGCCGCGGAAGTCTCCTCCGCGCCGAAGCGATTCAGCCGGACCAAGACCGAGCCTGCCGAATCGGCCTCGACCTATCTCAAGCCCTCCACTCAAAAGCTGTCCAACAAAAAGCCGATCAGCGGCGGGCCGGGCAGTTCGCCGGAATCAAAACTGGACACCGTCGCGGCGAAGCCGACTTTGAAGGGGATCGAAAAGGACGTGGAGTTCTTAGCAGCTCCAGAGACCGACCTCCCGGAAGAGGCTCCGATCACCGGCAAGCTCGTGCCGAAGAAGTCCGCCACCGGAATTCAACCCGCGAGCTTCCAGTCGAAATCAAAGAGCCTCGCCGAGAGCGATGCGGAGGAATCGGCTGACGGAGTCGTCTCCGCGGACTTCGAGCAGAAGCCACAGTCGAAATCGAAAGTGCTACCGGTGCGGGCCGAGCAGTCTCCCACCACGACCGGTGTGAGCCACGATGAGCCACGCATGTTGTCTCCAACGATCAAGCCGAGCCGAATTGCGGTGGTGCAGGAACACTCCGCGAAGCCGCTGACGTCGGAGACCAGTCGCTCGAATCGGACGACGGATCGCGCCAGTTTCAACCGCGGTGCGGAAACGTCCGGCTCGCCGTCAGTCTCCGTCGAATGGGTCAAACATGGCGGGATCAACGTCGGTCAGGAATGTGCCTGCGATCTGGTTGTCAAAAACACCGGCAAGGTTTCCGCGCGGCAAGTGGTCGTCGAGGCGTGGTTCCCGAAGTCCGTGCGATTGACGACTGCCAATCCCAAACCGACTCAGGTGGCCGAACATCTCGAATGGTCGATCCCGGAACTCGCGGCCGGTGAGGAGCAAACGATTCACATCCAGATGATTCCCAGCCAGCGCGGAGAATTGGCGACTACGGCCAACGTCCGCTTCACCGGCACGGCGGCGAACGTCTTCAAAGTGGAAGAGCCGCTCTTGAAGCTGGCGATGGAAGCTCCGGCGGAAGTGTTCGTCGGCGATCCGTTGGTGCAGACGATCACGATCACCAATCCGGGGACCGGCATCGCTCAGAACGTGAAGATTCAGGTGACTCCTCCCGAAGGCTTGGAAGCGACTCGCGGTGGCCAATCGCAGATGGAAATCGGCGAACTCAATCCGGGCGAATCTCGCACAGTGCGACTGTCGTTCACGGCCCTGACCGGTGGCGAGCAAACCTTGAACATCGCCGCCACCGCCGATGCTGGCTTGAAACAAGCCGCCTCCGCGACCGTCAAGGTGATCGCTCCGTCGCTGAAGATCGCGGTCGAAGGCCCCGGTCTGCGATACGCCGGACGAGACGCACGCTACACGCTCAATGTCATCAACAACGGCCAAGCCGCGACCAACAATGTCCGAGTGACGCATCGCGTTCCCAAGGGATTCAAGTTCCTGAAGGCCGACAAAGGTGGCTCGTTCGATGCCAGCAACGGCGCGGTCACCTGGTTCATCGGTCATCTCGAACCGGCTCAGACCGCTCAAGTCAAACTGCATCTGCAAGCCCAGGAGATCGGGCAATTCGAGCATCACGTCGCCGTCTCCGCCGAACACGGCGTGACCGCGAAAGCCGAGTCGCTGACGAAGGTCGAAGGCTCGGCCTCGCTGACATTGGAGATTCATGACCTCGACGATCCCATCGAAGTCGGCCACGAGACGGCCTACGAAGTCCGCATCAGCAACACGGGTTCCAAGGCCGCTCAGAACGTCGGCCTGACCTTTGAACTGCCCACGGGCATCGAACTGATCAAGGTCCAATCCGCCACGCAGCATCTCGCCAAGAACGGACTGATCCTCTTCAACGACTTGCCCGAACTGGCTCCTGGCAAGACCGCGTTGTTCCGCATCCACGTCAAAGGAACAGCCGAAGGCAACCAGCGCGTTCGTGCGAGACTCACCAGCGAGTCGATCGAGCAGGAATTGATCTCGGAAGAACTGACCAAGTTCTACGCCGAATAGTTCGTCGTGCCGTCTCAATCGACAGCCCCTGGCGAGCGTGGCCAAGCGGGGCATCAGCGCGCTACTTCAACCGCGTCAAACAGCACAGGAAGTTCGCCGCGCCGACACGAGTGCCGGCCGATTCAACAAGCAAAGATCAATCAGTCGTTGCCCATCGGCGGTCATCGCCGAAACAACACCGCTTCCTGACGGGCACGGCTCTGGCAATGGTTCATTCCTTGTCCTTGGCCGGCAATGGGCCGAGCAGTTCGTCGAGGTGCGGGGCGATCGGCTGGCTCAAGGGGAGGAACCAGAACGCGGATTTGTTTTGCTCGCGATACTGGCGGTCGAGCGTCTCGAAGACTTCCTGCGTCGATTTCGCCGGGCCGAGTATTTGATCGAGCAGAGGAACCGCCGACTGATTCAAGGGGAGCGTGGCCAGGGCCGCCTTCAGCACCAAAGGTGCGAAACTCGATAGCCCAGGCCAACGGCCTGGGTTGGCGGATCAGAACGATTTTTAGCCCCAACGGGGCGTCACTCGTTGTCACGCATCAGAGTCACGCCCCGTTGGGGCTTTGAGCGTCATCTTGGTCCACAAACCCAGGCCGTTGGCCTGGGCTGTCGAGTCCCGCACCGTTGGTGCGAAGACAACATCGCCCCGCGTCTTTGGGGGATCAACTCCCGACCCCTGGTTCATTTCACAGGGCCGAGGAGTTCGTCGAGGTGGGGGGCGATGGGCTGGCTCAAGGGGAGGAACCAGATCGCGGATTTGTTTTGCTCGCGAGACTGGCGGTCGAGCGTCTCGAAGATTTTCCGGGGCGTTTTCGCCGGGCCGAGCAGCTTTTCCAGGTGCGGGACGATCGGCTCGTTGAGCGGGACATCGAGCTTGGATCGGCCAAGGAGTTGGTCGAGATGCGGCGCGATGGGCTTGCGTCCGGGGTCGGGTGTGCGAATTTCAGAAATTGCCGGTGACGGTTTTGGAAGTGGAAAACGGACTGGCGGCAATTTCTGAAATTCGCACACCCGACCCCTCGTTCATTTCACAGGGCCGAGGAGTTCGTCGAGGTGCGGGGCGATGGGCTGGCTCAAGGGCAGGAACCAGATCGCGGATTTGTTTTGCTCGCGATACTGGCGGTCGAGCGTCTTGAGCCGTTGGCGCTAGCCTCGGGTTCCTCGTCTCAGACACCGCAACCGGCCGCCGGAAGCACCCGACCGAAGAGCCCGAGGCTAGCGCCGACGGCTCACTTCGGCAGCGGGCCGAGGAGTTCGTCGAGGTGCGGGGCGATGGGTTGGCTCAAGGGGAGGAACCAGATCGCGGATTTGTTTTGCTCGCGATACTGGCGGTCGAGCGTCTCGAAGACTTCCTGGGGCGATTTCGCCGGGCCGAGCAGTTTTTCCAGGTGCGGGACGATCGGCTCGTTGAGCGGGACATCGAGCTTGGATCGGCCGAGGAGTT
>JBJXEX010000087.1:0-22685 GCA_046156195.1 Planctomycetaceae bacterium | reverse complement strand
TCAGAAATGGCTGGCCATCGCTGTCTGGACAACGCGCCGATCACCCAAGAGAGCGATCTTCGACCGCACGCCAACAATTTTTCGTCAGACATTCTCGAGTAGAATGAATTTCCGAACGGGCACTAGCTATTGAGGCCGAGATGCTTCGGGAGCGTGTGAAGCCGCGCGAGCAATTCGTCCGTAAGCCCGTCGCCGGCCGTGATCGAGAAGACTTGATTGTCATCGTCGAGCTTGGCGAGCAACCCGTGGCCGTAGACCGGCTTCAACCAGTCCGGCAGCGCCTTCGCCGTTCGCTCCTGCATCGCCTCGATCGTCGACAGAGACAACGCCCCGCCGCGCAGTTCGCGAAACACGCCCGGATAAAGGTTCCAATCAATCAACCGTCCGAGCGCCTGACTCAGCGGCAGATCCTTCACGTCGAGCGAGGCTTTTCTGGCAAACACTTCTTCACTTCGAGCCTGCCGATCGTCGGCGACTGGCGACTCGACCTTCACCGGCGCTCGGCGCGGGTCTCCCGACCCCGCCGCTGGGTTGGACCGCAGGTCTCCTTCCGTCTTGCGGGATTCCTTCGGATCGTTTTCCGACTCGGCGCGCGTGGAGACGAACGTCCCGAATCCGATGATCAGTACAAGCCCAAGCGTCAGCAAACAAGCGAGCCATCCGCTTCCAAATGGGACAGACGCTTGGTCGACGTTGGAACCAACAATACGGCGCACTCGCGACAGCAACGAACCGTCCGCCGCTCCCAGCGCGAGCACCGTGCTGCGGCCACGCAACTCTTCGATCGCCAGCAACGCGACGAGCGCGAACTGCCACAGCGAATGCACCAGCACCCAACCAAGTCGCTCAATGAATTCGTTCATTCCGGCTGCTCCTGCCTTCTTGTGGACTGCGGCAGCCTGCTGCCGCTTTCAAGTCCCACAGCCTGCTGTGGGACGATTCACCGCACGAGATCGATCACCGAGATTGCTGATGCAGCAGGCTGCATCAGCTCAAAGCGGCAGCAGGGCTGTCGCAGTCCAAACAAAAACAAGACGCCTCACGTCTTCCCGTCCATCTCATCGAGCAACTTCCGAGCGTCTTCAATCTCTTGCTTCGACGCCTTCCCCGACGCCAGCGCTTGCAGCACGAGGCTCATGGCCGAGCCGTCGTAGACTTTCTCAATCAGCTCGGTGAGAAACTTCTTCGCCGCCCGCTCGCGGGTCATCGCCGCGCGATAGACCAGCGGCGTCGCCTTCTCGTCCCGCATGACACTGCCTCCACAATTCGTGACCGCGTCGCCTGACTTTCCAAGTCGGGAGCTTTCCAGAAGAGAGCCGACTCGGAGAGACGGCCCACGGATAGCGAAGCCTTTCGCCAGACGGACTGTAATTGTTTTGGTCTCGAAGCCGAACACCTGCGGAACGAGGTAATCAATGCCGATCTTCGGCATCGCGGTGAATGTGACAAACGTGATCCCCGCGGCGTCCGCCGTTGGGGTTCAGCGCCCGGTCATACCCGTCGTCGTTTGGCGAATACAGCCAGCCGTTCGCGGCGGGGTATTCGCAAATCTCGTTCTCCAGTTCGATGTCGTTGTGCAGGCTCGTTGGCAAATCTCAGTCGCACCGACGCCCACTCTGTTCCCGCAAGACATTCGGAATGAACTTTGTCCTTTCGCTTCCGCATGCAACGCCGCCGACGGTTTCTGAGTCGATTCGAGCATTGGTAGGCTCATCGCCAATCTCCCGTTCCGCTCTGCTTACTGCGTTGATCCTTGAACTGAGGCCCGTTCGCTCCACCGGAGTTACCCGGCTTCATCGCTCCGACGAGCCTCTCCGTCACCTGCTGTGGCCGAGCCTGTCCCTTCACGGCGCAACGCAACTTCTAAACTGACGCGTCGGGTCACATTTCTTCGAGTTTTTCAACAGGCTCTGGCGAGTGCGGCGACAGATTTTGAAATCGCTGCTACGGAAGCTGCCGGGGGCGAACATCAATGGTTGACGCCGAAAAGCGTCGATCGTTCGCAAGGGAGGCAACCACAAATCCCCAATTGGCACGGAGTCCGACGTTTGTAAAGATCCTGCCCCAATCATTCTCAAGGCATCTTGTGGCCATCCTTAGATGGCTGCGGATGCGAGATCACTCCATGCGGAATCGAAGTCGAGTCACCAGTTTTGCTTGGACGCGGCGGGTACACGATGTGCCGGCCGTTGTCGGGTATTTACCGGCGCTGGCGGGAGAGACCCTCGAAGATCGAACGCTCTTGTCGGGAGTGACGGACTCGTCGAATGAAGAGAGTTCCTGGGCGGATCTGCTGAGTTCCGAGACATCGCTGAGCTTCCTGGTGCCCTCTGATGCCGTGTTGGGATGGCTCGCGATGGATTCCGAGCAGGTGTTGCCGCCGCTCATTGGCAATTCGCTGCCAGAGAATGTTGCCTTCCCGACGATCCAATTTCGCGTCGATGGTCAGTCTCAATGGGGCGAGGTCGTGAACCTGTTCGGCAGGGGTCAGGTACTCGCTTTGAGCGGAATGACGCTCGACGGAGCAGCACGGTTGGTGAGAATCACCGTCCAATTCGTCGATCCGATGGACCGTATTTCTGACGCGGCAACGAGCGGCGAGTCGCGATTCGGCCTCGCTTCCGGCCCTGAATTGGATCAGCCCGACTTGAGCCTGCCGATCAGCAATCCGTTGGCAACGGCGATCTACTCGATCGGACGGCCCAACATTGCCGCGGTGGGAGAAGTCAGTGGACCGTCATTGAGAACAACCGCCGTCGCTGGTTGGGAGAGAGGACTTCCTAGCGCGGAGTCTTTCGCGATCAGTGCGATGGAGCGTGTCGATCCGCCGGCCTCCGAGTTCGATGACTTGGACGCCGTCGCGGATCTGAAGAGAAGCTCGTTGGGATCAGCCACTCCGCCGGTCACGTTGCTCGCGATCTTTTCATCAGCCACGGAAGCGTCCGTTGTTCCGTATGCACAGGTTTCCGGAGAACCGGCGGCAGTCTTGTTCGAGCCAGCGGTTTTGAAATCGTTCAACGGCGTGTCGGAGTCGGCCGCAGCTTTCGAGTCGGCGGCGATCGTCCTGTCGCCAGCGGATGGGCTTCAAGCGGCCGCCGCGCCGCTGATGGCCGTGGTTGAGACGGTGCTCGCGTCGCTCGACACGGTGGCTCATTCGTTGCTCGCGCTGTTCACGGGATCGGGAGGGGGAACATCCCCCATCGCTCCGGTCGTTGAACCGATTGTGAGTTCGAGTCCTGTCATCATCGACCCGAAGCGACCTGGCTGGGCTTTGCATGACGGAGTCCTTGAAGAGTTGGCGGCGTACTCGTTGGTGATCGCTCCCGATCAGCACTTCGACTTGAAGGAGTTCGGCCCCGCCTCCAGTGCGGCCGATCCGGTGATTCGCATTGAATTCGTGGTGCCGCCCCAGCACGGACAAGTGTCGGCAACGGCAAACCCCGGATCGTTTCAATACACGGCAGACCCCGGCTTCAGTGGTGCGGATACGGCTCGGTTTCGAGTCACTCGCGCCAGCGGCCAAACGGTCGCCGGTGCCGTCACGTTCTTGGTCAGCGATCGCGATTTCATGGAACGGCCGCAGGCACCGGTGCGGCAAGTGGAGCTGCCGATTCTGGATCAGCGATTGTCGGATCTCGCTCCCTCGGCGATTGATGCGAGCTTCGGGTTGTCAGACGGCGGAATGGACCTGCCATGAATTTTCCCACGACTCGATACACGTTGATTCATCGACTGGCAACCGGAGCGGCCGAAGAGGACTGGGCTCTGTTTCTGGCCGACTATTGGCGACCATTGTGCCGGTTCGCGGCGCGATGGGGGCGGCTCAACCTGGTCGATGCCGAAGACATCGCCTCGCTGACGTTGGAGGTGTTGATTCGGAACGGATTGCTCGAACGCTGGGTGGGTGATCGGCGCGCTCGACTGCGCACGCTGCTGTGCGGTGTCGTGCGGCGAGCACTCGCGAATCACTCACGCAAGAAAATGCGTGAAGGACATCATCTGCGCGAGTACATCAAAGAGATGAGCCTGCTGGGACGGATCGACGAACTGTGTGAGGAGTCCATTCCGGGTGACGAAGCCGATGCCTTCTATCAGGCGTGGGCGGAAGAGTTGTTGCAATCGGCGGTCGAATCGTTGCTTGACGACTATCACCGCGAAGGGCGAGGCGATTACTTCCGCGTGCTGTTCGGCCGAGTCTGCGAGGGGTTGCCCGTCAAACAGATCGCGGAAGCGCTGAGCCTGAAGATCGACGATGTGGATAACTACTTCCGTCACGCGCGCAGTCGCCTGGAACATCGACTGCGAGAACTCGTGCGATGGCATGTGGTCCGGTATTCCGGGAAGGAAGTCGGCTCGGAGGAGTTCCTCCACGAATGGCATCGCCTGGGAGATTTTCTGGAGCGACACGGCGGACTCGAAGAGGCCCTGCGTCATTCGTATGCCGACTTCGATGCGGAATCGCTCCGGGAACGCGAAGTCGAATCGATGACCGCCGTCATGAAAAACGTCCGCGAGTACTTGGCCGAACGCTGCGCGGGTTAGGTCAGATGAAATTGGTAAGCGTCTGTGTCGAATGCTGATTTTTTGCCCTTCATTTTCCGCTAGCCGTCTCGTGGTGTTGAGAAAGAGCTGGCGGAAAATGAAGGGCAAAAAATGAGAACTCATGACCGGCAGGTTGGCTGATCGGAAACGGCGTTTGATTGAGGTGGAACCAGAACGATGAACCTAGCCAACACCCACAACACCGAACAGCAATCGCCTGGACGCCCCACCGATCCCGTGGCTGCGGAGACTGTGTTGCGGGCGATGCTCGTCTTGGCGAACGAACTGCACGAGTTACATCGAACCGGTCAGATTCATCGCGATGTTTCCCTGACGAACGTCGCGTTTGATTGGGCGATCCCCCGCGCCTGGCTGACGGCAGCCGTGAACCCGGAACCGATTTCGTTTGGCGGATTGCTGGCGGATCACGAGCGATGTCCTCCAGAGATGCGCCGCTCACATCCCAGCCTTATTCCACCGAGCATCGACGACGCGCGGCGTGTGCTGGCGGCTCACGGGATTTTGACGGAGCCGGAACGGATTGATCTGTATCAGTTCGGCACGTTGCTCTGTCGGCAAATCACCGGTCGTTCGATTCAAGCCTATCTGAGCAGTCCCGGTGTCGTCTTTCGCATCCCGGCCGGAGTGCGGCGCATCATCGACGGCTGCATTGGCTACGACGAATTGCACTGCGTCGAATCGGCCAGTCAATTGATCGAGCTGATGAATGACGTCCTCGGTGCGGCAGCGATTTCCTCGGACAGGGGACAGGGGCGAGCTGACACGAATTTCGCCACGCGCGCGGAGACTCGAACTCATACGCGGCGGCCTCCGTTTGAACGGCTGGGGCACTTCGAGATTCAGGAAGAGATCGGCCACGGCGGCATGGGGACGGTGTATCGAGCATTCGATCGCTCATTGGATCGAGCGGTTGCCGTCAAAGTGTTGTCGCGGCGATTGGCCAGCGATCCGACCTTCGTGAAACGATTTCAAGCCGAGGCCGCCGCTGCCGCGCGGTTGGCACATCCCAACGTCGTGCCGATTTTCTTCATCGGTGAGGATGCCGGACGTCACTTCTACGCGATGCGGTTCATCAACGGCGAATCGCTGGCCGATCGGCTGCATCGCGAGCCGTCGATCTCCGCCTCAGAGGTGCTGGCCATCTTGCAGCAGGTGTTGCTCGGATTGGCCGCCGCACATCGCATGGGACTGGTTCACCGCGATATCAAGCCGGGAAACATTTTGATCGATCGCGAGAACGGCTTAGCCATGCTGACCGATTTCGGCCTGGCCCGATCGATCAGCACGCCGCATGAGCAATCCGAAACTCACGTCGTGATGGGGACCGCCGAGTACATGTCGCCGGAACAAGCTCAGGGTGAGCCGGTTGATCCTCGCTCCGATTTGTATTCCGTTGGAGTGCTGCTGTATCAACTGCTGTCAGGCGACATGCCGTTTGACGCGGACACTCCTTCGGGCCACTTGATTCATCACGTCTGCACGGAGCCTCGACCTCTGCACGATGTGGTTCCCGATGTCGATCCGCAACTCGAAGCGGTCGTCATGCGGTTGCTGCGAAAACGTCCCGATGAGCGATATCCGTCGGTGGAAGAATTGCTGATCGACCTGGATGTCGTGATGGACTCGGACTTCGCCAGCTCGGCCGATTCGAGTCGTCCGCTGGTCAACCTGCGCCCCGCGCGATCGTCACGCGTTCGCCGCCGAAACTCCGATGAGATCCGGCTTGCTGGTGCATCGGCCGAGACCGCCGAGCCTGTGGGATCACACAACCGCAGCGCGAGCGATGCGGCGACGACCGTGTCATCGCAACCCGCCCCATCACGCAGTCGCCGAGCGGTCGCATTGGCAATGGCCGGGATGCTCGTGGTTGTGTTTCTTTCGCTGATGAATGCTCGATCTCCACGTCAGGCGGCCGCGACCACGTTGCAGGTTCATCAAGATGCCGTTTCTGCATTGGCATTTTCTCCCGACGGCAACTGGTTGCTCTCCGGGGGCGGAGACTCGTCTTCGTTGAAATCGGCTGGCGATACGTCGCTGCGATTGTGGAACGCTCGCACGGGGCAACTGGTGACACAATCCGATCGCTTGCCGGTGCGACCGAGACAACTCCTGTTTCTGAACGATTCGCGCCGAGCCGTTGTGCTGGCATCCGCTCGCGAAGAGACCGGCACGATGGTCGTTTGGGACACACACAACGGAGTGCTTGGCCCGATCGACTTCAGCGAACCGTTCGCCATGCACTTCGACGCCGCGTTGGTCCGGTCAGCCTCTCGTGATCCTTCACTGATCGCCGCCGGCCGTAACGGTCTGACTCGTGTCAGCGTCGAGGGAGTGGCTGCTCACCCCTTGCCGGTGAAGACATCGCTCGGCGCGACACCGATCCGCGCGTTTGCGGTCTGTCACACATCTTCCGGCCCGCAAACCTTTGTCGCCCTGGAGGCCAGCTTGGAAATGTCGGAGGTCGTTTCGCTCGAATCTGACACTGGCCGCGAACTGGTTCGCCTGCGCAGCGGTCCCGGAGTCATCACCGCACTCGCCGTGTCGAACGACGGCCGCTGGTTGGTGACTCGCACAACAGAGAAGGTGCCGCATCCGAACGCCGGGCGATCGAACCCAATCACCGAACCGCAGGCCGCGTTCGATTTCGTTCGCGTGTGGGATTGGTCGAAACAGGCCGAGCAATTTCGCTTTGGCCCCTACGCCCCCGGCTTGCGAGCGCTGGCCATGACCTCTGACGGCCACCGCGCATTGACCATCGCCGAACCGTCGATCGGACCACGCTCCGAACAGCCGCAAGAGGCGGTCTGGCTCGACTTGACCACCGGCCAAGAGATCTGCCGCTTCCGCACCAACAGCAAGACCCTGACGGCTGTGGCTCTGTCGCCGTCCGCCACTCGCGCCGCTCTGGCCGATGCCGATGGCCAAGTCGTGTTCTGCGACCTTCCGTAGTGATGCGGATCTCAGGCGAGACGACCGCACGGCGATGCGGTAACGTACCCGCCTCGAAAGGAAGCTCCGCACGCGATGCCACGGATTCATCAGCTCGACTCTTCGGTCGTCAACAAAATTGCCGCCGGTGAGGTCATCGAACGCCCCGCCAATGTCGTCAAAGAGTTGCTCGAAAACAGCCTCGACGCGCTCGCCTCTCGGATTGAGATCGACATCGAAGCGGGCGGCGGCGAACTCATCCGCATTGTCGATGACGGCGAGGGGATTCATCCCGATGACTTGCTGCTGGCCGTGACCGCTCACGCCACCAGCAAGATCGCGACAGCCGATGACCTCTTCCGCGTGCAGACGATGGGCTTTCGAGGCGAGGCTCTGGCCTCCATCGCCGAAGTCAGCCGGATGCGCATTCGCAGCCGGCAACCCGATGCGACGACAGGATTCGAGATCGCTTCCGACTGCGGCCAGATCACGCCGCCTCAACCGTGCGGTTGTCCGATTGGAACACAGATTGAAGTCCGGCAACTCTTTGCCAACACGCCGGTGCGCCGCAAATTCCTGAAGTCGACCGGCACCGAGTTCGCGCACATCGCCGAACACTTCTCACGCATCGCACTCGCTCAGCCGAGACTGCATCTCGTGCTGCGACACAACGGCAAAGTTGTGTTCGAGTTGCCCGGCACTCAGCAGTTGCTCGACCGCATCCGCCTGCTGTTGGGCAACGAATTGGCCGGCAACTTGCTCCCCGTGGAATCGCAATCGCAGGGAGTGCGGATGTGGGGCTATGTCGCTCACCCATCGGTCAGCAAGAGCACTCGCAAGAGCCAGCACCTGTTCCTCAACGGCCGCTGGATTCAAGACCGCTCGCTGCAACACGCGCTGACCGAGTCGTATCGCGGGTTGCTGATGATCGGCCGGCAGCCGATTGCGTTTCTGTTTCTGGAAGTCCCCGCCGACATCGTCGACGTCAACGTCCATCCCACCAAGACCGAGGTCCGCTTCGCCGATAGCCAGGCTCTGTTTCGCCAACTGCTGTCGATGCTGCGGACGAAGTTCCTGAGTTTGAACTTTGAATCGACGATGCACTTGCCTCCGAGCGGCGGCGGCTTCTCGCCAGCCGGAGCGGCCCCGCGTCCGCGCGGAGTCGAACTCCAAGCGTGGTCGCCGATGGGCGCTTCCGGCTCAGCGAACTCGTCGGCGAATGGTTCGTTGTGGAGCAACTCGCCGCGTCCGCAGGCTGAGTTGCCAACGATCGGCACGGCTGAGTCTCAGTCGGCTGGCGGGGAATCGGAAATCTCAAATTTCAGATCTCAAATTTCAGATTTCAATTCTGAGAGTTCGTCTGTGGTGAGGGATCAAATCTCGGAACCTGCGGCGGACTTGGCATCTTTCGCCGCGACCGATCAGCAGGCTGGAGAATCGCTGTCATCGGTGGCGGAGGTGACTCACGCGGGCCGCGTGAGCCACAACACGGGACAAACGACGAGACACGGCGAACTGCGAGCCATGCAGATTCGTGACACTTACATCGTCGTCGAAACCGATGAAGGGCTGACGCTCATCGACCAGCACGCGCTGCACGAGCGGATCATGTACGAGTACCTGCGTCCGCGAGTGCTCGACAACGCGGTCGAGTCGCAACGGATGCTCGTCCCGGAAACGGTCGAGCTGACTCCCAAGGAAACCGCACTGCTGCTGGAATATGCCGACGTGCTCAGCCAGCTCGGACTGGGGGTACAAGAGTTTGGTCGCCAGACGGTGTTGATCGACCGCTATCCGGTGATGCTCAAGAAGGCCAACCTGCCGCAGTTGGTCCGCGATCTGGCCGAGCAACTCGATCAGCCGGAGAAGCAACCCGATCGCCGCGACCTGCTCGATTCGCTGCTGCACATGATGTCCTGCAAAGCGGCGATCAAAGCGGGCCAGCGACTCTCACCGGAAGAGATCGACAGCCTGCTCGCCCAGCGGCACTTGATCGACGACGCTCACCACTGCCCGCACGGCCGGCCAACGGCGCTGGTGCTCACCGAGAATGAATTGGAGCGACAGTTCGGTAGACTTGGCTGAGAAGCCTACCGATTGCGCGTATGGTCTATCGACACTCGACTTGCTGTTTCACGCCAGCCTACAATTCCCGCCCGCTTCTGTAAAAATGTTTGAGTTGCTACGAGTTGAAGACGACAAAGAAGGCATGGCTTGGCTACCGTTTGTCGTTGTTCCAAACAGACTGAATTGACTGTGGAAATGCTGCCGGAAAATTCGCTGGCGGCTTTGGCCGAGTGGACCTGATCATGGACTCTAGCTCTTTTTATCTGTTCGCCGTTCCAGGCTTTATGGAGGGAGTGGCGAGTGTGTTTGATCCGGCGGATGCGCTGTCAATTTACAACGAGTGCCCGTCCGGAGCCGACGCCGACGCGATTGCTGCCTATGCAGATTGGAAGGCCGTTGCATCCGATTTTGAAGCCGTTGTCCGTCGCGAGGTGAACAGTGCCCAAAAAACAGAACCAGCGATCACGAGGCAGTAATCGCAATCTAGTGGCCGTTCCCCAAAACCAGGTTGGTCTTCCGCCGACTCAAAATGTGTCGGCTCGAATGGCAGTGACTCGGCAGAGTTATTCATTCTCTGGCCCGCTTCCGCCCCCAGAAGTTTTAGGGCTTTACAACGAGCTGATCCCGAACGCGGCTGAGCGACTTTTGACGGCATTTGAGGGCCAGCAGCAACATCGACAGGGGCTTGAAAACCGCGTTGTCAATGCAGGCATTAAGCGATCGTGGTGGGGACTTTGGTGCGCGTTATCCGTTTCCCTCGCGGGAATTGGTGTGTCTGCACTTGCTGTCGTTTTCCAACAACAAGTCGCGGCCTCGGTGATTGGCGGTGGAACGCTTGTTGGCTTGGTGACAGCGTTCATCACGGGACGAGCTCAGCAGGAAAAAGAGCGTACGAAAAGGCGTGACGCATTGCTCAGCAACGAAAAAGAAAAAGTTGACGAGTAGAAGCCAGCAATCGACAACTAAAGTTTGTGCTCACCGCCGAATCCATTTCAAACGGGTCCATTACCAAAAAGCGAGATCGTTCACTCTGCACCGTTTCTCGCCCAACTTACCCAGCACACAGTTCCCTTTCTGTCAAACCAACCATGATTTGTGTCAGTATCGGCCGCACACGCCACAAGATGGTGACTCTGGAACATCAGGCTCTCGCTCAGAAGGGGGCCGAGCTGGTCGAGTACCGTTTGGACTATTTGTCTCACATGCCCGATCTGGGACGGTTGCTGAAGGACCGGCCTACTCCGGTCGTCATCACGATCCGCCGGGCTGAGGACAAAGGCCGTTGGCGCGACTCCGAAGAACAACGGCAGACGCTGCTCCGACAGGCGATCGTCCAAGGGGTCGAGTACGTCGATCTCGAAATGGACATCGCTTTGCAGATTCGCCGGTACGGCAAGACTAAGCGGATTATCAGCTATCACAATTTCCGCGAGACGCCGGAAGACTTGGCCGATATCCACGCCAAGATGACCAAGCTGGACCCGGACATCATCAAGCTGGCCACGATGGCGAACTCGCCGGGCGACATGGTGCGGATGCTGCAACTGGTCAAGCACAGCGGCGTGCCGACGGCCGGGTTCTGCATGGGTGAATTCGGCATGGCCAGCCGAGTCCTGTGCGGCAAGTATGGCTCGCCGCTGTCGTATGCCACGTTCAACAAGGATCGCGAACTCGCGCCGGGACAGTTGTCGTTCGACGAGATGCGGCAACTCTTCCGCTTCGATCAGATCAACGCTGACACGCAGGTCTTCGGAGTGCTCGGCGATCCGTTGGCTCACAGCTATAGCCCGCTGATTCACAACGCCGCGTTTCAGCATTTGGGAATGAACGCTGTCTACGTCCCGTTCCGAGTCCCCAAGGACAAGCTGACCGCGACGCTGCGGGATTTCGACTGGCTCGACGTGAAGGGCTACAGCGTGACGATCCCGCACAAGGAAGATGTCATCGGCAAGGCAGATCACAGCGACGAAGCCGTGCAGTCGATTGGTGCCGCGAACACGCTCTGGAAAGACGCCGGAGGCCAGTGGCACGCGACGAACACCGATTACCTCGCCGCACTGCAAACGCTGTCGATCGGGTTGGGGTCCGAGCCAGACAATCATTTCGTGCTGGCCGGCAAGCGCGTGATGATGCTGGGAGCCGGCGGCGTCGCGCGAGCCATCGGAGCGGGTGTCGTGAAGAATGGCGGCATCCTGATGATCGCCAGCCGCACGCACGCGCGAGCGAAAGAACTGGCCGAGAGTCTCGGTTGCCAGCACGTCTTGTGGGAGAACCGCGGTGCTCAGTACGCCGACGTTCTGATCAATTGCACTCCGATCGGAATGCACCCAAACGTGGAAGACACACCCTTCGCCGACAACTGGCTGCGGGACGGGATGTTGGTGTTCGACACAATCTACAACCCGGAAAACACGCTGCTCATCAAACAAGCCAAGCTGCGCGATTGCGACACCGTGTCCGGTTTGGAAATGTTCATCCGCCAAGCCGCCGCACAGTTTGAGCTTTTCACCGGTCAACCCGCGCCGATCGAACAGATGCGTGAAACCTTGCGGCGCGAACTCTCCCCCGTCCGATTGAACCCGTAATGGTTATCACGTTGATCGGCTACCGCGGCACCGGCAAGAGCACACTCGCGGCTCCGTTGGCGCAGCAACTGAACTGGGAGTGGCTCGACGCGGACGTCGAACTCGAACGCCGCGCGGGCCGGTCGATCCAGCAGATCTTCGCGACCGACGGCGAACCGGAGTTCCGGCGACTGGAGCGTGAGCTGCTTGCCGAGTTGCTGCGTCGTGACCGCTTGGTCCTGGCGGCCGGAGGTGGCGCGATCGGCAACGAGGCGACTCGCGCGGACCTGAAAGCGGCCGGGCCGGTGATCTGGCTGCAGGCGTCGGCCGATACGATCGAACGCCGGCTGGCGACCGATCCGACCACTGGCCAGCGGCGGCCGAACCTCACCAGCAGCGGCGGCCGAGCGGAGATCGAACGCCTGCTCGCCGCGCGCGAACCGCTGTATCGCGAGTGCGCGACGATCACGCTCGACACCGACACCACCGCAACGGAGCAACTTGTGGAAGAGGCCCTACGGCAACTTGAAGCGACCATCGGGCGTTCGCTGAGTGTGATAAATCGTTGGAGTTGAAATGGACAATCGAGCGAACGGATTGTGTTGTGCGTTTTTCGGCCCGAAGGGTCGAGACTCGATAGCCCAGGGCGCAGCCCTGGGTGACGAGCGTGTGCGCCAAGCCAAGCCCCAACGGGGCGAAACGCACACGACATCTCGGTGGAGTCGCGCCCCGTTGGGGCTAGCCAATGTTCGTCGGTTCGGTATCCAGGGCTGCGCCCTGGGCTATCGAGTTTTGCCCCGTTGGGGCAAAGATTGGGGCAATGACACGGACACCGGGGGGCTGACGCCGCCCCACTCGCCTGTGTGTCATCAGGATGGGGGCACAACGTGATCCCTTACGATCTGCCTCCGTTGTTCATGGTCGTCTTCATGTTTCTGTACGGCGCGGTGCTCGGCAGTTTTCTGACCGTGTGCGTGCATCGCTTTCCGCCGCATGAAACCGTTCGCGGCGCGTGGAAGTCGCTGATCAATCCCGTCTGGTCATTCTGCGACCGCTGCGAAACGCGACTCCCGGCGAAAGACAACGTGCCGATCATTGGCTGGCTGTGGCTGCGTGGCCGTTGCCGGTTCTGCAAACGAGGCATCGCCGGCAAGTATCCGCTGATTGAACTCGCCAACGGGTTGCTGTTCGTGCTGGTCTATTGGCTGGAGGTGCCGCAAGGTCGCTTCGCGCCGCTGACGAATAGTTGCCTGACTTGTTCGCTCGGCCCGTCGAATCTGTCCAACCTGCTGGGGCTGTCCGATATCGCGATGATGAATTCGCGAGTCGTGTTTCATCTCATCCTGATCGAGGCATTGCTGGTCGCGTCGTTGATCGACTGGGATCTGATGATCATTCCCGATTCGGTCACGCTGCCGCCGATGGTGCTGGCGGTGATTGCCGCTCCGCTGTTCGGCAAGTTCTGGCTGGTGCCGTTGTGGATTCAAGACCCCAGCGTGCTGCGTTCGGCAATCGCGTTCGTCACCGGGAAATGGAATCCGATGGGAACATCGAGCTTGGTTCCGCCGTGGATTGGCGAGCATCCTTATTGGCACGCATTCGCGGTCAGTGTGGCAGGGTTGCTGGTTGGCGGCGGCGCGATTTGGGGCATTCGGTTGATTGGCCGAGCGGCCTTGCGGCGGGAAGCGATGGGCTTCGGCGATGTCGTGTTGATGGCGATGGTCGGAGCGTTTCTCGGTTGGCAGCCGACGATCGTGGCAATCTTTTTGGCGGCGACTCTGTCGGTCCCGCTGATCCTCTGCACGCGACTGGCCGCCTGGAATCGCGAGATTCCGTTCGGCCCGTTTCTGAGCCTCGGCACGCTGGTCACGTTGCTGGGCTGGAAATGGATTTGGCCGCGGGTCGAAATGTATTTCTCGCTGGGAGTGTTGTTGCCGGTGGTGGTCGTCTTCTTCGCGGTCGGTCTGTTCGCGTTGCTGTTGCTGATTCGAATCATCAAAGGCTGGTTCGGCTTCCTGCCTGATGAAGAGAGCGTCTACGAAGAGTGGACTTCGGCCGATCAACTCACGCACTTTTCCGGAGAGACGGTCGATCGTCAGCAAGGCTTGTGGCGACGCGAATCGTGGCCGGGTGAGTCCTCCGGTCGTGGCCAATCGCAATGGGAGCAGTGGCGAAGACCGCGCTGAGAAGTCGGAACAAAAAGGGTATTACGGCGATCGGCTTTCGGCCGTCGACGTCCGGCCGTCCGGCCGAAAGCCGATCGCCGAAAGCCGATGGCCGTGATACCGTTTTTTGAGTCGCTGCCATTCGTGTTGATATTTGCATCAAGTGAGCCGCAAGGCGCTAGTCGCGGGTCGATGAGAAGAACCCGCGGCTAGCGCCTTGCGGCTCAGGCAAAGGAGGCCCTGATGTTTCCCACCGTTCTACATTCCGTCAGCTACGCCGGCGTCTGGCCGGGGCAAGCTCGGTTGAGCTTGGATGACTTTCTGACTCGCGCGTGGTCGTTGGGTTACGAAGGGGTGATGCTGATGGCCAAGCGGCCGCATCTGTCGGTGCTCGACTTCGAGAACCTCGCCACCGAACGCTTGCGCGGACGCATCGACGAGCTTGGGCTGAAGGTCGCGTGCCTCGCGGGGTACACCGATTTCACGATCGGCAGCGATCGGCCGGACATTCCGACGCGCGAGATGCAGGTGCTTTATGTCACGCAGTTGGCGAAGCTGGCCGCGACGCTGGGCTGCAAGCTGGTCCGCGTCTTCACCGGCTACAGCCGAGCCAACGTCGGCTACGACCAAGCTTGGAACTGGTGCGTCGAGTCGTTGCAGGAGTCATCGCGCCGGGCCGCCGACTTCGGCGTGACGCTGGCGTTGCAGAATCATCACGACACCGCCGCACACTTCGAGAGCTTCGCCGATCTGCTCGATGACGTGGACGAGCCGAATTGCCAAGCCGCGTTCGATGCGTGGTCTCCGGCTCTGCATGGCTCCGACTTGGTCGCGGCCGTGAAGCGGCTAGGATCGCGGATCGTTCACACGACGGTCGCCGATTACGTCCGCCGGCCACGATTCAGCTATGTGCCGAACCTCGTGAACTACGTCCCCGAACCGGACGCGATCCGCGCCGTCCCGATGGGCGAGGGCTTCATCGACTATCGCTCGTTCTTCGCCGCGTTGAGCGATGTCGGCTATCAGGGAGCGGTCGCTTACGAGATGTGCTCACCGCTGCGAGGCGGCGGCAGCGAAGAAAATCTCGACCGCTGCGCCAAGCAGTTTCTGGAATGGCTGCGAGCGACGATCGTTTAACCCGGAGCCAACGGCGATGGCGTGTGCCGCTAGGCACTGCACCGTCGCCGTTGGCTCCGGGTTAAACGACTCATTCTGGACTGCTCGCGGTATAAACTCGCTTTGTGAGCCGAACGCGCTAGCGTCGGGCGATTCGCCTTCAAACGTCACCCACCAAGGCCCGTGGCTAGCGCCATCGGCTCACGAATTGAGCGCTAGCGTCGGGCGATTCGCGTTCAAACGTCACCCACCAAGGCCCGTGGCTAGCGCCATCGGCTCACGAATTGAGGGCCACGCGCGATGCGACACAAACGCGATCCAGCCCACCGGTCCGAAGAGATACACCAGCACCAGCCAAGCCAGTCGCTCGAAGCGCGACGAGACGACTCGGCGCTGTCGTCGCCAGCACGCGATCGCGAACGGCACGCCGCTCAGCAAGCACACGCTGATTGACCAAGCCGGCTGCGCGATATCTTCGGTGTCGAACCACAGAGCGGACAGTTTCCACGGCATCAGGGCCATTGGGTTCAGCAGATCGAAATCGCGCCAGAGGATCCATTTCTCAGTCAGGTTCCAGACGCGATGCGGTTGCAACACCGTTCGACGTTGAGTCACGCGGCCGCTGTCATCGAACCACACCAGTTGGATTTCCCAGGAGCGTTCGCCGGCCGATTCAACTCTCCGAAGATATTCGGCGACGAATCCGCCGGCCTTCAGTTCCGACAACTGAAACGATCGCTCGCGAAGCTCCTCCGGCAGAGTCACCTTCGACAGCGTCTTGAGCATCGGAGTCACGAACTCCAGATGATCCGGCCAGCGCAGGATCAGTCGCGGTTGCAGCACTTGCTGACTGAACGTGATGCCGGATTCCTGCAACTCGCTTCGAGACTCCGGCATCGCGGAGAAGCCGAGCAGCGGAACATCCCGAATCAAGCGGACCACCTCGATGCTTCGCCGCGTCAGATTGATCACCGAGATCGCATCGCGCGCGGGGTTCACCAGCAGCATTCCGACATCCGAGTCACGGTCCTCCGACAGCAGAAATAAACTGTCGCCGGTTTGCGGGAAGCTGTAGCCCGGAGGATCCGTGATCAGCCGAGCGACCTCGCCACGATCACGATCCCAAGCCGGCCAGCCCTCTGTCTCCGCCAGCTTCTCGGAACGAAATCCCGAAGGACTGAGATACCCGCGTAGCGATTTCGTCGTCGCGTCGCAGTTCGCCAAGTACGCCGAGCCGCCTGGGTGATCCGGCCAAATCAGATACCAGTGTTCCGGTCGGCGATTCCCTCGGTGAACTGAACAATCCCAAAGTCGCACGGACCAAGGCAACGGCACGGGGACATCGGCGAGCGGTCGCCGCCAGCCGCCGTACCCGCTGCTCATCGAGAAGTTCGGCCGAGCGGGAAACGATCCAATCGACCAGGTCGGATGCCAGACTCGGCGCAGCTCCGCTTCCGCGATCGTCACCGGCTCACCGTCCAGAGTTCGGTACTCTTCACGGCTGACCTCAATCAAGCTGACGTTTCGCCATTGTTGAATCACAGGCTCGCCAGACTCTCGATATTGGATGTCGCGAGACTCCCAGTTCCGATTGGCGATCAGTCGGTTCGCGACCCAAGCCGAAGACATCTGAACGAGATACGACCACACGATCGCTCCGCCAACTGCCAGCACCAAACCGAGCAACAGCCGAGAAAGTCCGTAGCTGAACTCGTGAGAGTTCAGGGGTTGTCTCTCGACTGCGGAATTCTCACGAATCCCGCTACCGCATTCCGAATTCGCCATCACGGATACTCCCGCTCGCGAACGACCAACAGCAGACACATCGCGAAGACGACATCAATCGCCGCGACGACCCCGAACTCTTGCCACATCGGCCACAGCCACGCGCCGAGCGATTCGCGATACACCATCCAACCGAACCCCGCCACGCAGGGCAGCAATCGAGTCCCGAACCAACGCGCGGGACGGAGCAACGTCAGCAACGTGCCGAGATACAGCGGAGGCAGCGACCACCACAGCCGCCACGTCTCGTGCGTCATGCTCCACTCAAACGGCGACGGATGCGTCCCCGGCCGAGCAGCCCAGGCACCATACAAAACAATCGGCAGCGCCGAGCAGATCAGCAACACGCTCAGCCCAGCCGCGAGTTTGCTGAGCACGATCGCTCGCCGACTGACCGGCTTGTGCAGCAAGTACAGCCACGCTCCGCCACGCGATTCATTTGCCGTCTGCCAGACCGCCAGACACACCGCCAACAACATCGAGACCACCGAATACGGCTTCTCAAACGCTTCATCCAGGAAAGGTATCTGCGTGACATTCTCCGACACGAAGTTCCGCATCCAGCCGAAGCCAGTCACGCTCGTCAGCTTGGCGACGACCAGCAAATACGCCCCGCACGCCGCTGCTCCAATGATCGCCGTCGATCGCAATTCCTTGACCACGAGCGCGGCATGTCCCGGAGATAGGTCAACTCGCGAGAGGAGTGCCAACACGATCTCGTTCCCACGCTCCGCGTGGGAACGCAAGTCCCGACGCTCCGCGTCACGAGCCATAGTCACTTGCGGTCGCAGACTCGCGGACTCGGAACGCAGAGCGTCCGAACTCGCGTTCCCACGCGGAGCGTGGGAACGAGAGGATGCCGGCCACGTCCGATGCACGCGAAACGCCAGATAGCCCGGCACTCCGAACGCCAACATCCACGCGCCCCAAAACAATTGCTCGCCGACCGAGCTACCGAACCGTCGCAATCGCCGCACTGCCAGCACGCTCCACAACATCACCGAAACATGCAACGCCTCCAGCGGCAACGCCATCGCTTTCCAATCCATTTCCGGCCGCACACGAGGCAGCTCCAAACCCAATTGCCGAGCGCGGCGATGATCCAGCGATGAAGATTCGGAATCCTCCGGATGCGTCATCGCCCACATCAAAAAATCCCCGAACGCCGGGAATTGAATCAACGGCAAGAACCAAATCCCTTCGCCACCTGCGGAGAGGTCGCGCTGCCGCACGATTCGCTCGCGAATCACGGTTCCCGCCGGCGTCGCCCAAGTCAGCTTCCAGCCGTCGGCGAAGAGCGGCTCTACAAACAGCGGCCCGTCCACCGTTCGCTCCCACTGCAACAACGCCGAGCGTCGCACGCGATCCGGCAATCGCAACGTCTCCACAACCGACGTCAGCGGCAAGGCGCTTGCCGCCGGCGATGTCACTGTGAGCGGCACGGCGCTAGCCGCCGGTAAGGACGTTGCGGTCGGCAATACAACGAGCAACGAGTCCGCAGTCCGCAGCACGACGCGCACCGCTTCCGTCTTCGGATCGACCGGCCAATCAAAGCTCGCGGCCCAGATGGGTTCGCCGTCATGAATCAGGCGACTCGATCGCTCGCGCAAGTCGATCCAATGCACGCGACGTCCACCCGGCTCGATCAACAGCTTGAGCGTGTGCTCGTGAATCGGCTGATAGTAGCTCGCCGTCGCCCACCCCTGTGACGTCGCGCCAGCATCCCCAACTCCGACAAAGCCGGCTCGCTCACTTCCCGATCGAGTCGGGAACTGCTGCTCCTCAGACAGCGGCAACGTCGAAAAGCCCTGTTGTCCAATCCAGCCGATCCGCTGCTTGCTCCGCGAGTCAAACAAAGTGAATTGCCCGCGCGTCCCCAAGTCCTCGAAGTAGCACTCGACGCGTGTGGACGAACTCACTCGCACAACATCCGATCGCCAAGTCGCTCGCAGCGGACGCTTCCAAAGGCGCGAATCGACAAACGCCACCAGGCGACTGCTCTCGTCCTTCTCCGACATCTCGATGAGCTTGCCGTCGAGATCGTGATACTCGGTTCGATCGTATTCCCCTTCGCGAACCGACCTCGTCTTCCACACCGGCAGCCCATCCTTGCGAAAGGTGAATTGATGCTGCTGATACTCCGTCTGCCGCTCGTGGAAGAATTCCGCCGCGATGCTGCCAACAAAGACCAACGCCAACATCCACAGCATCGTCGCCGCCACGGTCAACAACGCCGCTCGGCAAACGGTCGAGACACACAATCGGTTTGTTGAACGCGGACGGCTCATGCGAATTCCCGCTCCTCAACCACGGACAGAATCGACACGCTCAAGACGAGCAACATCGCCACACAAACGCCCCAATACCCAGCCGTCGTCGGCATGAGTGGGCCGAGTTCCAGTTGCGACTCCAACGCCGCCAGCCAGAACCACATCCCCAACGTGATCGTCGTCACCAACGGCCACAGCCGCGACCACCACCACTTTGCCGGACGAATGCCCGACAAGAACGCTCCCAAGAAGACCACGACGCTCCAACCACACGCCTCGATCGCCGGCTGCAACTGCGACCATCGAAACGGAGCCGCCACATTCCCCGGTCGCGCGGCCCACACCGAGTACACCACTACCGGCAACACCGACAATGCCAACGTCACCGCTCCGCCGACGAGCAACTTGGTCCCGATGTACGCTCGCCGAGACACCGGTCGAAACAACGCAAACGCCCACGTCCCGCGCAACCCATCGTCCAGCGACATCGACAACCCCACGATGCTCGCCATCACCGCCAGCAAGAACCCGAACCACATCAGCCAATCCGTCTGAGCCAACGCGAAGCCTGGCCCCAATTGAATATCCCCACGCACCCAATGCGACTGCTCGGTCAATTCGCTCAGCAACCACCCGTCCGCCAACAACGCCAGCGCGATGACTCGTGAGAGCGATCGGAGTTCTTTCAGCATCAGTGCGAACATGCCGTATCCCCAGGTCGTTTAACCGCTACGCCATCGGCGTGCGTGCGAACGTAAGTCGTTCAAATCCTCGTCTCGCCCACGCCGTTGGCGTAGGGGTTAAACAAGAAATACCCCACGCTCTGGCGAGCGCGGCTACGGCCAATCACTCACCCGCAAACACCGGCATCGCGCGGCGCGAGCCGCGGGTGTATTCGATGAAGGCGTCTTCCAGATTCAGTTCCACCATCTCGATGTTCGTTGTCCAAGCCGAGCGTCGGGTCGTCGAGGATCAGCAGTTCCGGCTCCGGCGCGATCCCCAGCGCGAGCGATACCTGAGCCACCTGCCCCTTCGACAGGTGCTTCACCTTCTGTTTTCGATCGAGCTGAAAGTGTTCGATGATCTGATCGAACAACCGCTGATTCCACGCCGGATAAAACGGTCGATTGAACTTCATCAGTCCGTCGATCGTCATCCACGAATACAGCGGATGCCCCTCGGCCAAGTACGCGATCCGCTGCCGCATCTGAGGCGGCAACGTCGCCACGTCCTGACCCAACAACGAAGCCGAGCCTTCATCTGGATGTGCCATTCCGGTCAGAATTTTGATCGTCGTCGATTTCCCTGCCCCGTTGCGGCCGAGAAAGCCGTAGACGCAACCTTCCGGTACGCGCAACGTCAGCGAATTCACAACGCACTTCGAGCCGTACCACTTGGTCAACCCGTCCGTCACGATGGCATCTGGCATTTGGGTATCCCTTGTTTAACCGCCACGCCATCGGCGTGCGCGCCCACGCCATCGGCGTTGGCGTCGGCGTTGGCGTGCGCGCCCACGCCGATGGCGTTGGGGTTAAACGATTCATTCCGGCCACTGAAAGTCTTTGACGCGCTTCGCCAACATCTCCTTCACCGCCGCCGCCGAATAACCGAGATGCACCGCCTCGGTCAGCAGCTTGTCGAGCAGTTCGGTCAGCCGTTCGTCACGAACACGCTTCACCAATTCCCGCCTCGGAGAGCCAACGAACACGCCCAGTCCCTGCCGTGTGACGAGCACTCCTTCGCGCTCCAGTTCCTGATAGACGCGAGCGATCGTGTTCGGATTCACGACGACGTCCTGCGACAACTGCCGCACTGAGGGCAACTGCTCATCCGGCTGCATTTCGCCGCGAGCGATCGCCGACCGAATCTGCTCGGCCAATTGCTGGTAGATCGGAACCTTGCTGGCGGTGTTGACCTGAAACTGCATGACACGCCTCACGAACTGTACTAGTTAAGATAGTACAGTTTGGGTGGCGACGTCAAGCTGGTGATGAGCGCGACTGGCGTCTCCGCAATTCGCATCGGGCACGGGCTGCGTGGGATCGGCTCGCGTGGCAACGGCACACGACCGCTTTGATGAGCTCTCCATCTTTCGCTCCATCGGCACGAGGCCGATGGGGGCGGGTGAAGTCCCGCGACCTGTCGCTCGCCATTGCGATTTCTTGGCGGTCATAATGGGGACATTCTTACTTTGTTGTCCTTCGGTGTGGTGAGTCATGGATCTCATTGCCGAGCAGTGTCGGCGGAATGTGGCGGCGGATGACTCTTGGACGCGGTACTCCGCGCATCGCGAGCGTGTGACGCGGACGTTGCTGGATGCTCGGACGGTATCGGCCGAGCGGTTGTGTTTACTCGGAGCGGGGAATCTCAATGACTTCGACTTGGCGGCTCTGTTGACGGCTTTTCGGGAAATCGTGCTGGTGGACGTGGATGCCGACGCGTTGCAGCGTGGGCTGGCTCGGCAGGGCTTGGCGGGAGATGCTCGATTTCAAATGGTCGCTCCGGTGGACGTCAGCGGCGTCTTTGCCGAGTTGACCGCGATCGCGATCGCGAACGGGCCAGCCGATGAAGCGGCGATCGAGCGTTGCTTGCAGTCGTTGGCGCAAACTCCGGACTTCGGTTGGAAGGGGAGTTGCGATGTGGTGGCTTCGGTCGGATTGCTCACGCAGTTGATTGACGGCGTCACGCGGACCATTGATGAGTCACATCCGCGATCCTGGGACGTTGTCTCGGCGCTGCGGACTCAGCATCTGCGCCTGATGTTGGAGTTAGCGTCACCCGGCGGGGCGGCCGTGTTGGTGACCGAGGTGGTGTCGTCGGATTCCTGTCCGGCACTGTTGTCGGTGGGCAAGCATGAGTTGTCGGAGTTGCTGCGGCGCGAGATCTCGGCTCGGAACTTCTTTACCGGGACAAGTCCGGCGGCGCTGCAACAGTGGCTGCGAACCGACGTCCGCCTCGCGGGGCAATTGGCGAGTGTCCGATTTTCGGAGCCGTGGTTGTGGACCTTTTTGGTTCGGACGTATGCGGTCTACTCGGTGACGCTGCGGAAGTTCGGCTGATACGCCCGCGTGTGTTTCACAACGCCAGCGGCGGCAGCGTCGTTTAACCCCAATACCGTTCGGTTAGTGAGCCGCCGGCGCTAGCCTCGGGCTTCGAACACTAACAAAGTCCGAGAAACAAAACAACCAGAAAAAAAGGATGTTTCTACTCCAAAAGAAAAAAAAGAA
>JBJXEX010000076.1:0-8644 GCA_046156195.1 Planctomycetaceae bacterium | reverse complement strand
TGAAAAACCCCCGACAAACACGGCCCAAGCACGATTTCGCGATCCCACCCTCACGGCCGAGCGATCACCGGTGACCGCGCGATTTCCAAGAAACCGACTAACAAAAAAACCGCCAACCGCTGGAAATACCCGGCGAAAATCGAGAACTCCGCGAACAAATGGTAGTCGATTTCGGCCTGCGGAAATCGGCGATGAAGTCAAGTACTTCCTCTCCAACCGCGTCCCCGGTCGCGACGGCTGGACGCTGCGTGGGATCCTGCGCGTCGCCTTCCCGCTGCGGCGGGCTGGCCCATCGAAGACTGCTTCCGCGAAGCCAAGGAAGATCTCGGCCTAAATCACTTCGAGTGCCGCGGCTGGCGGTGCATCCACCGCCATCTGTTTCTGACCATCCTCAGCCAGTTGTTCTGCGCTCGCGTTCGACAGCAACTCACGCCGAGCGAAGACGTCCTCAGTGGCGAACTGCTGACCACCGAACAAGTCCGCCGCGCCGCCAGCGTCGTGGTCACGGCGATGACGCTTCCCCCCCAAGCCCGCCAACAACTGTTCCAAGACGAAGCCAACCGTCAAATCTACTACGCTCGCCGCAACGCCCAAGCGTCCAAGTCCCACCGAAAAAAACGCCGTCAACAACTCACCCAACTCGGCATCGACCCCGACAAAATCAAATCGCTCACTCGAACCAAATCTCAATGAAGCACTACGATTCCGGCAGATCCTGGCGCTGTCCAATTAGATGGCACGTTGAAAGGCCCCGACGCGATCTTCAAGTTGATCGCGATGTATCTCAAAGAATTGGATATTACGTCTGCTGACCGAGTGCTCTTCATCGCCGACGGTGCGAAGTGGATTTGGTCCCGAGTCACCCAACTCTGGAAGACACTGGGACTGCCGTCCGACCGAGTCTACGAATTGGTCGATTTCTACCATGTCATCGAGCATGTCCACGCGCTGTCGAAAACGAAGCGGTGGAAGCCGAGCGTTCGGACGGCTTGGGTGAACCGGCAACGGCAGCGATTGTTGAAGGGCGAAGTCGATGCGTTCGTGTTGGCGATCCAGGAAGTGGCGATCGGGAAATCGGCAACGGGGCGACGAGAACGCAGCTACTTGCTCCGCAACGCGAAGGCCGGTCGCCTGAACTACGGCTCGGTGAAAGCCCTGCAACTCCCGATCGGGAGCGGCACCATCGAGAGCACTGTCCGCCGAGTGGTCAACTTGCGACTGAAAGGTGCCAGCCTGTTTTGGCTGGAATCTCACGCCGAAGACATGCTGCTACTTCGCGCCTACTACAAAGCAAAACACTGGCAAGTCCTGGAAAACAAGGCATTCGCCCCACTGACAACTCTCGTCGCGTAGCTCCTACAAATTCGAAACGCTCCCCAGTGTTCGCGGCTCTCAAGTCAGGAGCGGACTCGTTCCCGTTGCCCTGGGGTTCCCAGTTGGTGCTCGGACCACTGCGCCACTTCAAGCAAGCTCTCGACCCGGCCACCGGAACTCGCCGATTCGCCTTTCTGGACGCGCTCAAACCGGAGATGCCGGGAGTTCTGCTCCTCTTGTTGGCACTCGACCCACAGCTTGTGCTTGGCCACGACCTGACCTGACCTTGACCGTCGTCGCCACCTCGAACCCCGTCCGCCGATCACGCACCAAGCCCTTGGGGGAAAGCGGGAGGTCTCGCTCGCCTTCAACCAAACCACCCACGGCTAGCCAGAACGACTCATCGCACTCGCTTGCCGATGCCCCTCGATGGCTGTTTGATGGGCCATGAATAATCCAGGTTAGTGATGTCCGCAGAAGGGATCGTTCCAGAAGTCTTCAACCGCTTGATGCCTCGGCAGCTTGTAGCGGAGCACTTGCCGGTCGTTGCGGAACCATTCGACGGGGTCGGTGGTCGTCCAGAACGGGGGCTCGTCACCACAAATCAGAGCCAGTGTCCCGTCGGTTGCCACCATCACTCGATAGCGAGCCTCGAAGGAGAACTTTGGACTCTCATTCGACGACAACGAGTCCAGATTGAAGTGAGCCAGCAGAATTGCCGCTCCCGATTTCGAGTCGCGCGCGTAGAGATTGTAAGCCTTCTCACGGACCTTGATTGGCGGCAATGACTCAGTGGACCACAAGGCCGGCTGAAGGTCCGGTGACTTTTCAGTGCCGACATTGCAGACGACGGAGAACGGGGTGCCTCGGTCGATCAACGGTTTGGCGTCATTGTTTTTGGGCTCGCCCACGAAGATCTGGAATGGCAACTTTTCGGCATCCGCATTGTTGCCGACGAGCTTTTTCCAAACATTCTCCGGCACCTTCACATGGCACTCCGGCGGCGTCGAGGCATCACGCGATGCATACACCATTCGCCGATGCTCGGCACCGCTGCGACGAAGCATCGCATACAGGTCGAGTTCATGAGTGATTTCGAACCGTACCTGCAGGCCGTCTTTCAATTCATCGAAGGTGACGCCGACGGTAGCCGCGATTTCCTTGAGGATCATCTGGCCCCAAAGTCGCGCGGTACTCAGCTGGTCTTCGCCGTCCATCCGATAGATCAGCGTTTCGTCACTTGATGTCACATCCCAGCCGGTACGAAGTCGTCCGATGGGAGTGAAATCGTGATGTCGAAATTGCTCATGCATTTCGAAGATCGTCTTGCCGACCGGCCCTTCCTGCGTGCCGAATTTGAAGGACGAAGGCAGGAAGAAGAACAAGTTCTTAATGTCGAGATCCCGAAAGCACAGACCGGCGGTGATCTCTTCCGTATTCGGTTCGGTCGGTGCGAGGCTCACCAGACGTTGTCCGCGAACGGCACCAATCGCTGTGGCAAGCTTCGCATACTTGTTGTGATACAGAATCTCGGTGCGATTCGAGCCGAACGGAGCACCGCGACGCACGCAGGCTTCCAAACTTTCGCGAAAGATTGGCAATTGGCTCGACCGCCCAGACAGCACGATGCTGTCGAGAGTGTAGCCGGGATTTTCACCGGTCTTGCTCGTGTCCCTTCGGTTCAGCCGATTCAGCGACTCGTTCGTGAGGGCGTAGGCCAGTTGAGTGGCCTGCTCGACCACTGATCGGGCCAAGGTGCTGAAATCTTCCGTGCGGAACTCGGGGTAGTGATCAATCGCGTCGAGAGACATGCGCTCGAATTCCGTGCCGGCAACGATCTGCTTCAGTCGAGACTTAATCAGCGATTCCAGAGACAGCGTCTCCGGCCGCGTTTCCTCGCCGAGAATGCGACTGAACTCGATTTTGATTGCTTCTGCGATCTCCCAGATCGCGAAGAATCGCGACGTCTTCAGCGCCTTGCGTTTGGGATCAATCTCCGGCTGGCCATCGGGACGGATCTTGAAGCGAGTGGCGATCACTCCTTCGACTTCGTCGAGCAACTTCCGGAGCGGAGTGTCATTGCGGCGGAAGTCGACTTCGGCGATGGCCGAGTCGGACCGCCAATCTCCGTTGTCTTTCCCTGAGTCGATGCTCTCGTCTTTCGCCGCAGCGACTCGCAACTTCCGGAGCCAGTCGGCCAACAACAGCTTCAAGCGTCGGAACAGTAGCAGAGTAATGAGATTTCCACCGAGCCGATCGCGTCCGGTGGAACCCAGCAACCGAGGTGAGATCGTGTAGATCCGACCGCCGTTCTCGGGGTCAACACTGGAGCGTGTCTCGCGCATCTGAATTTGAATCAGAGCGATATCCGTCGTTCCGGCACCGACATCAACGATGAGCATTTGATGGTGCCAAATGTCACCAATGCGGCGGCAGCGAATTTTGAAGGCTTCCGGGCCAATCTCGGGAGCGTCACTAAATCGTTGCTCCATGTAGAAGAGGGCGGGAGCCACCGCTTCATCAAAAGTCCGGTCGACATGACGGACTCCATGCTGCTTCAGCAGAGCGACTATTCTCTCACGAGGTTCCGGCAGCAAGCTGGCCGGGTACGTGATCACGGCTCGATCAAGCGTTCCACCGCTCAGACCATATGTGGTTCGAAAGACCTCGAAGGCTCGGAGCAGCGAACCGTAGGCAGCCGACACGACATCGCTGGGTGACACGGCGACTTCCGAGCCATCCTTCAACACGACCTGATAGTCCTCTGCGTTCCGCAGGTGAATGCGGTCCAAACTCGCCTTTGGGTTGCGGATGAATCGCCCTTTGCGAATGTTGCCGGTGACTGCTCCGGCTGGGTCTTGCTCACCCGATCGCAGCCAGTTCTGATGCCGGCTCGCTGACTGAAAGCCAATCTCGCCACATACCTCGGGCGTCATGTCGGTCAGCTCAAGTTCGCTTGAAGTGTGGCTGTAAGTGACTTCGCCGTCGCTGAATTCGACGGCACGCAGGTTCCACATCTTCAAGGGGAACTCTTCAAACACGCTTTGCAGAAGGTCCGCCAAAGACTCCTGCACGTCCCGCCGCGCTCGTCCCTGAATCTGGAAGACGGCCACTTCGAACTGTCGGAGTAGTTCAAACAGTAACTCCTGTTTGGAGAGGGACTGATGCGCCTTTTCAATGATGCCTTCAATACCTGCCAGCGCGTTGTTCGAGTCTAAGTTCATCGCCGCTGCAACGGACTTCAACATGTCAAACCACTGGCTCTCGGTCATTTCCGGAAAGGGATTGGCCGATGGTCGCTTGATCCAGCGTCCAAGTTGTTTTTGCAGGCTTACAACCTGCTCTCGGGGCACGGCTGGGTTGTCGATTTCACCGGGGTCATGAGTCACGATGGTCGAACCATGCGTCCCGAGGTCGAATCCGACCACACCCGCAAACGGATTTTCGTGTGGTAGCAGTTCAATCGTGAGTTGAGTCGCGGTCGAACCATCAATCGACATGCGAATGGAGAAACGCAGCGGCTTGCCGTCTTTGGCGCGATGCCTGATCAGCCGCGTTCGTTCGTCGTCAGTGAGATCGAGCCTCGGTATCTCACGAGCGACCCAGCCACCGTTGTTATCGCGTGAGCGTCGGCTAATGACCTTATTCAGCATCTCTTCAATACGAGGCCGTAGGTTGGGCATGCCCCATTCGCGCATCCGCCTCTCAAGGTCGGGTGAGTTCATCCGCAGTTTTGGTGTCTCGTCAGTCGCTGCTTTCGAGTCACCGTTGCGAATCGCACGAACTTTGATCTCGAGTTCTGGACCATTTGCCTTGCTGTCGAAGGCACGAATCAGTGGCGGATTCACCGAGACGGTGAAGGGAGCGTGCAAGACTTCATCGGGATGCATCGCCACCTGATGCTCAACACGGCGACGCTCGCCGGTTGGCTTGCCCTGCTGATCCGACAGCGAAAACGTCATGGAGAACTTCAGCACGACCGGCTGCTGGTGTTTGAAGCCATCGACGCCGTTCCATTTGCCAGTGGGTCGCGGTTCGATCGCCGTGGTCTCCCTGAGGGTCGACTTGAGCCGCGACACCGCCGCCGAATAAGCATCTTGGATGTAGAGGGCGACTCCTTCCGGACCGCCTTCAACCGTCACGCCCAAATCGATGTCATGAATTGGGCCTTCGCCTTCTGGGATACGAATCGTGAGAGCCGGAAGCTGCAGCATGCCTTTTTCCTGAGTTAAATCGACTTGGTCTGGTCCCTCCAAGGTCGCTTTATTGGGAGCCGCTGGGGGCAAGTCCTCTGAGGTCTCGGGGTCAGGGGCAACAACGAGAGGGCCAGCCGCGCTGTCGTCGATCTCGCTACCGAGCCCAGGTTTCTGGCTTGCAGTCGACGTCTCTGTGCCCGCGCCGGGCTTTCCCTGTCTCCTTCTCCAAAAACCAAATCCTGGACTGACCATGTGATGTCCTTTGCGAAGTTGTGGTGATTGAGTTGTGAAGTGCAAAAAAGTGGTCCGCGCTGACTTCTTGCCGTTCAGGCTTGCTCAGCCATCGCGATAGCCGTGCGACGCGAAACTCAAGACTTGAAGAAGCCCTAGAACAGCTCGTCCAAATTGACGTCGGTGATGACGACCGGTTCGAGGCGAGCGGCGGCGTCTAGTTCGTGCTCAATGAACTCCAACCGGTCTCGAACGACGCGACGCAGTTCGTCCTGTAGTTGGTGCAGGATGTTGCCGAGATAGAAGATCGTCGCGTCAATGAGCGTGCTGCGCAGGCGGAACAGCCGCATCAGGTGTCGATGGCGCGGCTCGAACATGCGACCGAAACGGCTGTTAACTGGCTCGTACCACGGATAGGTCACCGCGTGGCTTCCGTCGCGTTTGCGTTGCAACGGGAAGAATCCATCCGCCAGTTGTGAGGCCTTTGAAAACACCGCCTCAAGTGCCCCATCCAGATCTTTAGACAACCTCTCTTCATCCGCAGCGAGTTCAACGGCCAAGCGGAAATTCTCGCGATCGGTTCCGAGCCGTTTGAGGAAGTCTTCATCAGTGGTTGCCGCGACGAGCCGCTGTAACCAGTCATCCCGCGAGGGCCCCATCTGCTCGGCCACTCGGCTTCCGATGTTGTCAATCGTCGATGCCAGGACCGCTTTCAGTGTCGATCGGACGATGACATTCAGCCGTTCGCAGGTTTCGAAAAATGGCTTTTCGAAATCACTGCTGCGAACGGGAATCTGACGGCGCCGCAGAAGCTCTCGTCGGGAGTCCGCCATGACGTTCGCCGTTTCCACTGCAGGTGCCGTCGGACCAATCTCTTGTGGATGCTGGGCGTCACTCACCGGCAACGTCTTAGCTGCAACGATCGGGATCATGTTGGGCTCGCGATCGGGGTCGATCGCATTCAGGGTGTCCCGCCAATAGGCCCAATCACAGACCATGCCGATGGCTTCGCGACGCAAGACAGGACGAACGGCAACGGCTTTTTGCTTTCCCTTCGGTCGGAGGGTCAGTTCCAAAGGTGCTAAGGCAAGTGCGGAGCCAACGACATTAAACGCGTGTCCGACACGCTGCGCGGCAGTGGCAATGGAGGTCGCCGAACGCTGCTTGACCACGTCCTCAACGACAACGACCAAATCAGCGACGAGCTGCTCCAACTCATCCTGTGTTTTCAAGAAAGCGTCCCAATCGCGTTTCAGGCGTTCGGCCTTACCGCCATCCCCCACCCGCTGCATGTGTTCTTCCACGATGGATGACAGCCGATGACCTCCACCGTCTTGTGCGAATTCAACCAGCAATCGAGCGATCGCTTGTTCTTCTGGAGTCGTCGCTCCTTGTTGCAGACGCTCGCCAATGGCCTGCCATTGTTCGCATTTCGCAATCCAATAGTGCTCGCTGTTGTCGATCTGCTCGATCAGAAACTGCTGAGTGCCGAGACTAATTCCGTTCACATGTGCGGCGTCGATATAGGCCATCGCCGACATCAGCGCGACGCGATCGACTTCGCCATTGAGAACTGTTTGACGCGCGGCTGAGAGCAAGACAAAAAAAGTTCGGGCGCAGGCTGCGCGTAACTCATCGAGACTCAGCGGACCAGAGCCGTTTGCCAGCTCGGCCAACATCCTCGCATCGCCGTCGCTGACCGGCATCTGGTCGAACCGGCTGATGACGGCCAGAACACGTTCTTTGCCTTGTGCTCCCCACAACCGCTTGATCTCGTTGATGAAGTCACGACTGTCGCCGGGATTACGGGCATCGATCAGTGCGACAATTCCGTCCGTTTCACGAAGTTCGAGAGCACACAGCATCTCATCTCGCACCGATGTCCCATCCGCACCAGCACCAGGGCAATCAACAATTTGAAAGTTGATTTCTCGATCGGAGGTGATGCAGTCGGCCACCGGATCGGGCAGGTCAACGCTCACGATGATCTTGCGGACTACGGGAAAAAGCGCCAGGACCTGCTCGTCGGTTAGAGCGTCGAGTGAGAAGTTGTCGGTGATCGTCGGCAGGGACAGCCGCAGATCGCGTAGGTTGCCCGAATAGAATTGTTGCGGATCGAATTGAAGCGTCATCAGCCGATCCGCATGCTGGGCTGAAGCCACCAACACTTTCCCAGCGAGCTTACGCGCCTTTTCATAGACTAATGCAAAGCGATAGACCTCAAAGGCCACGGCCTGCAATTTCTCGGTGTGCTCCGGAGCGTGTGCTTGCAAGGCCCAATTAGTGGCATCGACCCAGCGGGTCGGTGATTTCTCATCCAACGCGCGGTTCAGTAATGGCAGACCGTCGCGCCACTCGAGCTGCATCAGCCCGACTGCGGCCTTCAGCAGCCGGTCGAGAATTAAATTGGCTGACTGCACATCAACAATCTGCACTTGCCAGTCTCGCAGGCGACTTTCACCGATGTCGCTACATCGTTGCAGATGAAACTCGACGATGTTTCCAGTCGTCGGGTTCTCCGCCACTGGCAGCATTCCTCCGCATCCCAGCCATGCCTCTAGCAACCGTGTCTTGCCAGCGGAGAATCTTCCGACAATGCCCAAACGCGCGGGCTTGATGGTATCGTTTTCGAGTCGGTGCAATTCCCGTTCTTGGTCAACCAGCATCTGCACCAGTGAGTCATCCCCAGCGGCAGACGCCTTTGCCTTCCACTCCGCGAGCACCTTGCAGAGTTCGGCGCGATTCGATTTCACATCCGAAATAGTCACAACAGTTCTCCGGCTCTCCGCCATTCATGTTGAAAGTTGTGTTTGGGGTTGGTTGAAGCGGTCGAGGATGCGGAGTCGGAAGTGGCGGAAGTTGGTCATGCCAAAGGCTTGCCACAAGATCGTCCGGAAGCCCCG
>JBJXEX010000069.1:0-4263 GCA_046156195.1 Planctomycetaceae bacterium | reverse complement strand
CGCTTGGCCTAAAACCTATGCTTAAAACCATACCATAAGGATGTGCTATGTAGTGCCAATGATAGTTTGCGGATTCGCAACCCATTGCTAGAATGCGACTTACAAGAACGAGCTGTCGAAGTTGAGTCAAGGCGGTGCCGATGTTGGTCGCGGACGGAGCAGGCAATGCGGATGTCGGCGAAGCGAAGTTGATGCAGGGACTGCGTGCGCTGGAGACCAATGAAAATACCTCGCGCACGTCGTTGGATGGCATGAAAGAGTCGCTGCACTTCTCGGTATCGCAGGCGTTTTATCGGCGCGCGTGGGTGCTGTGCGCGGTGGAAGCGGACGCGACCAAGGACGCGGTGCTCACCACGCGGCTCACCCGTTTTGGAGTTTGGGGCCGCGGTGGCTCGATGGCAGATACGACGCTCACGTTGCCGCGCGGCGATGACAAACCGGGCGATGGCATCGAGCCAGTGGGCCGCGTGGAATACATCGACGCTGACCAGCGGAAGATCACGGCACCGCTCTATCTCGTGCGTGTGGATTTGAAGACGGGCGACATCGTAGATCTGCTCGCGGAAACCAATGATCCGAATGCGGCGATGAAGATCGGGCCGTATCTCGACTTCGAGTTCCTCGGGAAAATGGACGGGCTGAAGTTGCAGAACGATCGTCGCCGCATGCCGCTGGCGACCTCGACGAGCGCGGTGCATGTCTTCGGTGTGACCTTGGAGAAATCGCACGTCGAACTGCGGCTGAAACAGTCGCAACCAGGCAACATCTTCCACAATGACGAAGTGCCGGAGACGACGGTCAGCCTCCGTGCGGTGCAGCCGACGAAGTGCGTGCTGCGTTGGGAGATCAGCGATGTGAGCGGCAAAAGCCTGGCCACGCACGAGAAGGCGGTAACGCTGGATGCGATCGGCAGCGAATCGGACATCACCCTGCCATTGACCATGCCGCAGGTCGGCTGGTATGGCCTGCGCATCAGCGTGAATGACGACCGCGGCGCGCCGCTGCTGAGGCACGAGGCCGCGTTTGCGATCTTGGGCAAAGACACGCGACAGGCGGGCTACGAATCGCCCTTTGGCACCTGGTGGTTCAACGGCGTGCATTACACGACCCGCGATCCGGCCATCGCCGGGCCGATGCTGTTCAAGGCGGGCATGAGGCGCACGACGTTCAATTGGACCAAGGATTCCGAGGCCGAGCTTGCGCCGTGGAAAATCTCGCTCAACCAAATCAGGTGGCAGTTCCGACTCGCGGATCTCAAAGACTGGCCTGCCGCCGAGGCACGCGCGGAGAAAGAGATCACCGAGTTGATGCGGCGATTCCCGCATTGCCAGTACGTCGATCTGTTTCACGAGAGCTACGATCCCCGCACCTATCCGCCGGAGTTGTGGGGAGACAAGTATGTCCCGATGGATGAAGCACTCGCGAGGCGCGAGGATGAACTCTACGAGCTGGGCCTGCGCGGTGCGAAGTTCCTGCGTGCGAAGTTTCCGCAGCTCAAGATCATCGCGGGGAACTCCGGCGGATCCCTCGGCATGATCGCCGTGATGCTGCGTCGCGGCTTCCCGCGCGAGTTGATCGACTATCTCGGCAGCGAGACCACCGGGCAAACCTTCGCCCCCGATAAACTCAATCCATTCACCAGCGGCGGCATCTGGCTGATGGGCGAGACCGCGCGAGTGTTCGGCTACGACATTCCGCTGACCGGCTGCTTCGAGTTCACCTATCGCGCCGAACGCGATCTCGGCCCGCAGCGGCACGCCGAGTGGTATGCGCGCGACATGCTGTTTAGCTTGGCGCATCGCTTTCCCACGATCTCGCCCGCCGTGATCGAAGACACGAACAACGCCTACTACGACGCGATGTGGGGCGGTTGCGGCCTGTGTCAACGCAGTCCCTTGCACTACCCGAAACCCGCTTATGTCGCGCTCGCCACGCTCACGAAGGTGCTCGATAGCGCGACGCTCGCGCGGCAGTGGGACACCGGATCGTCGAGCGCCCATGCCCTGGAGTTCACGCGCGGCAGCGAGCACATCTATGCCGTCTGGACGACACGCGGCGAGTGTGAAATGCAGGTGGAATTGCCCACCGACGGAACGCTCACGCTGATCGATTTCTACGGCGCGCCGCGACAGACGGCATCGCATGACAAGCGCCTCGCCATCACCGCATCCACCGCAGTGAGCTACTTCACCAGTCCTGTGGCCGCGAAAAGCATCACCGCGGGCAAGCGTCGATTTCCGCAGCAGCAACCGCCGCCCGGCACGCAAATCGTCGCCCGCATGGACAACGTCGCCGATTGGCAGCTTGTAGCGGATGACACCCCAGTGACCACCGGGTTGCGGCGTCCCGGCAAGTTCACGCTGCGCCAGCAGAGCGATGCCGAACATGGCGATTGCCTCGAAGTAACGCTCCGAAAATCAGGCGAGCTGCCTGTCGTCGTGGGCGAATACACCGCGCTGAAGTTAAAGCAACCGGCGCTCATCCCAGGCCGACCGCACAGCATCGGCATGTGGGTCAAAGGGGATAGCAGTTGGGGGCGGATCATGTGGGAGATCGAAGACGCCCAAGGCGAACGTTTTCGCTCTTCCGGCGGCTTAGACGGCGGTGACTGGGGCAACTACAGCGCCCTCGACTTCGATGACTGGTGCTTCATGAGTTTCCCGCTCACCAACGATTCGCCGTTCGTCCACATCGAACCCGGCCCCGGTGCCAAGCAATGGGAAAGCCAAGGGGATGGCCGCCTCGACTACCCGCTGAAGCTCACCGGGATCTATGTCATCACGCACCGCCAATCCTTGAACCTCACCAAGATGGCACCGGTGACGCAGCCCTTGCGCTTCAAGAACCTGAGTGTGATGGGAGATGCCAAGTAACCCGCTGGACTTGCTCCACCGGCGCGATCGGGCGTGACTGGTGACTTGTCCGGTCAACTTGTCCGGCTTGAGAGTCAACGTAATTCCGTCCAGGCTCGCCTCCAAGTCGCGCGGTGTTGGCGATTTTCGATCCCATGCGACCGTCAGCGTTTCCACTCCACCGTAGCGGACAGGCCGAGCGTCGGCTCACGAAAGGTTTCAACGATTCGCGACTGCGCGAACGAGTCGAGGTTCTCGGCCCCACGTTGACGCTCGATCCGCCGCGGCGGACGTCGAGCCATCGCCACCCGCTGCCTGGACCGCCTCGCCCGCCCGTGGGACGAGATGGTTCAACTGCTCGTGGCCTACCAGAAACAGCACCGCCACCCGCGAGTCCCCAAATCCGCCCCCGCCCCGTGGACCGAGTTGGGCGAGTGGGTCGATCACGTCCGAGCCTTGAAACGCAGCGGCCACCTCTCAGCCGCGCGACAAGCTCAACTCGACAAACTCGGCTTCTGCTGGCGAGTTGATGAAGAGACGCTCGATAGCACGGAAGGCTTGCTAAGCGAACTGCAATTCATGAAATCATCCGGACTGTCCCGTATCGCCAAGTTTCGCAAACAACGGCTCATTATTCCGGTGGGAATCGGCATGGTCTCGAACGGGGCCGGCCCCTTCTACCATCCCCGACAAATCGCGGAATTGAAGACGGCCTTAGTTGGACAGCGCCAGGTTGTGTGTTTATCGCTGTTGTAAGTGTGGTTGTGCTATTGGTTTTTGAGATTGATGAAGATCTGAGAAAAAGGGGACCCTCCGTGTGTTGAACTGTTTCACGCGGAAACCACGGAGGGTCGGCCCATGTCAGTGATGTCGGTGCAGGATATTGGACGGTTGGGAAGAATGCTCGGTCAGTTTTTGAGTCGCTTCGGCGACTGTTTTGCGCGGGCCGCGGGACAGAGTTTGTTGCGGGTCTATGTGCGGGGGGTGTTGTCGGCGGTGCCGCGGAAGAATGTCGAGGCCATCGCATTGGATCAGAAGGTGGCACCTCGGACGCTGCAGCGGCTGTTGGAGTCGATCGCGTGGGCTGAGGAGAAGCTGCGAGATCGCTGTCAGCAGATCGTCGCTGCCGAACATGCTCACCGATGAAGTCAAGTACTTCCTCTCCAACCGCGTTCCCGGTCGCGACGGCTGGACGCTGCGTGGGACCCTGCGCGTCGCCTTCCCGCCGCGGCGGGCTGGCCCATCGAAGACTGCTTCCGCGAAGCCAAGGAAGATCTGGGCCTGGATCACTTCGAGTGCCGCGGCTGGCGGTGCATCCACCGCCATCTGTTTCTGACCATCCTCAGCCAGTTGTTCTGCGCTCGCGTTCGACAGCAACTCACGCCGAGCGAAGACGTCCTCAGTGGCGAAC
>JBJXEX010000066.1:0-21194 GCA_046156195.1 Planctomycetaceae bacterium | reverse complement strand
CTCGCGTGCGTCGATTCCGAATCCTCGCACGCGAGCCGCGTGCGCCACAGCAGGCTCGTTCGCGAGAACCGAGCCGACCGCCATTCGCGCCGTCTCCGCTTCTAACGGCACGATCGCAACCGCAACTTGCTCAGAAGCGGGACCGCCCGGACGACGCTCAGAACGCATGAAACTCCGACAACCGAGCGTTCCACGACAACAGGCATCGCGCGCCTTTCCGCGCGGTTGAGTACTCGCGGAAGCACCGCCACAACCGGCACACTCACCAGCCACCAATTCGCCGTACGGCAGGAAATCAAAACTCCGTCTGATACCGTCGGGTCATGTCTTTGCGAATCGCGGCGGTGGCGTCTTCGATCTCTTTCCAGCTATTGAACCGCACGGCTTTGGCTTGGGCCTTCTCTTCGGTGTCGATCTGAGACTTCACGCTTTCATTCGAGCGGAAGTTGGTGTAGCCGTTCTGATCGTAGTTGTATTGATAGTTGCCATAGACGCTCGACTTTCGCACGCCCGACTTGATGCCGCTGGCTCGTTCGGCGAGGGCCATTGTGCGGAACGTCTCGCCGATGCGGGCACCCCAGGCCAGCAGGTCGTCATCGACGTTGAGGATCGGCAGCGCGTCCACTTTGCGGCCGTACCGCTCCATCCACACGGCGTGGTTGTCGCGCGTGTCTCCGAGCGTCTTGCGGAGGTCTTCGATCAACACCGCGATCGACTTGAAGTACGCGCTCGACGCCGAGGCCTTCGAGGCCGCGGTTGGCGACGACGTGCTGGGCGTGTCGGGAATCTCCCCCTTGAGCGTGCTGAATTTCACCGAAGGGATCTCCAGCAAGCTGAAGACTCGGCGAAGCGCGTCGGTCGAGAGCGTTCCTTCCAAGACGATCGACTTGGTTTCGATCTTGGAAGTCCATTGATCCAGTCCCGGCAGTTTGGCTCCGAAGGCATCGAGCGCTTCCAGCACCAGCGGCTTGGTCTGCGTGCCGAGCACTTGCGGGCTGTCGCTGAAATCGACTCGCAGCGTTCCGCGAGCCGATTGGCCCACCGCGATTCGCAGCGTCAGTCCTTGCACGCCAGTGATCAACTTCTCGATCGACTCCAGCTTGGGAGCCAACGTCTTCAATGCGGGAGACGCCTGCAAGCGTTCTCGCAATCGGTGCGGCTGCGGCACGTCTTTCAGATCGAGGGCCATCACGATTTGATTCGTCCGATCGACTTGCTTGTCGGCAAACGCGAGGTAGCCCGAAGACATGATCCCCGCACCATCTTGAACCCAGCGCGATACGAATTGCCGATTCGCCGGGAAGACGACTCCCAACTGCTTGGCTTCCAGTGCGACGAAGTAGGCGTCGCTCGGCGTCCAAGCACATTCGACTCCGCCGATCTTGTCGAGGTAGCCACCTTCCGCGCGCGCGATCGAACGCATCGAGAGCGATTCGGTCAGATTCATCACCGCGAGTTCCCAATCGACGTTGAGTTCTCCGGCGAAGTTCAATTGTGAAGCCACGATGAGCCGACTCGCTTCCGGAGGCAGCATCAACGGCCGCTCGACGAACGCGGCTTCGTGCTTCTTCTGCCAGCCCTGCGTTTGAGCCATCGGGGTCGCTTCCAATGCCGTGACGTCAATCACCATCAGCGCGTTCGCCCCGGCAGGAATTCGTTTCAAAAGGTCATCGGCTGCCAACAGCTTTCCGACGTGAGCCAACAACACGAGCGAAACAACGGCAACCAGAATGCGGCGAGTCATACGGAGATACTCCAAAGAGGATGGGACTGCGGCGAACGCCTGTGGATGGCACGTTGTATCCGGCGGAGGCGGTGCCGTCTCGCAAGGCGAACGGCAGGACTTAGGTAGCCCAACGCGCAATCGAGGGCGAGCGATCCTGGACGAGATAACCCCGGATTCCTAACGCTGTGGAGCGCTCGCCCTCGCTGACGCTTCGGGTTACTTATCTGTTGCCGTTCGATTGAGTCGGATGAACATTCAAGACCAGCATCTGACTCACGCGAGCCGCGTGCGCCACAATGTCATCGCTCGCCGCGAAAGGTTATGGCGCGACCGGCCCACCCGCTTCGGGCACTCCGCCGAGTCCTTGCGAGTCGCTGGTCATGGCGAGCGCGTGATCGTGCGGGCCGACAAACGTGCGGCCTGCATCGGACTGCACCCAGTGCAGTTCAGTGAGCAGCAATGGTCGGCGTTCTTCGGGGAGTCTCCGAACGAGTTGTTCCAGCATCGCGTTTAGACGCCGCACGATCTGGATGCTGTCGCGGCCAAACTGGCGGATTTCCGTGGTGGCGAGCGTCACGAAGTCCGGCCAGTCGGGAGTGCGATACATCAGCCGCAGGCGGCCGGATTTGTCGAAATCGTGGCCGGTGTCCAGACGGCGCGAGCCGATCAGTCGCAGCAGATGATGAATCTGGTCGAGCGCCAGCACAGCCGTCGTCGGATCGTTGATCGCGGGTGAGAGCGCCTTCGAGGCGATGTCCACAATGATGCGGAACGCGAACAGCGGGTCTTGCTCCATCGTCCGCTGCGGCCCGAGGGCAATGGATCGCAGCAACGTGGCGGCGGGGATCGGCGTCCGCGCCCCGTACACATGAAACAGCGGAGCCTCCACCGAAACGAAGTCACCCACTTGCGGGATGAGTTCGATCACGCAGTCGTGCTTGCGAGCCAACTCGACCAAGCCCGCGTCGTCAAACGCGAGGAGCACGCCCACATCGTCCAGGTTCGCCACGACTTCCGGAGTCGGCAGGTTCTCGATCACCGACGGTTCGGCTCGGCGGAGTTCTGGGCCGCTGAGCAGCGTCGGATAAAACGACTCGATCAGCAGACGTGCTTCCCGACCGATGGACGTGAGCACATTCACGGGCCGCACCAACCGTCCCACGCGATCGACCAAGTAGAGAAACAGAGCAATGCAGAGCAAGCTGCCGTAGCCACACACGGCCATCGACAATTGCGGAACCGTCTCCTTCACGTTCGCCAGCAGACTCAGCGACAACGTGTAGAAGAAGACCAGGACGATCGCTGCGATCCGCACGCTGCGGTCGTTGAAGGCGCGGGCGATGACTCGCGGAGTGAGCTGCGCGCTGGCCAGTTGCACGACCAGCAACAACGACGAAAACAAAAACGTGATGAATGTCAGAATCGAAGCCAGCAACACGCCCAGCAATGTCCGCGCTCCGTCCGGGCTGAAGTTCGGCCAGGACGGTTTGATCTGCTGATCTAGCTCTCGCAGAAGCGGCCCGACCACCAACACGGACAGCATCGCCAACACCGGGCCAAACCATAGCGTGTTGGTGAGGAACGCTCGCAGGTGATGACGCTGTTTCCAATTCATCTGACGGTCCCTTTGTGTCCGACGCTGCCAGCATCGGCATGGTTCTTCCCGATCAACCGCAGGGCGCTAGCCCCGGTGTGTGTCATCCGAACTGGGGCTGGCCCCCTGCGGCTGATTTTCGGAACTGAGCTTCGATCGCAGCGTCAGAGCCAGCGCCGGGAACACGAGCATCGAGACCATCCCCGCGCCGACCAGAGCGGCGGCCGTTTCTGGTTTCATGCGATTCGTCTCGATCCCAATCTCGGCGACAGCGACGACCAACGGCAACGCAGTGGACGACATTAAGGCCAACGGCAACAAATCACCGCGAGGTAGATCACGGCGACACAACCACACCGGAACGCCGCGGGCCAGCAGAAACATTCCCAGGAACAGCGGCACTCGCAACAGCGCTGCGGGTGTCCCGGTCAGAGCGTGCCAATCAAACTTGATGCCGGTCGCGATGAAGAAAATCGGAATGAAGAATCCGAAGCCGATCGCTTCCAACTTGTGACGCACCGTTTCGCCATCGTGGCCCCGGCAGGCCAGGCTGACGACCACTCCGGCCGCGATCGCTCCCAGGACCGAATCCAATCCGAACTGCTTGGTGACAATGATCAGCGCGGCCAAGACGAGCAACGAGACTCGAACGGGAAGTTGAGCGCTCGTGTGCAGCTTCCGCTTGAGCAGCCGAATCGCGGGCAGCGGTCGAGCCGTTGCCGCGAGATACGCGCAGCTCAACGTGATCACGGCAAAGGCGGCGATGTACCACAGCGACATCACTCCCCCTTCGGAATTCAACGCGACCGAGATCAACACGATCGGACCAAACTCGCCGATTGCTCCCGCCGCGGACACGAACGATCCGAACTTGGAATCGAGCGTCCCCGCATCGCGCAGAATGGGAATCAGCGCGCCCAACGCGGTGGTGGTGAATGCCGTTGCCACGACCACGCCGGAGATGATGACTCCCGACGCCTGCAATCCCCAACCAGCCGCCATTGCGATGGCCACAGAGACCAACCAACCCAGACCAGCCCAGGCGATCGGCCGCCCGCGAATCGCCGCGAAGTCGATCTCCAAGCCCGCCAGGAAAAACAGAAACGTCATGCCGAACCGCGAGAGCAATTCCAACTGTTGGTTCGGCTCCGCCCATTTCAATCCTTGGGGGCCGACGAGAATGCCCAGCACAATCTCCAAGACAATCGCGGGAATCGCGACGCGCGGAATCAACTCCACAAACACCGGAGCCAAGACAGCCAGCGTTAAGACGATCAACAGTGTCTGGTTTTCAGCCGTCATGAAGACCCTTCGTACCCGACCCGACTCGGTGGGCCAGCGGCGGCTTGGTGAATGACACCGATGCTTGCTTGGACGTTTGGCTTCCGAGTAGGTTTCGCAGCATGTTCAACATTATCGACTTGCTCCGACAGCATGAAGGGAAGACCCTGGAGTTCAAGCGTGACCTTTCCTCGCCCGACAAGGTCATGCGGACGTTGGTGGCCTTCTCAAATGGCGCGGGCGGCGTGTTGCTCGTCGGCGTGGAAGACGGTTCGCGTCGCGTGATCGGCGTCGAGGATGTGACGCGAGTCGAGGAACAACTGGCGAATCTGATCTCGGATCGCATTCAGCCGCGACTGGTCCCGGAGATCCACATCATCCCCTGGCGACGGACGCATGTACTGGCGGTGGAGGTTTTTCCCAGCCCGACCCGGCCGCATTATGTGAAGGCTGTCGGTTATCCGGCGGGCGTCTATGTCCGCGTCGGCTCGACGAACCGACAGGCGGATGCCGCGGCCGTGGCGGAGTTGCAGCGAGTCGTGCGCGGCCGTTCGTTCGACGAAGAGCCGCTGCCGGAACTGAACTCGGAAGCGATCGACTTCCGAGTTGCTTCCGAGTGCTTCGCGCCCGTGCGCCGGCTGACGCGTCCGGGCTTGCGCACGCTTCAACTGTTGGTCAAACATCAAAAACGGGACGTGCCGACTGTGGGCGGTGTGCTGCTGTTCGGCAAGAATCGGCTGCAGCATTTTCCCGATGCTTGGCTGCGGGCCGGCTGCTTCGCGGGCAAGGACAAAAGCGAGATCGTGGATTCGAGCAACATCACCGTCTCACCGGTTCTGGTCGTCGAAGAAGCGCTCCGTTTTGTGCAACGCAACACGCGCCGCGCCGTCGAGGTGAAAGGCGTGCATCATCGCGAGGTCTGGGAGTTCCCGGCCGTGGCACTGCGCGAGGCGATCATCAACAGCGTCGTCCATGCCGACTACGCTCAACGCGGTTCGCCGCTGCGGCTGGCGGTTTTCAGTGACCGCCTCGAGATCGAGAACCCCGGCAACCTGCCCCCCGGCCTGACCATCGAAGACATTCGACGCGGCGTCTCCAAGCTGCGCAATCGCGTCATTGGCCGGGTGTTTCACGAACTGGGGCTGATCGAGCAGTGGGGCAGCGGCATTCAGCGAATGACCGCCGCCTGCCGCCACGCGGGATTGCCCGAGCCGGAATTGGAGGAGATCGGCAGCGGTTTCCGCGTCACCTTCCGCCGCGACCGTGTTGCCCCACCGCAGCGAGACACCTTGGACGAAGCGATTGTGGAATATCTGCGCCTCCAGCCGGGCGCGTCCACCGGCCAGATCGCCGTGCAGATCAATCGCACGACTCGTGCCACACAAACCCGACTGAAACGGCTGATGGAACTCGGTCAAATCGTGGCCGTAGGCAGCAGCCCCCAAGACCCACGCAAGGGCTACCATCTGAAAGCGGGCGTCTGAGCGTTCGGACTTTCTCATCGAGACTGACCTCACGGCGAATCGCGAAGCATCAGGCTCCGGCGTTCGCGTCAGAGCAAAGCTCCGCCCAGCGTATCCAGCACTTTCTCGATGGGCACGACCAGCAGCAGTAGCGGCAGACCCGGCAGTGCGGTGATGACGGCGAGCTGCAAAACAATTCGTTGGTTGAACGGAACGATCCGCATCGCGCGGATGAACTCGAAGCTGCCTCCCAAATCCGCCAGCGATTGGATGTCGGCGCTGCCCAGCAGCGACTCTCCGTCGGGGGGCGGGCCGTCGATCCACTTCTCGTGGAACGCGCGGTTGTAGCGCACGACGAGCAGACTGTAGGAACGCAGCCACTCGCGCCGCGTCCGCGCCAGAATTGGAACGAACATCAGCAGGGGGGCGAGGATCACCGTCTGAGTGACGATCAGCAGAATCACCAGCGGCATCTTGAAGGTTTCAATCGCGGCACCGTGGAACACGATGCGAAACGCGGCGTCGGCACTCAGAATAGCGCTGATTGCAAATGCGAACACACCCAACGACGTGTGCGCGACGCCAAGAAATCCCAGACCACCCGCTTGGTCCGCATGAGTCGGGACCAACTTCAGGTTCAGCCGCGAGACGGTGAAGAGAAATAGGAACCAGATCAGTAGCCGCCACAGCCAGCGAAAAAAAAGAAACTGCAACAACGGCACCGCAACGACGTGATACCACAACCCCGCCAACGACAGCCGCTGGCCCGCATGGCCGGCCATGAACGTGGAATTCCAAGTCCCGGTCACGCCTCCGCTGATGGTCTCCACGGTGAGTGTCCAAGCTCCGATCAGAGCCATGCCCAAGAGGATCAGTTCCACCCACAGCGATTCGCGGCGCTGGGCCGCGCGAGCGATGGCTTGATCGAAGGCCGGATAATCTTCCGAGCGCACGAAGCCGGCCTGCACGAACTGCATCCCTGCCGAAGTCAGCCTCGGCCCGACGATGACTTCCGCCATGATCAGCAGTGGCACCCCGATGAAGAACCGCGCGTACGCCGCGAAGTCCTGCAGAAAGGATTCCTCCGCTGTTGCCCCCACCGCTCGACCTTCCAACAGACACAGGATCAACAACGGGATCCAGGTCAGCGCGAGAAACGCCACGATGCGCCGCTGGACCGACGGATCATCCCCACGCACCAGTCCGATCCGCTGCATCAAGCGATACGACGGCCCGCCCCGTTCAAAATAGAGTTCGCGTTCGTTGTTCAGGAGGGGAGTCATGTGGAACCGCATTGACTGGTAGCCACGCTCGCCAAGAGCGAGGAAAAACTCGGAAAGCCCACGCTCTTGGCGAGCGTGTTAAAAAATGTAACCCGAAGCGTAAGCGAGGGAGTGCGACTCCTGAATTCTCGTTGATTCTGACCCTCGCTCACGCTTCGGGTTACATGTCTGACTGCTTTTCAACCGGCTCTTGGCGAGCGTGGCGACGATCACAAACCCGCTTCGACCAGCGTCTCGACGTGCCCCATCCGCACGGCTTCGACGAGAGCCGCGTGGTCGCGTTCGGTTTGGTCGCCGTAGGCTTCGGCGAAGTCGGCCAGCGCGGATGCGAAGGCGTCGGACTTGCCGATGTAGCCGGCGATCTTGGCGATGTCGCCGCTGCGAGCGTGTGCCCGAGCCAGCAGCATTCCGCAGACCCAGCCCCAAAACTCGAACGGTTCGCCGGTGAGGAATTCGATCGGCATGGACGCCTTGAGGTTTTTCATCTGCCGCACGAAGTAGTGCCGGTCGTCGATGGTCGTGTAGCCCAGCAGCGGATCACCCAGCGATTGCAAACAGCGTTGAGCACCGACGACTCGGCGACCTTCGTGGTTGATTCGCAGGGGCGGCTGCGGCAAGTACGGAGCGTGAGCGGGAGTGACCGCCTCTTTGACTTGCAGGAACAGCGGATCGTCGTCGCCGTTGCCGAACAGCAGCACGAGGTACGCTCGCGTCCCAACGCTGCCGACGCCGACCACGCGATGACAGACATCCGCGACCGAGTAGCGGTGCAGCATGATCCGGTACTCCGGCGGCAGCGTCTCACCGTACTCGACCAGCGACGCGATGACCTTCTGCCGCGTGGTCTCGTCGAGGCTCGTCAGGATCGGCGGGTCTTCGACGAATCGCCAACCACCGTCCGCTTGCCGCTGAGCGACCTTCGCCAACAACGCCTCGCTGTGTGTCCGTTGAGCCTTCGCCAGCACCTTCTTGACGACCGCTCGGAACTTGTTGCCGACCTGAATGTCCAGAGTTTTGAGAGCCGCTTCGTTCCGTTCCAAGTCGGCGTAGGAGAACAGCGACCACGTCTCCAGAATTCCGAGTGTCATCAGCCGCTGAGCATTCAGCGAATACCCTCCGACGCACCGCATCACGGCCGACCGCCGCTCCTCGGCATCGAGTCCGTTCTCGCGACCGGCCACATTCACGCTGGCGACCAGCCGCTTCAGATCCCACTCCCACGGCCCGACCGTGGCCTCATCGAAGTCGTTGATGTCGACCACGACATCGCGCTGCGGAGTGCCATACATCCCGAAGTTGTTGATGTGCGCATCGCCGTCGATCATGACCTGCGGCCCACTGACCGGCGTGCGAGACAAATCCCCCGCCATGACCGCGCACGCTCCGCGCAAGAACGCAAACGGCGACTCCGCCATGCGCCCCATTCGCAGTGGGATCAAGGATTCCTCACGCCCGATATTGCTCGCCAGCACGGTCGCGACCGGGTCCGCTCGATCCGCCGCCGGTGTCCATGTCGCGTGTGATTCGCGCGGCGTCTGTTCTCGCAGAGCTTTGCCCTGCTCGAACCGAGTCTCCCACGAATCCAACGCCTGCTCCGGATCAAACGGAGCCTTGGTCTGCCAGAACTCGCGCAGTCCTTCCAAGTCACGAGGTGCGGCGAGGGTCGCTGTCGGTTGTTCAGCGAGTTCAGTCGAACTTGCTGGAGCTGCGGATGGTTTCTTGGCCATGACGGTTCTCGATCTGGTTTTGAGCGTGTCCATTCCGAGGCAGTGAAGGTTTAGAGCCGCGACCGTCTGGGAGCGGTCGTCAGTCCTTGCGAATCACCACTCCCTCACGGTCGCGGGTCTAAATCTTCACAGGCTCTCCGCAGCGGATCGGCGACATTCTCGAAATACGCCTTCTTGCCGGCTTCGAGGACTTGCTCCGCCGTGGTGGACGCGAAGACGTGCATGAGACGCGCGACGGTCCCCGTCCAACCGGTCTGGTGACTGGCACCCAAGCCGGCTCCATTGTCGCCGTGGAAGTATTCGAAGAACTGGAGGCAGTCGCGCCAGTGCGGATCGGATTGAAACTTCTCGCTGCCGCCAAAGACCGCGCGGCGGCCATCTTCGTCGCGGACGAAGATGTGCGCGAGCCGGCGCGAGAGTTCTTCGGCGACTTGATACAGCGTCATCATCCGGCCGCTACCGGTGGGGCATTCGACTTGGAACTCGTCGCCGTAGTAGGCGTAGTACTGCAACAACGCACGGATGATGAGCGCGTTGACCGGCATCCAGATCGGCCCGCGCCAGTTGCTGTTGCCGCCGAACATGCCGCTGTCCGATTCCGCCGGCAGGTAGTTGACACGGTATTCCTGACCTCCGACGTGGAAGACGTACGGGTGCTCGGCGTGGAAGCGAGAGAGGGCACGCAGGCCGTAGGGACTAAGGAACTCGTTCTCGTCGAGCATCTTCGACAGCACGCGGCGGAGCTTCGTTTCGTCCAGGATCGAGGCGAGGTGCCGATCCGCATGACCCACCTTTCGAGGATCGTGAATGAAGGAAGTCAGTTCTGGGCGAGCCTCGAAAAAATGTTTCATCCGCTCCGCGACTTCCGGGTACTTCTGGAATACGCCACCCTCGAAGACAGTGGCCGCACACAGCGGCAAGAGTCCGACCATCGAACGCACCTTCAGCCGCTGTGACTCGCCGTTCGGCAAGCGGAGCACGTCGTAGAAGAAACCGTCCTCGTCGTCCCACATGCCGGTGTCGTCACCCGCGTGAACCATCGCCGCCCCGATCCATAGGAAATGCTGCGTGAACTTCAGAGCCATTTCCTCGAAGCCCTCGTCGTCCAGGCTCAGTTCGATCGCGATCTCCATCATGTTCTGGCAATAGATCGCCATCCAGGCGGTGCCGTCGGCCTGTTCCAGATAGCCACCGGTCGGCAGCGGCGCGCTGCGGTCGAACACTCCGATATTGTCCAGTCCGAGGAAGCCCCCCTCGAAGACGTTCTTGCCGTTGCGGTCCTTGCGGTTCACCCACCAAGTGAAGTTGAGCAACAGCTTTTGGAAACAGCGTTGCAACCAAGCCGTGTCGCCCACGCCGGTCCGCGCTTTGTCGAGACGATAGGTGAAGATTGTGGCCCAGGCGTGAACCGGCGGGTTCACGTCGCCGAAGTTCCATTCATAAGCCGGAATCTGGCCATTCGGGTGCATGTACGGTTCGCGCAGCATCAAGCTGAGCTGCTGTTTGCCGAAGTCCGGGTCCACCATCGTCAGCGCGATCACATGAAACGCCAAGTCCCACACGGCGTACCACGGATATTCCCACTTGTCCGGCATTGAGATCACATCGGCGTTGTACATGTGATGCCAGCCGTCGTTGCGCGGAGCCGCCTTGCGGTTCGGCTTGAAGGGATCGGAGCCCCGTTCTTCCAGCCACTTATTCACATCGTAGAAGTAGAACTGCTTGGACCACATCATTCCGGCGAGTGCCTGCCGCATGACTCGGCCTTCATCCTCGCTGAGCGACTTCGGCGTGAGCGCCGCGTAGAACTCATCCGCCTCGTGTCGTCGCGAGTTCATGACGTCGTCGAATGGGAGGCCAAACGGCCCGTCTTCCGGTGCCAGCGTCATCGGACTCGACGTGACATCGCTGAGCCGTAGCCGCAACGTGTGTGATGCGCCCGCAGCAACGGTGATGACGTACTGCGCCGCGACCTTCGTCCCGATCTGTGCCGGATTCACTGCATCCGTCTGGCCGTGTACGACGCAGTTGTTGATCCCGTCTTTCACAAACGGCGTCGCGTTGGGAACACCAAGCAACCGCTGCGTGTTCGTATCGTTCTCCGTGAACAGCAACTTCGGCGAGCCGTCACAATAGAAGTATCGCTGTCCCAGTTTCGGATCGTTCGCCGCCACCACAGCCAGCGAGTCTGTCTGCGCCGCGCACTCCAGCGTCGGCTTCTCAACATTCCCGCCCCACGACCAAGTGTTGCGGAACCACAAGGTCGGCAGCACATGCAGCGTCGCCGCCTCCGGCCCGCGATTGGCGATCGTGATCTCGATGAGCAGGTCTTCCGGCGTGGCCTTGGCGTACTCGACGAAGACATCAAAGTAGCGGTCGTCGTTGAACACGCCCGTGTCGAGCAACTCGTATTCGAGTTCGCCCTTCCCACGCTGGCGATTCGTCGCCACGAGGTTGTCGTAGGGGTATGCCGCCTGCGGGTATTTGTAGAGGTACTTCATGAACGAGTGCGTCGGCGTTGAATCGAGATAGAAGTAATACTCCTTCACATCCTCGCCGTGATTCCCTTCGCCGTTGGTCAACCCGAACAGCCGCTCTTTGATGATCGGGTCGTTGCCGTTCCACAACGCCAGAGCAAAACAGAGCCGCTGCTTGTGATCACTGATCCCCGCCAGCCCATCTTCGCCCCAGTGATACGCTCGCGACCGAGCCTGGTCGTGGCTGAAGTAATCCCACGCATTGCCGCCGTCGCTGTAGTCCTCGCGAACCGTGCCCCACTGCCGCTCGGACAGATAAGGCCCCCATTTCTTCCACGGCGTGCTGTTCTCACGAGACTCCTGCAAACGACGATTTTCCGCGTTCATGGTGCGAGCTTTCGATCGAGGTGATGGGCAAGAGATGTGGCTGCCATTAGACCAACGCCGCCTCCGACTTTCCACGCGATCGTGGCTGCGAACGGATGCGGCAACGGTTTCCCGACAGTTGTCCAAGGGGTTTCCCACGACACAGGTCACCCGAAGCGTGAGCGAGGGCGAATCCTCCATTCGACGATAAGTCGAAGCTTTGAACTCGGCTCCACACCGTTTTGTCAATTTCTCAGGTTGTCTTCATTCCTTTGACCAGATTCCTTTGATTCATGGGACACTCCGGCATTCGCCCTGGGAAATTGGCTGAGGCCGATTGTCCGGTTATGCCGATGATGACGATCACCGGTTCTGCGCAAGAGGTGCGGAGTCGCTGTGTCCGCGATTGAGGCTCAGGGAGGGGCGGCCATGAGGTGGGGGCGTTTACTGACGGTGTTGAGTTGCGCGGTCACGATCGCTTTAACGGCCAGCGATGTGCAGGCTCAGACCTTTGGGATTGAACTGCACAACAACCTGATGCCGGCTTCGGGCGGCATGGCGGGGGCGAGTCTGTCTCGGCCGCAGGATTTGCAGTCGGCGATCAATGGGAACCCGGCCACTCTGCGGCAGTTTCAAGGGACGCAGTTCTCGTTCGGCGGAGCGTTTGCCGACGCGAACTACAGGGTCAATCAAACGGCTGATTTGCTCCCAACCCCGCTCGGACTTGGAGTCACGAGTTTCAACGCCACGTCGGATACACCCGGAGCGTTACTGGGCAACATCGGGTTGACGCAGGACATGGACCTCTTTGGTTTGCCCGCGACGATGGGTATGGGCTTGATGTCGAACGCGGGAGCCGGTGTCGATTTTCGAGACGTGCCGGAATCGAACGGGACATCGGCTCAATATCTGGCGTTGGACATGGTCGCCGCAGCGGGCGTGGACCTGACCGATCGCTTGTCGCTGGGCGCTTCGTTCGCGATTGGGACATCGTTCCTGGATGGCCCGTTCGTGGACATCGGTGGAATGACCACGGCCTACGGCGTTCGCGGTAGTGTCGGTGCGAATTATCAGCTCGCGCCCCACACGTCGCTGGGTGCGTATTGGCAGTCGAAGAAGAATTTGGATTTCAAGAACGGCGCACTGCTCGCAGGTGGTACGCCGGTAGATATCAAGTTCGATCATCCGATGAACTTCGGGGTCGGCATCGCCAACAGCAGTTTGATCGATGGCCGGCTACTGCTCGCGGCCGACGCGATCTACATGCTCAACAGCGACGCGGACTTTCTCAAGGCGATCTTCAAGGACCAGTGGGCGGTGCAGCTCGGCAGTCAATTCGCGGCGACCGATCGAGTGCGGCTGCGGTTGGGCTACGCCTACAACGAGAACCCGATGAAGGGTGCGCAGTTGAGTTCGATTGGAGGAGTCGCGTTGCCTGACGGCGTTCCGGGCGTGCGTTATGTGCAAGGTCAGTTCGCCGCGATCACTCAGCACCGCATCACGGCTGGTGTCGGAGTTCGCGACATGCTGCCGGGGATCGACGTCGACTTGTTCGCCGGTCACGCCTTTGAAGCGACCGACCAGTTCGCGGCGACGATCACGAACATCAGCAGCAACTATTGGGTCGGCTTCGGCACGACATGGCGGTTCGGCGGACGAGCCAGCCAAGAAACCTCGCCGGTCCAGTAAAGCAGAAAGACCGACAAGAGAGATTGGCGATGCGGAGAACTCGTTCAACGATCTTGAGGTTTCTTGTCGGTCTGCACGCATCTTGTAGCCACGCTCGCCGCAGTCTGTTGAAAAACTCGGAGAAATGTAACCCGAAGCGTCAGCGAGGGTCAGAACCTCCGAGAATTCAGTCGTCGAACTCCCTCGCTGACGCTTCGGGTTACATTTTTCAACAGGCTCGCCAGAGCGTGGGCTTTCTGGCGACACGTCCCACGCTCTGGCGAGCGTGGCTACGTTTGGTTTTCGTGCTTGTCGTCATGAGCTCGTTGAGTGGCCTGCGCGCTGATGAAGTGCTGTTGCCGAACCAGTCTCCTGATGCCGTGGTCTACCCGCGCGAGTCAGTCGGTGTGGGTGCTTTTCCGCATTCGATTCTGTTCCCCGGCACCAACGTCTCGATGAAGGTCGGTGGGTTCGCCAAGTTCGATTTCATTCAGGATTTCAACTCGATCGGCAGCACCGACGATTTCGACACGACGACGATCCCGACCTCCGGCCCTCAGAAGAGAAACACACGTCTGCACGCGCGGCAAACTCGGTTGAACTTGGATGTCCGGCATCCCTCGGAACTGGGCGATGTGCAAGTTTTTGCCGAGGGAGATTTCTTCGGGACCGGAAATACGTTTCGACTCCGTCACGGCTTCGGAAAACTGGGACCGGTGCTGGCCGGTCAGACGTGGTCCACGTTCATGGATGAAGCCGTGATGCCCGATCTCGTGGACTTTGAAAGCCCGACGGGTGCGCTGTTGACGCGACGCGCGCTGCTGCGCTGGACTCAGCCGCTGCCCGCCATCGAGGGGTTGGAATACTCGTTGGCCGTGGAAGACCCATCGCCGGCATTCACATCGACGGCGGGAACCTTCGAGAACGCTCTGCCCGATTTCATTGGACGACTGCGGTTCCAGCGTGAGTCCGTGCATGTGCAGCTTGCCGGGTTCGCAACCAAGGCCAGCTTCGATCCGACGGTCGGCGCGGACAGCGAGGCGACCGCTTGGGGCGTCAGTTTGTCGGGCAGTCTGAAGGTGTTTGAGTCCGACAAGATCATGGGCCAAGTCTCTTACGGCGACGGGATCGAACGCTTTCGAGGGTTCTCAAGTTACACGCTCGATGCCAGTGGTTCGCTGATCGCCATTCCCGCGCTGGCGTGCTACGTCGGGTACGAACACGTTTGGTCGAACAACTTGAAGTCGGTGCTGGCCTACAGCCGAGCGACCATCAACAACCCGTCGGGAGCGGCTCCCACCGCCGGCAAGTCCACGGACTATTTCGCGGCCAACATCCTGTGGACTCCCGTCGAACGAGTCCGGCTGGGTCTGGAATATCTGCACGGTGCTCGAGAAGACGAAGACGCCAGCCGAGGCGACGCGAACCGCTTGCAGTTCGCGATCTGGTACTACCTGCCGTAGTTGTGCAGCGCAACGATTACATGAATCAACGAAGTAACCCGAAGCGTCAGCGAGGGCGAGCGCTCACCCGACGTGATCTTCGGCAAGCGTTTTGGAGCGGCCTCCCTCGCTGACGCTTCGGGTTACATTAGTGGCGCTCCGTCGCTTCAATCCGTCGCTTCAATCCGTGGCACTCGACTACTTGGACTTCTCCACAACGCGATCGTTGAGCTTTTGCACCGGTCGATTGTTGGCCTTGAGGATCTTGGCAAAATGCTCGATGTATTTCCGCGGGGCACCGACCGGCTGTTTCATCACGATCCAGCGCACCTGCTCGGTGCAGGGGGGAGTCGTGAATGACCCCGAGTAGGCGAAGTACTCACGGCTGCGAGGTAGGAAGTCGGAGGGGTTGCGAGTGGCATCGACTTCGACGACTTCCCCCGGCTTCTTTGGCAGGTCGTGAGCCAACGGAAGATCCAAGTTCGCCTGATCGTCCGCTTGGACCAGCACGGCAACGACCGCGACCTGCCCCAACTTCGACTTCGACTTGTGGACGAAGTGAATCTCCAACTCGAAGTGCTTGCCGTCGATGGTGTGTTCGCTGGGAGCATGCACATGGAATTGTTCGAGCGAGAACGTCTCGTCACCGACATGCAGGAAGCTGCCGGGAGCCTCGTTGTGCTGAATCGTGTGGCCGTTGTTGAGCGTCGCAATCCGCTCGCGGCGATAGTCGAACTTCAACGCAGGCAGCTCGGCCGTTGGCGTTTTCTGAGTGTTGATGTCGATCGGCGACTGCTGTGTCCCGCTGCTGGCCAACCGGTACGAAGGATCGAGCTTCCCCCAAAACTCCGGCCCCGTGGAACCGGCGTAGCCCCACTTCGCGGCGTGCTCATGCGGAATCTTGGAGAAGTAGTGATGCACGACGGGGCGATCCTGAGCCATCAGCGATTGGCTCAACAGAATCACGGCAACAGTCAGTTCAACGATGCGCGTCATGTTTAATACCTTCCATTCTTCATCCAAGCCCCGGCTATGCCATCCGAGCTATTCAGTAGTTCTCAAATAGCTCGGATGGCAAAGCCGGGGCTCGGATGAGGATCTCGACGCAACGGTTTTTGACGCGACCACGCCTTCCCATGCGAATGGGCCGCACCCGCCGAGGTGGCGGATGCGGTCAGTCATGTTGGCCGCGATTACTCTTGTGCAGCGACGGCGCGGGCGGCGTCATCGAGCTTCTTCTGGTCGTTCGCCGCGAGGCCGCTCTTGCCGAGTTTGATCACGGCCTTCTTTAGCTCGCCGGTAAACTTGAACGGCATCTTGTTCGCGTAGTCCTCGATCACCGGGGTGCCGGTGTCTTCGCCGCAGTCGAGCGTCTCGTCGAGCGAGAGGCGGAATCCCAGCGTGCGTTCGATGCGGCCCGTGGCCACGGTTTTGCCGTCCACCTGGATCGTACCTTCGCCACCTTTGCCGAGTCCCGGGCCGTCGTACTTGAAGTCGTAGACGATGGTGTGCGCGCCCGGCGCGAGCGCTTCCTTGCCGGCGATCGTGTATCGGGACACGCCCGCGAGGTTGTAGCAGAAGGTCGGCTTGCCCTTGAGCAGGTAAAGAGCCCAGCCGCTGAATCGACCGCCGTGTGTGAGCAGCATCCCCTCCGCGCCGCCGGCGGGGATGTTGACCTCGGCAGTGATCTGCCAGGACTTGTTCTTCGTGTCCGGTGCAGCGCCTTCGGGGATGCGGACCAGGCCGGGGAAGTAGGTGAACTCATCGCGTCCGCGCGTGAGGCTGGGGCGGAGGTTCACATCGAAGCGGTCGATGCGGCTGTTTTCGATCGGCAGGACGTGATACTTCTCGGCTTCCTTCCAGAACAGATCCTGAAGCTGCTTGAGCTTGGCTGGCTCCTTGGCCGCGAGGTTGTTCGCCTCCGAGAAGTCCTTGCTGACGTTGTAGAGTTCCCACTTGTAGTCGAGGACGGCAGGCAACCGACCTTGCGCCTCGGCCGCCGTGTCCCACGGGGCAACGCCCGGTGTCGTGCAAGCGACCCAGCCGTCGTGGTAGATGCCCAGGTTGCCGAACATCTCGAAGTACTGCGTCGTGTGCTTGGACGGAGCCTTCGCGTCATCGAACGTGTGGACGAGGCTCGTCCCTTCGACCGGCTTTTGCTCGACGCCGTTGATGCTCGCGGGCGACTGCACGCCGACCGCTTCGAGAATGGTGGGGGCGATGTCGATGACCGAGCAGAACTGCGTGCGAAGCCCCCCCTTGTCTTTGATGCGAGCCGGCCAGGAGATGACCATCCCGTTGCGCGTGCCGCCGAAGTGCGAGGCGATCTGCTTGGTCCATTGAAACGGAGTACACATCGCGTGCGCCCAGCCGACGGGATAGTGGTTGAACGTGGTCGGGCCGCCGAGTTCGTCCATGCGGCGGACGACCTCTTTCATGTCCTCGGGGATCGCGTTGAAGACCGTCATCTCGTTGAGCAGCCCCTGCATCCCCCCTTCGCCGCTCGCGCCGTTATCCCCCTGGATGTAGATGACGAGCGTGTTGTCGAGTTCTCCCTGTGCTTCGATCGAGTCGAGGATGCGGGCCATCTGGTGGTCGGCGTGCGAGAGGGCCGCGCAATACACCTCCATCATGTGAGCGAAGACCTTCTTCTGATCGGCGTTCAGAGTGTCCCACGCGGGGATTCCAGCGGAACGCTCCGTCAACTTCGCATCCGCCGGGACGACGCCCAGCGCCTTCTGTCGAGCGAAGGTCTCCTCGCGCACCTTGTCCCAGCCTTGATCGAACTGGCCCTTGTACTTGGCGATCCACTCCTTCGGCGCGTGATGCGGCGCGTGAGCCGTGCCGGTCGCGTAGTAGGCGAGGAACGGTTTGCTCGGCGCGGTCGCGTGCTGCATCCGAATCCAGTCGATGCAGTGGTCCGCCATGTCCTTGTCGAAGAAATAATCCTTCGCGCCGTGCGGCGGCTCGATCGGCTTTGTGTTCTCGAAGATCGCGGGATTCCACTGACTCGTGTCGCCGCCGATGAAGCCGTAGAAGTATTCAAAGCCCAACCCCGTCGGCCACAGGTCGAACGGCCCGGCCTGACTCGACATCCAGTCGGGCACGTTGTGGTTCTTGCCGTACCACGACGTGTTGTAGCCGTTCTGCTTGAGGATTTCGGCGAACGTCCCACAGCTTTTCGACATCAGCGAGTTGTAACCGGGATAGCCCGTCCCCAGCTCCATGATGACGCCGGTGTTGGCGCTGTGATGGTTGCGTCCGCTCAGCAGTGCGGCGCGCGTGGGCGAGCACAGCGCCGTGGTGTGGAATTGATTGTAGCGCAGGCCAGCCTTCGCCAGCCGGTCCATCGTCGGCGTGGGGATCGGCCCTCCAAACGTGGACGAGGCACCGAAGCCCACATCATCGGTCAAGATGACGAGGACATTCGGCGCGCCCTTGGGCGCAGCGACCGGCTGGGGAAAGTCCGGCTTGGAATCCTTACCCGTGCGGCCGATCGTTCCTTTGAACGGCTGATCGGGCCGCGGCAGGACTTCCTGCGCCCGCGCCGTCGGTACGAGCGCCGCCAAGAGGACGAGGACAACGACTGTGGTTTTCATGTTCATCTTTCTGAGTGAGGGTTTCACGTTTTGATTGACCGTAGCCACGCTCGCCAAGAGCGTGGGTGGATTCGAGGAAAACCCACGCTCTGGCGAGCGTGGCTACAAGACTTTTAGCCAACTTTGATCGCCCGGACCTCCGCGGCGCGCTCATCGACGGGGATCACCGGAAGATCGCCCGGCTTCGTCACCGGCAGGTGGCGCAGATGATCCATGATCGCCTGCCATTCTTTGATCTCGCGAGGGCTGCCTTTCTCGGTCGAAGTTGCGACGCTGTTTCGGTCCACCGAGCCGGCCGGGGCGAGCAAGTCGGGTGTGTTACTGCGTGGATCGTTGAGCGCCTCGACCCGCGACTTGAGCGGCTGCCCCTCCTTGTTCTTGGCCACCAGCGGCAGTTTGCCTTGGGAGTATTTCGGGATGGCCACGAGGATCATGGCCAGATAGAGCGGGGTCGAGAGGCTATACAGCCGCGTGTCCTTCCCGGTGATGTCGATCGCTTTGTAGCCGCGATCGAGGTCACCCAGTTCAATGGCCGTCACGACGTCGAACTGCGGACGCGACGAGTCGTAGCGGAACCTCATGCCGGAGGTGCGGGGGAAATACTCGCCGGGGTGGGCCGGGTTATCCACGATGAAAAACTCCACCATGTTTTTCAGCTCCTGCCCGGTGAAGTAGCCCGTCACGAGCGTGCTGCCGGCGGTCGTATCCAGCACACCGGCTCCGAGCGGGGCGATGGCGAACACGTCATACACAGTTTGCACGCCGGATTTTCCCTTGATGAAACCGGAGCGCATCATGCCGTTCGCGGTGAGGCCAATGTCTGCCTTCGTGGCCTGACGGAAGGCGTCGGTGCAAAGGTTTGCCAGGAGCGTGCTGGCGGCGATGTCGGTGAAGGTGTTGGGAATGTCCCGCGGCGCGATGGCGAGCGGCTGATCTATTCTGTAACCACGCGACGCGAACGCGACTTTGGTGACGGTCTTCTTGAGTGCCTCGATCTCATCGGCCATGCCTTTGTCGCCGGCCACGGTGTCGTCCACAGGATGCAGCTTGTAGGACTCGACGGTGAGCTTGTCGCCGTCGAGGGAGATGACGAGTTCGCCAAGGTTCTCGCCATACTTCCCCGTTTGAACGACGGGCGTGCGGCCGTTGACGATGATCGGCTCGTGCAGTTCGGTGTGGCTGTGAGAGCCGATGACCACGTCGATGCCCGGCACGGCCTTGGGCAGTTGCACGTCCTCGCCGTCGATGAAGCGACCGTCCTCACCCTTCGTCATGCCGCCGTGACTGAGCGCGATGATGACATCCACCTTCTCTGTCTCGCGCAGAATCTTCACCATCTCCTTGGCGGTCTCGACGGGGTTGGTGAACTTCGCCGGTGCGGCACCGCCGGTGTAGAACTGGGCCTCTTTGCCAAGCAGCCCGAAGATGCCGAAACGCATCCCGCCGCGCTCGATCACGATGTAACGGCGAAGCGTGCCCTCCTTGGCCAGTCGCTGGAAACCGGCCAACGTGGGGTCGTTCCCCTCGAAGGTCGTGTTCGATGCGACGACTGCCGGAAGCCGGCCCGCCTTGGCAGCGACCGCGATGGCCTGAGCCGTACCGTCCGGCCCCAGATCGAAGTCATGGTTGCCAAAAGTCGTCGCGTCGTAACCCATCCGAGCCATGAGTTGCAGTTCGCCGCCAGTCTCGCGAATGGCCGCCGCGAACGCGGTCCCCATGCTGTAATCACCGGCGTCGAGGATCAGCACGGGGCCAAGGTCTTTGCACGCCGCCTTTCGCGTGGCGATCAAGGTGGCCAGTCGCGCGTAGCCGCCGCGAGTCTTGTCATCGTTGAGCGAGAACGGGGTGTAGTCCGAGGTCGGACTGGGCGCGATCATGTTCGAATGCAGATCGTTGGTGTGCAGAATGGTGAAGGTCCGCTTCCCGGCCGGTGCGGCCAAGAGTGCTTCGGGCAGGAGGATCGTCGCTCCGACGGCGGCTGAGGTGGCGACGAATTCGCGACGGGTGAGTGTTTTCATGGAGTTGGCTTTGATGGTTGTGGGTTTCAAAAGCGGTTTCAAGACCGTAGCCACGTTCGCCAGAACGTGGGAAAGCGCGAGAACAACCCACGTTCTGGCGAACGTGGCTACTTCGGAATCGGGTTGGGCCGCACCCGTGTTTCCATGGGTGCGGCCCGGTGAGTTCCGTCAGCGTTTCATTCAGCGCCGCGTTACTTGTGGCCCTTCGACATCTCTTCCATCTGCTTTTGCATCTTCGTCAGGTTAAAGGAACCTGCCGTCTGGCTGGCTGGGTAGTCCTTGAAGGTGAGGAGGAACTTGGCAACGACGTCCGTGGCCGGCGTGATGAGATAGACGCGGTCGATCCACCAGTCATCGTAGGTGTTCGCGTTGTGCTGGGCTTTTTCGAGCGGATCGCGGCGCAGGTTGAAGAGCAGCGGGGCGCGCAGTTCGACGAATGGCTCGCGCCACAGAGGCATGGCCTCGGCGCGGTTTTCCATGTAGACAACCTTCCAGTCGCGCACGCGGGCCGCGACGATCTCGCCGATGTCATTCACATAGATGAACTCCT
>JBJXEX010000065.1:0-5752 GCA_046156195.1 Planctomycetaceae bacterium | reverse complement strand
TGAGCTTCCATGCTCGCTCCCTCCTCCGTGAGAAAGAGAAAGGATCGAGATCTTGGCCCAGTTTTGCGAACCCAGTTTTGCGAACCCAGTTTTTAGTACCTAGATTCCGTTAGAGTCAGAAATTCTCGACTCTCAATCCAGGCGAGAGCAACGATCGGTCTTGGCACCATTGAAGGCGGGACTCGACAGACTTTCTTTCTTTTTCATTTTCCTGTCCCAAATCTTCCTGTCGAAGATCCCGTTCCAAGCCCGCAAGTTGCTCCTAAGGCTTTTGCTCTGGCGCGACGCCGAGCTGCACGAGCGACTGATGAATAATCTCGCGGGCGGGAGGGGCGGCGATGTCGCCGCCAAAGTGTTCGCCGCTCCCGGTCGGTTCATCGACCATTACGCAGACCATCACGCGCGGATTCGCGGCGGGCGCGCCTCCGACAAACGAGCTGACGTGCAGCCGGTTGGAATACTTGCCGGTCAGCGGATCGCGCTTCTGAGCCGTCCCCGTCTTGCCGAACACGGTGTAGTCGTCCAGCCGAGCCTTCTTGCCGGTGCCTCGTTTCACGACCTCGGTCATCACCGACTCGACCAACCAGCGCGAGACATCGGCACTGATGGTCTTGGAAACCACCGGCGCGGCGAGCGGAAGATCGTCGGCATTCGATTCGTCGCCTGCGTCGTTGCTCGGCGCGCGAGTCTGTCCGGACAGCAGGTCTTCATCGTCGGGCGATGTGAATTGCTCGGCATCCGGCAGCCACGGGCCATCGGCCGAGTCCGACTGCGGCGACTGATACGAAATCTGCTTGAGGAACGAATCGGCATCGGCCGTCCGTTCGCCCCGATTCGGTTTCTCGGCCCAAGGGCGGCCGCTGGGTGCCGAGTGATGTGCTCGCACGAGATGCGGACTGATGAGCATCCCACCATTCGCCAGCGCGGCATGAGCGGCGATCAGTTGCAGCGGCGTGACCGCGACCTCTTGGCCCATCGGGATCGAGCCGGTCGAGTACGACGTCCAACGCTTCAACGGATGCAACATGCCGGAAAGCTCGCCGGGCAGCTCGATGCCGGTGCGGCGACCGAAGCCGAATGCGACGGCTGCTTGATACAGCTCGGCGTTCTTCATTCGCTGGCCGATCTTGGCCATGCCGATGTTGCTCGACTTCACCAACACGTCGGTCAGGCTCAGCGTGCCATACGGGTGGTGATCGTGCAGGACTCGGTGCCCCATGCGGTACTCGCCGTTCTCGCAGTGAAACGCCTCGTCGCGGCGGATGAAGCCATGTTCGAGTCCCCAACCGACGATCATCGGTTTGAAGGTCGAACCCGGCTCGTAGATCGCCGCCAGAGCCTGATTCTTCCAAGCCTCATCGCTGACGTGCGTCAGGTCATTCGGGTCATACGCGGGACGCGAGGCCATCGCCAACACCTCGCCGGTTTTCGGATCGAGCACGATCGCCGCCACATGCTTGGCGTTCCACTTCTCCATCACGCGATCCAATTCTTGCTCGACGTGAAGTTGAATCACCGTGTCGATCGACAACGTCACGCTCTGCCCGTGTTGCGGTGCCTGTTCGATGTCGGTCTGCACCTCGATCACTCGCATCCGCGAGTCGAGCATCAGCCGCCGATAACCAGGCTTGCCCGCCAGCCGCGCGTTCAAGCTCTGCTCGATCCCACCCCGTCCGACGCCGTCCACATCCCGTCCGCCGAGCACATGCGCGGCCAACGCTCCTTGCGGATACTGACGCAGAAACTCGTCGCGAAACCCAAAGAGCTGCGGCCCCGTGCGCGGGGACTTCAAGGCGTACAATTTGTCGAGCACATCCGCGTCGGTGATTCGGCGTCGAATCCAAAGAAAATGTTTCTCGTTGTGCTGAGCGATCCGCGCTTGCAGTTGATCGGCATCTTGCCCCACGGCTTCCGCGATCGCTTGGACCAGTTCCCATTGCTTGGGCTGTTTGGTGAGCTGACGCGGAATGACAAAGAAACTCTTGGCGACAATCGACGTCGCGAGCACTCGACCGTCGCGATCGAAGATGTCCCCCGGACGAGGCGCGATCTCTTCGAGAAACTCGCTTTGACTCGCGACCTGAGCGCTGAAGCGTGCTCGGCTGAACCACTGCAACTGCACTAACCGCCCACCCAGGATGAGCCAAAACCCACAGACAACAACAACGAGCAACCGAGTACGCCAGGCGAGCGCGTCGGTTGGTGTCTCATGTTTTGAGGAGGAGGGGGTCACAGGTGATTTGCTTGGCGAAGGATAACGATCAGGGGTCAGGCACTTCGGAAATTCGGAATTGGCCGAGGCCAATTCCGAATTTCCGAAGTGCCTGACTCCGGTCTGATCGTTATCGAATTTGATGTTCCGAAAGATGCGGCAGCGCGAGCGACGGACGTGGGATGGAGAGAGGCGAGCTTGGCCCGGCCTGAGCGGATCGAGGAGGCCGTCGGACGTCGCTGCTGTTTTGCTCCAGCGACTTGATCGTGCGGGCCGGCGCGCCGAGTCGTTGTGCTTGAAGTCGCCGCTGTGCGTACTTCTCGACCAGCACGTCCAAGCGATATCCCTGTTGTGCAATTGCGCGGCGATACGTCAGGTTCTGCTTCTCCAGCGCCACGCCGATCACGCTGACGATGACCAGCAACACGATCGCCGAGCCGAACCGAAAATACATCGCCCCCTCCCTTGCTCGGCAACGAGAAAGACATTTCGGCGAGCGAAGTGACGCCCAATGGCACTCGCTTTGTGAGCCGAACGCGCTAGCGTCGGGCGGTTCGCCGTCAAACGTCACCCACCGAGGCCCTCACACTGCGAGGCCCGTGGCTAGCGCCATCGGCTCACAATGCGAGCGACATTGAGCTGACGCCGCTCCTCTCGCCTGAGTCGTTTCGCGGCCGAGCAACGAATCTCTACCACACGCGGCGCTCAGCGGCGGGACTTCTCGGACTCGTCCAAAGAAACCTGGCTGGCGTCGTTCGGTAAACGCAACTCTTGGCCGAGACGCAGATCATTTCGATTGCGTAGACGCTCACGATTGAGCGCGTAAATCTGGTCCGCGCGGGAGATGCGGCCCAGATGAGCTTGGGCGATTCCGGTGAGTGTGTCCCCTTTACCGACTCGATACCAAACGGCTCCGTGCTCGTCTTGGAAGAGTCCCGGCGGAAGCGGTGCGGCGGAGACTTTCTGAGTCGCGTGTGACTTCTCCCCTTTCGCTTCGACCGCCGGCTTGGCCTTCGGGATCAGCGCGGAGTGCTGCTGTTCGAGCACGTCGAGCGTCGGTGTCAAAATGATCAAACCTGGTCGCATCCGGCAGGGATCGGCCACGCGGTTCCGATTGTGCTCGGCCAACGCCATGAAATACTTCTCGCTGCCATACAGCCTTTTCGAGATGACACAGAAGTTGTCTCCCTCTTCGACGAGAGTCTCGCCGGGTTGCAACAACGGATGTCTCGCGGCGGGTTTTGCCGCGGTGCGCTGGCGAGTGGTCGGGACTTCGGTTTGTTCGCGAGCGGGTGGTGAATCGGTTCGTTCGCGAGCCGGCGGTAAATCGGTGGTCGGCGACGTGCGGGTGTCGGGTTCATCAAAGCCGGTTTTCTCCGTGAACCGTTCTTGCTGAGCGACTCGCACCGGTTGCCGTGTCCGTTGAGCACGCTGGGGCACGATCTCAAATTCATCCTCGATCTGCTGAGCGGGATTTGTTCGCAGCGGCTTCTTGAACTCCTCGTCCGCTGGCTCGTTCTCAACAGGCTGTTGGAGTCGGATTGGTTCGGTCGTCTTGGTCAGCGCGGGTTGCTCCGGCTCGAAGGACAATTCCACTTCGCGCGTGGCGGTTGGGCGATTGGTCCGAGCGGTCGTCGGTTGATCGCTGAAATCGGGTGACTCTTCCGGCTCTTTGGGTTTGCCGCGCACGGGGGGAGCCGTTCGCGGACTATCGGCAACCGTGTCAAATTCTTCGTCGAGATTGACGGGCATCTGCGGCCGTCGAGTGGCGACTCGCGATGGCTCCGGTTCGGATTGCCCGGCACCGATGTCGAGCAGTTCTTCCTCAAGCTCGACCCCCTTCTTCGCCCCCTTCTTCGCGGCCTTCTCTTCAAATTCATCCAGAGTCCCGCCGACGTTGGATTGAGCGGACTCCAACGGGTCAGTGTTCGAGGCGGGCTTGATCTTGGGATCGACTTGGCCGGGCTTATCAGATTCCTCGGACTTACTGGCAACGGCCGCGCGATTGTTGAAGTGCTGCGCGACGAAGTAACTAAACATCGCCAGCAGCGCGATGATCGCAATGACGCCGATCACCGCTTCCTTGGACAACCTCGGCCGTCTCGACGCGAAGCCCCACGCTTCGGCGAGTTGTTCGTCGTTCTCCGCAGGTGACACTTCTTCAAGTTCCGATTCTCCCGCCAGCGCGGCCTGAGAATTGGCGTTGGCCGCATGGACTGCTTGAGCGGCCGCCTGCGCCGCCGCCGCTTGAGTGGCCGCGTTTGGAGTCGGATTGGGGTTCGGATTCGGAGTTTGGTTCGACATGGAATTCCCCGTCGGGTTGGGATTGGCGGCTCGCATTATGTCGGCGACGCTGGCGCTACGGTTGGCAGCTTGACCGCCGCTCGGAGTTTGGCCGACCGCGAGCGCGGGTTGATTCGGATTTCCTGCGGGCTGGGGGAGACCGGTTTTTTGTGGAGGGAGTGCCATCGTGTCTCATTCCGAAATGCGTGCTTGACCAAGCGGTCTTCCAATGAATGAAACGTAATCACGACCAGCCGACCTCCGGGCCGCAACGATTCGTACAGACGGTCGGCCAGTGCCTGCTGCAACAGTTCCAGCTCGCGATTGACCGCGATCCGCAATGCTTGAAACACCCGCGTCGCCGGCTCTTTGCGAGCCTCGCGCTGAATGGCCGCCGGTAAGGCCGAGTCGATGGCGGCCATCAAATCGCTCACCGTTTCGATCGGTGAGCCTCGGCGTTGTCGCACAATCTGATCGGCGATCTGACGACTGAAACGCTCCTCGCCGAATTCGTGAAAGATGGTCGCGAGTTCTTCGCTCGTCCCCCGCGCGAGTAACGCGGACGCCGGCTCTCCTTGCGAAACATCGAACCGCATATCCAGTGATCCCGATGTGCTGTACCCGAAGCCCCGCTCGCGATCCGCCAACTGATCCGATGACAACCCCAAATCCAACACGATGCGATCGACGGCATCGAGTTGCAGTTCGCGCAGCACGGTCGGCAGTTCGTGATAGCTGGCGTGACACAGATGACTCCGTTCGCTGGCCACGACCGTCGCCGCGTGTTGCAACATCCGCGGGTCACGATCGAGTCCAATCAGGACTCCGTCAGGTTGAATCTTGGAAAGGATGTGTCGGCTGTGACCACCTCCACCGACCGTGCCATCAACGACTGTCAGCCCCGGACACAGGTCGAGAGCTTGCAGCGTTTCCCGCAACAGAACGGGGACGTGAATTGCAGCCAAGGGAAAGGGATCGTTGAGTGGAGGTGTCCGGAGAATTCCGGGGAAGATCGGGGCAGGATTGCTCGGTAAGGCGACTTCAACTCAGCCTCACTCCGCAAAGTGGGCGGGGTTGTATGTCGATTTGTGAAATCGTGAGAAGAGCAAATTCCACGAAGGGGTCCATCTGGGTGCGCGACGGGGTTTGCGCGTTGTCGTTGTTAGGCTAAAAGCCGTGCTGGAGGTCAAGAGGAAGTTCATTATTTACCAGGAGGCCAAGGATGGCACGCCGTCAGAACAATGTTTCGCCGGAAGT
>JBJXEX010000064.1:0-10187 GCA_046156195.1 Planctomycetaceae bacterium | reverse complement strand
TCCGATTCCAAAACTCTCAAACCCCCTTCCTGTTTTTTCTTGAACCCCTCGGTTCTGGCCTTCTGCCCCAACCTCGTCGCCCCAGTGGCCAGCAGTCGGCGGCCGAGTCCGATGGGTTCCTTCTGCCCCTCATCGCGTCCCAGCGACTTCGGCCGGAGTTGCTGTCACATCGTTGAAGTCGTCAGGTGGTAGCCCCGCCAGCTTGAGAATGTCCGCCTGCACGTCATCGGTCAGAGTCGGCCAGACTTCGATCAGCAGAGCGAGACGAGGATCAGAAACGCCGACAAGTGAGTCTGATTGTGAGTCGCCTTCGTTGCGAACCGTCAGATTTCCCGGTAAATCCTGCGACTGTTCGGCCCCTTGTGGGGGCACTGATTGAATGTGCCTGGAACGGCCAGCAGCGGAAAGCCCCGGAAATTCCGGGGCTTTTTCCTTTTCGCGCAACGGGCGGATGATCGGCTTTCCGTCCGATTCGGCCATTTCCGTTCCTGACGGCGTCGGATTCTGTGTCGCTTTTTGGAAATGGTCGTCAGTGACTCGCAGGTAATGCTTGGCTGCAATCAGTTGGCTGTTGCCCAGCCAAGATGTGACGACGTGGAGCGGATAGGTCTTGGCCAATTCGGTTTCGCGAGTGCTGCGGAGATTCTGGAAGAGCTTCGGCCATGCGGTCAGACCGGCTTTGGCGATGATCCGCAGGAGATGCGTCCGCAGGTTGATGCCGCTGTCTCGGCGGCGGGCGATCACAAACTCGGCCCCTTCGGCGGCTTGATCCCAAGCCGCTTCGAGGTGCGGCAGGAGTTCTGGGAAGATCGGCACGAAGCGTGAGTCTTTGCGCTCGTGGTGCTCGGTCTTGGGGCTGCGGATCAGCAGCCGGCCGCGTTCCCAATCCACGTCATCCCAACGGAGCAACAACGTCTCTGAAGGCGTCCGCAGGCCACCAAAGCGAGCGAGGGCGAAGATCAGCCGCCATTCGTCGGTATCACCGGGGGTGATGTCTGCGATCGGCTTTGTCTCGCCGAAGTAGCTCACGAGGTTTCTGCGAACCTGTAGGAGATTGATTCGAGTTCGAGGTTTGATGTCCGTTCGGCTGGCGAGGTAGGCGTCAACGAACTCGCCGAGCATCGTGGCGTCTCTTTGTTGCTTCTCGCGCGGAGCGATCAAGCCCACCCCTCCCAATTTTTCGGCGAGCACTTCAGGTACGTTACCCACCCACTCGGCAACTTCGGCCGCGAGCGACCGGCGAGACAACAGCGAGGCCAAGATGGCTTCGATCTTGGTGATTTGCAGGTCCAACAGCTCGCCGATCTTGTCGAGCGATTGCATCGACAGCCCGCACTTGCCGTGAACGAACTTGGACAGCACGGACTTGTCGATGCCACTGAGTTTGGACAACTCGTAGCGGCTCATTTCACTAACGGTCTCTGAAGGTCGAGATCCTGTAAATCACCACCGATTTCGAGTTGACCGTGCAAGCCGCGCGAGCGATCGCGACCGCTCCCGGTTGGTTGGCCTCGGTAAAGGATGAAGACTCGCTGGATCGCGTCGCGCGGATGAAGTCGTACCTCAGCAAGCACGAGCCGGTCAGTGACTACGAACACGCGCTGAAGCTGCAACTCGCAGCGCTGCTGCCGGATGTCGTGTCGCCAGCACAGCGAGCGGCTTCGATCGCGATGCTCTGGCGTCAGCACTTGCCGGACGGTGGCTGGTCCACGCGGCGCATGTCCGACCTCATGAAGTGGCATGTGAAGATGGACCCGAAAGTCGTCGAGATGATCCAGTCCGAACCGGACGCGGCGAATCCTGGCAGCGATCCGTACATGACCGCCTTCGCCATCGTGCTGCTGCGAGAAGCCGGCATCCCCGCCGCCGACGAGCGCCTGCAAAAAGGGATCGTCTGGTTGAAACAAAACCAGCGCGTGAGCGGCCGCTGGTGGATGAAGTCGCTGTACCGCGACACCTATCACTACAGCACCTACATCAGCACGGCACAGGCGCTGCGGGCGTTGGCCCTCTGCTCCGAAAATCGTTTAACGGCGACTGTGGTGAGATTCCGCCACTGGCGAACTGACGGTGCCTGCGTGGATTGAACCGGCTCGTCGACGATTATTCGCATGCCAACATGCAAGACACACTCACGTCGTCGAAGTATCTTCTCTCATCATGAAAAACTTCGTTCTGTTTCTCGTTGTCTTGCTGCCAGCTTCTGTTCGCGCCGCCGAGCCGATCCAGTTTTCTCGCGATGTGCTGCCGGTGTTGTCGGCGAATTGCTTCGCTTGCCACGGCCCCGACGAACACGAGCGTCAGGCGGGGTTGCGGCTGGACCTCGAAGCCGAGGCGAAGAAGGTGCGCGATGGCAAGACGGCGATCGCTCCGGGTTCGATCGAGAAAAGCAGCCTGATCGCTCGGCTGACGAGCACCGATCCCGATGTGGTCATGCCACCGCCGAAGTCGAAGAAACAACTTAAGCCGGAGCAGATCGAGACGCTACGGCGTTGGGTGGCCGAGGGGGCCAAGTGGCAGCGTCATTGGTCGTTTGAGCCGGTCGTGAGGCCGGCCGGAACACTGGATGATCTCGTTAAAGCGGAACTGACCAAGAAGGGGCTGACGATCCAGAAGGCCGCGTCGCCGCACGCACTGGCACGCCGGTTGTCGCTCGATCTGATCGGACTGCCGCCGACTCCGGAAATGGCGGATGCTTTCGCACGCGATCCGTCCCCCGCGGCGTACGAGCGTCTCGTTGATGAGTTGCTCAAGCGACCGCAGTTCGGCGAGCACTGGGGGCGGATGTGGCTCGACTTGGCGCGGTATGCCGACACGAAGGGCTACGAAAAGGATCTCGGTCGGACGATGTGGCCGTGGCGGGATTGGGTCGTCAACGCGTTGAACGCTGATATGCCGCTCGATCAATTCACCGTCGAGCAACTCGCTGGTGACCTGCTCCCAAACGCGACCGAGCAGCAACTGATCGCGACGGCCTTTCATCGCAACACGATGGCGAACGACGAGGGAGGGACCGACGACGAAGAGTTCCGCACGGTCGCCGTGAAGGATCGGATCGACACGACGATGCAGGTTTGGATGGGGCTGACGATGGGCTGCGCGAAGTGCCATACGCACAAATACGATCCGATCTCCAACGAGGATTACTACCGCTTCTACGCGCTCTTCAATCAGACGGAAGATGCTGACCGCTACGACGACGCACCGCGTCTCCCTGTGGCGACCGCCGCACAGCGAGCCGAGAAGGAGAAGCTGCTGGTTCGCGTGAAGGCTGCCGAGGAGGGGGCGAAGAAAGCCGCGGACGCCGACTCGAAGCTGGTCGCCGACGAAGAGGCCAAGTGGAAGATCGCGAAAGTCATTGACGCGAAAGCTCGCAGCGGTGCGACGCTGACTCCGCAAGCCGATGGTGCGGTCCTTGCGACGGGCAAGGTTGAGAACGAAGACACCTATACGCTGGCGCTCGCGCTGAAGGCCGGGCGTCACACGGCGCTCCGGCTCGAAGCGATCCCGGCGAAGTTTCCCGATGGGCAGCTTGGTGTCGGACGCAATCCGGCCGATCCGAACTTTGTCGTGTCGGAGCTTGTCGTCGAGTTGGTCAGCGGCGATGCAACGATGCCGCTCAAACTGGTCGCTCCGCGGGCCGATTACTCTCAAGACGGTTGGCCCGTCGTGGCGGCGATTGATGGCGATCTGAAAACCGGTTGGGCCGTCAGCCCGCGTCAGCGCGAGCGGCATGTCGCGATCTTCGACTTCGCGGAGCGACTCACTGTCGAAGCCGATGCGAAACTGCGAGTCACGCTGACGCAGAACTACGGCCAACGACTCGTCCTCGCGCAGTTCCGCTTGTCAACCAGCGATGCGGACCCTGCCGGATTGAAGCCGACGTTTGAGTCGCCGGAGACTCGCAAGGCGCGCGAAGAACTCGCAGCAGCTCAAAAGGGCGTGAAGGATTTTGAATCGTCGCTGCCGCTGCTGCCGATCCTGCGCGAGTTGCCGGCGGACAAACAACGAGTCACGAAGATTCACAAGCGCGGCAACTTCCTCGATCCGGGAGACGCGGTGACTCCGGAAGTCGTCGCCGAATTCGGCCGGCTGCCGGAAGGTGCTTCGCGAAATCGGCTGGGCGTGGCGATTTGGTTGGTGAGCAAGGAGAACCCGTTGACGCCGCGCGTCTGGGCGAACCGCGTCTGGTCGCGGTTGAATGGACAGGGGATCGTCGAGACGGAAGAAGACTTCGGGGCACTCGGTGCGGCTCCGTCGAATCCCGCGCTGCTCGACTGGCTCGCGGCCGAGTATCGCGACGGAGGCTGGTCGTTGAAGAAGCTCATCAAGTCAATCGTGATGAGCGACACATACCGGCAGGCATCCGAGATCACTCCCAAGCTGCGTGAGGCCGACCCGCGCAACGTGCTCGCGTCGCGCGGTGCCCGCTACCGACTGGGTGCCGAGGTCGTTCGCGACCAGACGCTGGCGGTCTCCGGCCTGCTGTCACTCAAGATGGGAGGCCCGTCTGTGATGCCGCCGCAACCGGCCGGGATGTGGCGTTCGACATACAACGGCCAGAAGTGGATCGACGCTGAAGGAGAAGACCGTTTCCGTCGCGGACTCTACACCTATCTGAAACGGACGACGCCTTACCCGTCGCTCACGACGTTTGATGCCGGAAGCGGCGAGGTCTGTCAGGTCCGCCGCATCCGCACGAACACGCCGCTACAGGCGCTCGTCACGCTCAACGACCCGGTCTATCTCGAAGCAGCGGCCGCGCTCGCGAAACGCATGGTGGCCGACGGCACTGATGCCGAGTCACGCGCCGCACGCGGTCTGCGGCTGGCTCTCGTGCGACCTCTCCGCGACGGAGAAGCCGCTCCGCTGGTTCGACTGCAACGAGATGCTCAAACCGCCTTCGAGGCCGCACCGGAGAAGGCCGAGGCCATCATCAAGTCCAGCCGAGGGAACGCTCCGTCCATGGAGCCGACCGAGTTCGCCGCCTGGATTGTCACGGCGAATGCGATCTTGAACCTCGACGAGTTTTTGACGCGAAACTGACAATCTATTTTCACCCCACCGGGCTTGTCCCGGTGGCTCGCTGGCTTTTGCACTACGGCGATCGGAGATTCCAATGAACACAAGTAGTGCAAAAGCCTGAATCCACCGGGACAAGCCCGGTGGGGTTGCCTGGGAGATGAGGACATGAATCACCTGCAAGACATCACCCGCCGTCATTTCTTCCAGACCGGCGGACTCGGTTTCGGTGCATTGGCGCTCAACGCGTTGATGGCGCGTGACGGGCTCGCCGCGAACCCGCTCATTCCGAAGCAGCCGATGATCGCGCCGCGAGCGAAGCGGGCCATCTACCTGCACATGGCCGGTTCTCCTTCGCAGTTGGAGCTGTTCGATCACAAGCCGGAGTTGAAGAAGCTGCACATGCAGGACGCGCCCAAGTCGTTTCTCGAAGGGAAGCGGTTCGCGTTCATCAAAGGGGTGCCGAAGGTGCTCGCGGGGCAGTTTGAGTTTCAGCGGCACGGCGCGAGCGGACAACTCCTCAGCGAACTGCTGCCGAATCTCGCGAAGGTCGCCGACAAGATGTGCGTTATCCGGACGATTCACACCGAGCAGTTCAACCACGCTCCCGCGCAGCTCTTCATTCATACGGGAACGCCGCGACTCGGCAGCCCGTCGCTCGGTTCGTGGGTGACGTACGGCCTCGGCAGCGTCAACGAAAACCTGCCGGGATTCGTGGTCCTGCTGTCGGGAGGCAAGACGCCGGACGCGGGCAAGTCGCTGTGGGGTTCGGGATTCCTGCCAAGCGTTTATCAAGGAGTGCAATGCCGCACGTCGGGCGATCCCGTTCTGTACCTCAGCGATCCAGCGGGACTCGATCGCACGCTGCGACGGCGAATGCTCGACACTCTCGCCGAAATGAATGAGGCCGAGCATCGTCGCAGCGGCGATGCGGAGACGATCTCTCGCATTGCCCAGTACGAGTTGGCCTTCCGCATGCAGTCGGCAGTGCCCGACGTGATGGACATTTCGAAGGAGCCGCAGCATGTGCTTGACCTGTACGGCGCGAAGCCCGGCTTCGTCTCGCCCGCCGAGAGTGCCGACGATCCGCGAGTCCTCTACAAGGGGGACGATCCGACGTTCGCCAACAACTGCCTGCTCGCCCGACGCTTGATCGAGAATGGTGTGCGGTTCGTGCAGCTTTACGATTGGGGCTGGGATCACCACGGCTCATCGCTGGGCGAGAGCATCGACGAAACGCTCCCCATCAAGTGCCAGCAGACGGAGCGGGCGATCGCCGGATTGCTGCTCGATCTGGAGCAGCGTGGCTTGCTCGACGAAACGCTGATCGTGTGGGGCGGCGAGTTCGGCCGCACGCCGATGATGCAGAACAACGTCCGCAGCGAGTTGAAGAAGGGCTACATCGGCCGCGACCACCATCCTTATGCCTACACGATGTGGCTCGCGGGCGGGGGCATCAAGGGGGGCCTGGCCTACGGCGCGACCGACGACTTTGGCTACTACCCCGTCGAGAACCCGGTCAGCATCCGTGACCTCCAGGCGACGATCCTGCACACACTGGGCCTCGATCCGCATCGCTTCAGCTACGCGTATCAGGGACTCGACAACCGCCTGATCGGTCCCACCGACGAAGGCCATGTGCTCAAGGACATTCTGGCTTGATCGTCAGCGCTGCGGTCAGCAGTCCCGTTCGTTGATCGTCCAACACGGCCAGAAAGCTGGAGTCGCCACCTCAGTAGATGACTGCGGAGGTCGTGTTGAATTGCCTCGCCCGAACGTAGTGTCGATCGGTTACGTTCCACAGAATGTTCGGTAACCACCATCGTCAATCGGAGGCTGCTGATACCTAGGCGTATCGGTTCCGACTTCGTACGGCGTCGCCAGCGTCGCCAACAGACGATGAAGCACTGACAGATCGTTGTGGTTCTCTGCGGCTGCGAGGGCTTCCTCGACTCGACGGTTCCGGGGAATGACGACCGGGTTGACGCCTCTCATGGCGGCGTGGGCTTGGCTGTTCGGCCGACTCTCTCGACGGAGGCGAAGATGCCAACGCGAATGCCATTCGCGGAAATTCGGATCTTCATACTGGTTCCCGCTCGGCAACTCATCTTCCGAGAGATCGCGAAACGTGTTGGTAAAATCGGCCCGGTTCTCTTGCATCCAGGCCAACAGAGATTGAACCAACTCCATGTCGCCAGCCTCGGCACTCTGGAGCCCCAACTTGGCCCGCATCCCAGACAGCCAGTATTGCTCGAACAGCGCTGGGTATTCGCCGAGTGCTTCTGTCGCGATGGCAACTGCCTTCTCCTGTTGATCAGCAAGAAGTGGCAACAGGGTCTCAGCGAAACGGGCCAAGTTCCACTGCGCGATTGCGGGCTGGTTGCCATAGGCGTACCGGCCAGCGTGGTCGATCGAACTGAAGACGGTGTCCGAACGGTAGGCGTTCATGAACGCACACGGGCCATAATCGATCGTCTCTCCGGAAATCGCCATGTTGTCAGTATTCATCACGCCGTGGATGAAACCGACGAGCTGCCATCGGGCAACAAGAGCGGCTTGTCGATCCATGACCGCGCGGAAGAACTCCAGATACCGGCTCGGTAAGTCGGCCAACTCCGGAAAGTGCCGGTTGATCGCGTAGTCCGCCAGCACTCGCAGGTTCGATTCATCGTCCTTCGCAGCTAGATACTCGAACGTCCCAACCCGAATGTGGCTGGCAGCCACGCGGGTGAGGATCGCCCCTTGCCGCTTGACCTCTCGGTAGACCGGTTCGCCGGTGGTGACAACGGCCAAACTTCGAGTGGTCGGAATTCCGAGGGCGAACATCGCCTCGCTGATGATGTACTCACGGAGCATCGGCCCGAGCGCGGCAAGGCCATCGCCGCGACGTGAGAATTGCGTCTGCCCCGACCCTTTCAATTGGATATCGACGAGTTGCCCGGAGGGCGATCGGTGTTCACCTAGCAGGATCGCGCGGCCGTCACCGAGCATCGTGAAGTGGCCGTACTGATGTCCGGCATAGGCCTGCGCGATCGGTCGGGAGCCGCTTGGTAGTTCCTGGCCAGCGAACAAGGACGCGGCGGCTTCAGGTGAAATCGTATTGGGGTCGAGGCCGAGGTCATCGGCCAGTCGACGGTTTAGAATCGCTAAGCGAGGTGCTCCGAAAGTGGCCGGTTTCGCCGGAGCGAAAAAGATTTCAGGCAGCCGCGAGTAAGTGTTGTCGAACTGCCAACCCATTGGGTTGTGGTCACTAACGATGGCATTCACATTTCCCGTCCCATTCCGGCAGCCGGCGACTAACCGAGATTATTCATGGCCTACTCATTGGGGAGAGCAGCGTGCTGCGATGTAACCCGAAGCGTAAGCGAGGGAGTGTGTGATGACTCCCTCGCTTACGCTTCGGGTTACATCGAGGCCATGAATAATCTGGGCTAATCCTTCGCTTTCCAGATTTCGTAACTCGCCGAGGATCCGCAAGTACCCGTCGCCAGTCATCGCGTTCGAGCTTGCCGGCGAACCATCAACCACAAAACACGGATTCTTCGCCGTCACACCTCGAGCTTCCACGGTGCGCGGTATTCCCGGCTGAGCATCTTGGAAGCCTCGGCGTCATCGAGGATGAGTTCCTTGTCAGGATCCCACTTCAGCGACTCTCTTCCAAGCCGCATGGCGATGTTTCCGAGGTGGCAAATGGTAATTGAGCGATGGGCGACCTCAACCGGGGCTGCTGTCGGCTTCCTCGAAAGGACACAGTCAATGAAGTTGCGGTAGTGATTGTTACTCTCGTAGAGATGGATCTCGTTCGGGCCGATCTCGGAGTCGAGAATCTTCTTGGGGTTGGCGTCGAGGAAGCCGCGATTGGCCATCACCGTTCCTTCGGACCCTTCCCAAGTCACGCCTCCACGCTCCTTGTTGGAGATGATGAGTTTCAGACCGTTGGCGTAATGAGCCTCGAAGTAGAACTCGGTGGCGGTGTCCCAAAGATCGTCCTTCGGGAAGACACCCTTGGCGGCTCGAATCTCGGTTGGCCCGGTCAACTCTGTCCCCATGCCCCACTGAGCACAGTCGGGATGGTGCCCACCCCAGTCAGTGACTTGGCCTCCAGAGTAGTCGTAGATCCAGCGGAAGTTGACGTGGCAACGAGCAGGCGCGTACTCGGCCTTGGGAGCGGGTCCGAGCCAGAAGTCGTAGTTGAAGCCTTCCGGTATCGGCTCGGGCTTCTTGCGATCACCGGTCTTCCCGTAGTCAGATTGGCCGCCCGGAAGCCCACATCGAACGGTGTGCAACTTCCCGATGCGTCCATTGCGGACCAGTTCGCAGGCGTAGCGGAACTTCGGGTCGGAGCGTTGTTGGCTGCCTGTCTGAAAGACGCGGCTGTACTTTTTGACGGCGTCGCTCATGGCTCGTCCCTCGGCGATCGTCAGCGACAGCGGCTTCTGGCAGTAAATGTCTTTGCCTGCCTTGGCCGCCATGATCGTGGGGATTGCATGCCAATGGTCGGGGGTGCAAATCAAAACGGCGTCGATGTCTTTGCGGCCGAGCAAATCACGGAAGTCCTCGTAGGCGTCGCAGCCCTTGTACGTCCCTGACTTCTTAGACTCAGCGTAGTGGTCCTCGACCAGCTTGCGACCCGGCTCGCGGCCAGCCACTTTTCCGTTCCAGTAACCGGCGCTTTCCTTGTTGACGTCGCACACGGCAATAATTTGCACACGCGGATCGCCGAGAAAACCTCGCATGTCATTGAAGCCCTGATTGCCGGTGCCGATGACCCCGAGCGTGATCCGCTCACTCGGAGCAGGCTTCTCCTGCCCATGAAGACTGGTCGAACTGAGAATGAGCGGCGCTGCCGCAGCTCCCATAGCAGTCTGCCCCAGAAAACTTCGCCGGGTCATGGTTCGATGACTATGCATGAAGGGTTCCTACTCCAGAGTTCCGAACTTTGTCTCAAGCCGCTGTACGCTCGAATGACTGCACCAGTCCACCAAGATAGGATCGGACTTCGATTTTGTCTCGCGACAATTTACGAACCGCCTTTGGAGGGGTGCGCGACGGGGTTTGCGAGTTGTCGTTGGTAGGCTAAAAGCCGTGCTGGAGGTCAAGAGGAAGTTCATTATTTACCAGGAGGCCAAGGATGGCACGCCGTCAGAACAATGTTTCGCCGGAAG
>JBJXEX010000062.1:0-7649 GCA_046156195.1 Planctomycetaceae bacterium | reverse complement strand
GGTCGGCGGCACGACCGTTGAACTTCACGACCGCCTGCCCGTGCGACGCCGAAACTTGGACACGGTCATTGCCGGTGACTTCGATCGACAATTGACCGTCAACGAAACTGGTGGAAGAGAGTTGCAAACGCTGCTCCAACGCTTCCAAGGCACCCGACCGCGCGTGCCGATTTCTGTGTGTGAATTTAGAGGGGGGGCTTTGGAGAAACTGGCCTTCAAGCGGTGACGCAGGGCGGCCAACCAGTTTCAGCTCGCGAGGGACATGGGGCTGTCTCCGAAGGTGGACAATGTTTTTTGTCGGATTTGATACGCGACGAGGCGCGAATGCGATCAGTGAGCGGGGACGGCAGGAAGAGGGAACTCAAATGAGCAAGCGCCAACTGAAAATAATCGTGGCACTCAGGGATATCCTGAGAGGCTAAAAGTCCCGATGCGAATTGGTCACCAAACCGGGGGGCTGACGCCGCCCCGCTCGCCAGTTCAATCTCGTTCCCACGCGGAGCATGGGAACGAGATTCATCGCACGCGAGCCGCGTGCGACACAATCATCATGCCAGGATGTCGTCGATCACGTTTCCGTCGTCGATCTCCAGACGCTTGCGGCCGGGGATGTGCAGCTTGCGGTTGTCGAGACCGAGCAAGTGCAGCACGGTCGCGTGCAGGTCGGTGACGTAGTGACCCTCGCCGAGCGCGTGGTAGCCGAGTTCATCCGTCGCGCCGTGGACGTAGCCGCGTTTCAAACCTGCGCCGGCCATCCAGATCGTGAAGCCGTTCGGGTGATGATCGCGGCCGTCCTTGCCTCCGCCGCGCAGTTCCAAGCCCGGAGTGCGGCCGAACTCGGTGCAGAACACGACCAGCGTGTCTTCGAGCAACCCGCGCTGTTTCAAATCCTGAATCAACCCCGCGACCGGCCGATCAATCGTCGCACACAGCCGCGTGTGATTGTCCTTAAGCTTCTGATGCGAGTCCCAAACTCCGTACGGCGACGGGAAGACTTGCACGAACCGCACGCCTCGTTCGACCAACCGCCGCGCTGCCAGCAACCGCTGGCCAGCCAACTTGGTCGCGTCGGCGTCGATGCCGTAGAGCTTCGTGGTCGCTTCCGTCTCCTGCGCGAAGTCGATCGCTTCGGGAACGGCGGCCTGCATCCGAAACGCCAGCTCGTAGGCGCGGATGCGAGCTTGCAGTTCTTGGTCTTCCGGGTATTCGACCGCTGTGAGCGCGTTGAGCTTGTTGATCAAGTCGTACTCTTGCCGTTGCTCTTCCAGAGATTGGCTGGCTTGGCGTTGACCGAATGGCAGCGGATTCTTCGGGTCCAGCGTGAGCGGCACTCCAGCGTATTGCGGCCCCAGATACAGTGAGTCGATCGACAGCCGTGTATCCGATCTCGTCGGCCCGCCGAGCACCGCGAACTTCGGCAGGTTCTCGTTGAGTGTGCCGAGTCCGTAATGCGCTCAGGCTCCGAGGCTTGGCTGTTGTTCATCGAGCCGATGGCGGCCGGTGTGAATCTGGTTCTCGGCAGCGTGATCGTTGTCCGTCGTCCACATGTTGCGAACGAAGCACAGCTCATCGACTTGCTGAGCGAGATGCGGCCACCAATCGGTGATCTCGATGCCGCTCTCGCCATGTTGTCGCCAGCCGACCTGCATGGGATAGATCGTCGGGTAGACGTCCCGAATGTTGATCTCTTCGGCCGCTACCGAACGGAACCGTTTCTTCTGCAACGGTGAGTTGAGCGGGTTCTCAAACGGAGTCTTGTCGAACGTCATCCCGGCGTATTGATTGAGCGCCGTTTTTGGATCGAACGTCTCGACGTGCGAATAGCCGCCGGAAAGAAAAATCCAAACGATGGACTTGGCTGCTGCGGGGCGGTGAGGAGGAGGGGAGGCGAGGAGGGGAGGAGGAGACACCGCGGTTGCGTCGGCAGCGCGAGTGATCCCGTCTTCGGCGAGCATTGCTCCGAGCGCTACGCCGGTGAAGCCCATGCCGAGGTCGGCGAGGAAAGCTCGACGATGGGATTGAGTCATCACGGTCTCCAATGAATCACAGAATCATGTTTCACAGAATCATGGTTCTGTGACCCATGATTCTGTGAGCGACTCTTTTCAGCGAATGGTCACGAAGTCGTTGTGGTTGAAGAGTGCCCTGATCAAGCTGGCCCGCGCACGCAGGGTGGCATCGGTGAGCTTGGATTTCGTCAAGGCATCGCGTTGGCTGTGCAATGCTTCCAAACAGATCTCCATTTCGCGAGCCGACGGAGCACGAGTCAGAATACGCTCAAAACTTGCGACGACAAACCAACTGTCCTCCGTCTCCCCCTCTTCCCCTGCCAAGGCGGTACTCAACTGATGCACGAGATCGCTATTGGTCAGTGCGAGCGCCTGCTGTGGGACGATGCTGCGCGAGCGGCGGTAGCATTCGAGGGCGTCGGGCGCGTCGAACAATTCGCCCATCGCACTCTTGCCACCTTGTTCGGGGAAGACGCTGTAGTACAGGCTGCGGCGGAAGGTCGTCAGAGCTTCGCTGTTCTCCAATTCTTGGCCGCCGATCTTCGGGTCGAGTTTGCCTGCCGTGTATAGCAAGCTGTCGCGCACGACTTCGGCTTCCATGCGGCCGGGGTTCATGCGCCAGAGGAGTTTGTTTTCGGGATCGTGACTGGTTGAGGGTTGAAGGTTGAGGGTTGAGGGTAATGAACTCTCAACCCTCAACTCTAAACTCTCAACCCGACTGGTACGCCGATACGCCGCGCTCGTCACGATCAAGCGATGCAGGTGCTTCATGCTCCAGCCGGAGTCCATCAGTTCGACGGCCAGCCAATCGAGCAGTTCGGGATGCGTGGGTCGTGCTCCGTTGCGGCCGAAGTCGGTGACGGTGCTGACAAGCGGCTGATGAAAATGATGCGACCAGATGTGATTGACGGCCACTCGTGCGGTCAGTGGGTTGTTCGTGTTGGCGATCCAGTCGGCCAAGGCTCGACGGCGGCCGGTGCTGGTTTTGGGGTACGTCGGACTGAACGGCGAATACGCTTCGGAGGTTGAGTCCGCCGCCGCGACACGCGCTTTGTCGAGCAGCGGGCGAACGGCAGCGAGCTGTTTGTTCGCCACGTCGATTTCCTTCGCGCGGTTGGTGTCCGTTGGCGGCTTCGCTTCGGCGACAACCAGCGCGCGTTCGGCCGCGAGTAAATCGGCTTCGGCCTTTTTGACGGCCGCTGCTCGTTCAAGTTGGCTGGCGACACGAGCGAGCGCCGGCACGTCTGAGGTGACACCTGCCGGCTCGCCGTATTTCGCGCGATCGGCGGCGATGCGGGCTTCGAGACTGGCCTGTTCCGCGAGAGCGGCGAGTTGCTTGGCTTCGGCGGCTCGCAGCGGCAACTGGATCGCTTCGACGGCGCGATGAGCCGCTTGCCGTTTCTGTAACACGTCGCGGAGCGATTCGTTGCCGGCAGTGGTCGAGACGACCGACGTTGCGGGAGCGACTCCGAAGGACGAGTTCGCCCAGCCGTCGATGCCGAGGACATCGCGACCCTCGGTGTACTTCGGCGGTTCGAAGTCGAACGAGACCAGCCGCGCGGGTGGCTTCCCTTCGAGGATCGGGGCAGTCAGCGTCACATCGTCGAGCACCACGACACTGCCAGTTCTCGCATCGAAGGAGATCCCCTTCGTCGCATCGCCGACCGGGTTCCAGCCGTTGAGCGCCACCGGCACTCGATCGACCAGCAGCTTGTCGTCGGTCAGCGAGCGAACCGTCAGCAGGCAGCGATCGGCCTTCGTCTCTAGCACGAGCGCCACTTGAAAGCGCCGCTGCCCGGCGGCGAAGTCGTAGCGCCCGGTCTCGAATTCGGTGAACGTCCCCGGCTGATACGAGACGATGCGGCCCTTTTCAAACGCGATGTAGCCGGCGGTCAGCCCCTTCACGACGTCCTTCGCGAATTGGAAATTGACGTGAGCCTCGTTGAGGATCAGCCATTGAAAGCTGAGCGTGGTGCCGTCCTCCAATGCTTTGAGCTGCGGCAATCCGTTTTGAATGACGCGACGTCCCGCGGTTGCGTCGAGCAGCAGTGATTGGCGGCCCGCGAGTGCTCCGGGACGTCCCGCTTGCTCGGCCTCGTAAACGGCGGCGGCGAACGCGGTCTCGGCTTGCGTGAGCTGGTCTCGCACGGCTTGCGGCACGTCACTTTGCGATTGCTTCGCCGTGGCCAGTTCCGTTTCGGCTTGAGTCGCTGCCGCGCGAGCTTCGGTCAGCAGAGCGTCATGCAGGCTCGGTCGCAAACCGGGATACGAAGCTCGCGGAGGAAGTGTGATCGGATCGACCTTCACGGGTGATTCACTGAGAAACGCAGGGACTCCGGGTGGCATCGAGCCGCGTTCTTTGACGCGGTTGCGTTCGTCGCCGCCGGTGTAGAACCACGTCGGCGCGTCGGGAGTCTTGTCGAAGATCCGCACGGCTCCGAGCCGCTGAATCTTTCGCAGCTTGCCGTAGCTGTATTCCTCGAACGGACCCGGATCGGCTTCGCCCGGCACGCGGTCTTGGCGAATGCTGATCGGCTCGAAGAACGCTCGCAGCCGGAAATAGTCGTCCTGCGAAATCGGGTCGTACTTGTGGTCGTGGCAGTGAGCACAATTAAACGTCAGACCGAGAAACGCTTTGCCGGTGTGCTCAACGGTGCTGCGCATCGAGTCGTTCGGATTGAGCGCGTACCAGTTGCGAATCAGATAGCCGGTCGCGACGACGGCCTCATCGTCTTCGGAGCAGACTTCATCGGCGGCGAGCATCTCGCGAATCATCCGGTCGTAGCCGTGATCCGCGTTGAGCGATCGCACGATCCAATCTCGCCAGCGCCAGATTTGCGGAGCACTGTTCCAGACATCGGGGACATGCCGGCGACCGTACCAATCGCTGTACCGCCAGATGTCCATCCAATGCCGGCCCCACCGCTCGCCGTAACGCGGATCGCGCAACAACCGATCGACGACCGACTCATAGGCGGTGGGCGACTCATCGGCGAGGAACGCTTGCAACTCCTCACGAGTTGGTGGGAGGCCGATGAGGTCGAGGTACACGCGCCGCAGCAAGACGTGCTTCTCGGCGAGCGGTCTCGGTGTCAGGCCGAACTCGTCGAGCTTCTCGAGCACGAACGCATCAATCGGATTTTCGATTTTCGATTTTTGATTTTCGATTTGAGGCACCGCCGGCCGCACGGGCTTCTTGAACGCCCAATGCTCGCGCGGGTCTTGCTCGGGCTGCTCGTTTTCTGGCGATGCGGCTCCTTGTTCGATCCAGGTTTTGATGAGCACGATTTGTTCGGCGGTCAGCGGCTTGCCTTCGGCCGGCATGCGGATCGAGGCATCATTGGATGTGAGCCGTTCGATCAGCGGACTGTTCGCCGGCTGGCTGGCCACGACCGCCGGCCCCGCGTCGCCACCCTGCCGAAGGCTCGCACCGGTATCGAGCCGCAACTTCGCCTGTTGCTTGAGCGCCCCGTGACAGGCGAAGCAACGCTCCTTCAGGATGGGCTTGATCTCGCGCAGATAATCCACCGGCTCCGCTGCTCTCGCCGTGAGTGCGAACCACAATCCCATCACGACGCCGGCCAGCAAGGTTCGAGTCTGCAACATGGTGTCTGGATTCCGATCGCGGGAATGGTCCCTGTTTTTGCGAGTCGCCATGATATCCCGCGTGCGAACATCCGGAAGGCAATCTGGCGAGCCAGTTGAAAAAGTCGAAATCATGTAACCCGAAGCGTCAGCGAGGGGCGAAATCTTCGAGAGTTCACAGTTCAAACTCCCTCGCTAACGCTTCGGGTTACATTTTCCGACACGCTCGCGAGAGCGTGGCTACGGCGCAAAGTAATGTGCCATTGGGCGTCAGCCCGCTCGCCCGTCTCAATTGGTGGTGGAGTTGTTCGATGTCAAGAGTGGTCACGAATGCTGGTCCTTGGCTGACCTGTGTTGTGCTGCTGCTCGCCGGTTGTGCGACCGAACCGCCACAGACATCCGTGATCGACTTTCACCAAGAGGTCGCGCCGATCTTCAAAGCGCGGTGCCTGAACTGCCACGGTCAGCATCAACAACAGGGGGGGCTGCGATTGGACGAAAAGACGTTCGCGCTCTCGGGAGGTCTGTCGGGCAAGAAGCTCATCGGAACTTCCGCTGAGAACAGCGAACTTCTGCGGCGCGTGACCAGCGATGATCCGACCGTGGTCATGCCCAAAGAAGGTGGCCGATTGAGCGAGCGAGAAATCGACACGCTTCGTCGCTGGGTTCAGGCGAAAGCTCCCTGGCCGGAGAAGACGCCGCCTTCGGGCCGCGATGAGTTTCTCACCCGTTACGGCAACGACTTGTTCAAGCGGCTGGGCGTTGTTGGTGGTGAGCCGAAAGTTTATTTCTTGCTGCTGTTCGCGATTCTGGTGGGCATCGCCGAGCGAGTCCGTCGCTTGCCGGTCGATCAACCGCACGCGAGAGAGGATGACACGTCGGCCTGTTTAACCCCAACGTCATCGGCGTGGGCGTTTTCGTGGTTGACGGCGCGACCCGCGCACGCCGATGGCGTTGCGGTTAAACAGCCCATCGGCATTCGCGGGTGGGATTCCGAGCGTTGGTTACACCGCCTCTGCCAGCACGTCTCGCTGGCCGGTTTCGTTGCGGTGGTTTTGTGTACGGTTTTGTGGGACGTGGTCGCCTTCACGATGCGGCAGTCGTCGGAGTTGGCCATCAACGAACAGAAGTTGGTCGCAGCGACAGCCGCCGGTGAAACTCGACCGGTCATGTTGAACGGAGCACAGCCCACGCCACTGCGTCCGCGCGGCACGAGAGGACTGGGAGGCACTTACTATCGCGGCAACGACGAACGGAACGAAAAGCTGTTCAACGGCGGCGACTACCGCACGGCAATCCTGCGGCTGTCGCTGATCGACGAGCACGACCAACCGGTTGCAATCGGCCAACCGCAGAGTGGCTCGCAGCTTTTCGTGCGGCTGGAAATCGAACGCGCGGCGAACGCAAGCCCGACGTTATTCACCGATCAAATCATGGGGGACATGCTGCTGACTCAGCGAGTCGGCGATCGCAAGGAACCAATGCCCACGGACGAACCGGCCAAGCTGGAGGTCTTGCAGATCGGTGATCGTTGGGCGGCGAAATATCGTCTGGGAGATTTCGACGGACAGCCGGAGGTCGCGCTCAACGGCATCGTCTATGTCTACACGAACCCGGTTCGCACTCAGGAGTCGATCCAGGGAACTCTGCAATACGGCATCGTCTACACGCTCCGCATTCGCGAGCGGACCTTGCAGGAGAACTCGGAACTGTGGCTCGGCCCGATCCTTGTCCCCGGCAATTTTCAGTATCCGACGCCCGGCCGAATCACGCTCAACGAGTGGCTCGACACCCAGCCCATTCCGGAGATCACCGGCGATAACTCGCGCGACCCCGCGCTGCTGGGCATCCCGGAACACTTGGAGAAAACCGCGAAGCCAAGCGCACGATGATGGCGACGTTCGACACGCTCGTCCGAGTGATGGGGTTTTGGTGACGACGGAAAGATTTCGACAGGCAGATTTGGGACAGGAAACGAAACGCTCATCCGACTGCGGACTTTCGTAGCCGCGTTCGCCAGAACGCGGGCTTGGACACCCCGCGTTCGGGCGAACG
>JBJXEX010000049.1:0-18259 GCA_046156195.1 Planctomycetaceae bacterium | reverse complement strand
TCGCGATACTGGCGGTCGAGCGTCTCGAAGACTTCCTGGGGCGATTTCGCCGGGCCGAGCAGTTTTTCCAGGTGCGGGACGATCGGCTCGTTGAGCGGGACATCGAGCTTGGATCGGCCGAGGAGTTCGTCGAGATGCGGAGCGATTGGCTGATCGGGACGCAGGAAATAGATCGGTGGCTTGTCTTCCGCTTTGTATTGCCGATCCAGCGCCGCAAGCACATCCGCCACTGGCTGGCCGGGACCGAGTAGCCGATCGGCCTCAGGCACGATGGCTTTCAGCGGCCTCGACGTCTGCAACGCGGCTTGGACGCGCTGGTCAGTCTCATCTGGCCGGAGCTTCATCGCCCGAAGCAAGTCACGATAGTTCGCCAATGCCGTCCGAATTTGGGGATGTTGGTGACCTGTTTTGATGCCGAACAAATGAAAGATGGTAACGTGACGGCGCATTAGCGGCTCGGCTTGTGCCAGACGTTTTGTGGACTGAAGTAACATCGCCAAATTGTTGAGGCAAATGGCAACAGAGGGATGCTCGGCACCGTAGGACTGCTCGGCGATGACCAACGCGCGGCGCATCAACGGCTCGGCCTCCTCCAGACGATTCGTGGCCTGGAGCAACTGGGAGAGATTGTTGAGCGCGGTGGCGAAATAGGGGTGCTCGGCACCGTAGGACTGCTCGGCGATGACCAACGCGCGGCGCTTCAACGGCTCAGCCGCCTCCAGACGGTTCGTGGCCTGGAGCAACGTCGCTAGGTTGTTGAGGTCGCGGGCGACATCAGGGTGCTTGGTTCCGTAAGACTGCTCGTCGATGGCCAATGCGCGGCGCTTCAGCGGCTCTGCCTCCGCCAGGCGTTTCGTGGCCTGAAGAAACGTCGCCAAGTTGTTGAGGGCGGCGGCGGCCTTGGGGTGCTCGGCACCGTAGAACTGCTCGTCGATGGCCAGCGCGCGGCGCATCAGCGGCTCGGCCTCCGACTGTCGGTTTGTAGCCTGCAACAACATCGCCAGGTTATTGAGGTTGGAAGCGATGTTGGGGTGATCGGCACCATAGGACTGCTTTTCAATGGCCAGTGCCCGACGTGTCAGCGGCTCTGACTCCGCCAGACGGTTCGTGACATGCAATAACGCAGCCAGGTTATTGAGATCGCTGGCGACGTTGGGGTGATTGGCCCCGAAGGACTGCTCGTCGATGACCAGCGCTCGGCGCATTAGCGGTTCGGCCTCCGCCAGACGATTCGTGGCCAGGAGCAACTGCGCCAAGTTGATGAGTTGTCTGGCGACGTCTGGGTGCTTGGCCCCGTAGGACTGCTCGTCGATGGCCAGCGCGCGGCGCATCAACAGCTCGGCCTCCACAAGACGATTCGTGGTCTGGAGCAACTTTGCCAGGGTGTGGAGGTGGATGACGACGTTGGGGTGCTCGGCCCCGTAGGACTGCTCGTCGATGGCCAGTCCGCGGCGCATCAGCGGCTCGGCTTCCGCCAGACGATTCGTGACCTGGAGTAACACCGCTACATCGTTGAGGGCAATGCCTTCCTCGGCTGGGTTGGCAGCCAATTTCACCGTTGCACGCAGATGCGGTTCGGCTTCATGAAAGCGTGCGAGTGTGAAATGCAACTTGCCGAGGTAGTGCCGGGCTTCAAACCAGTCAGGGGCTAGTTCGGCCACTTGTTCGCGAAGTTCGAGAGCTGGTTGCCATTGGAGTTTGATTTCCAGCAGTTCGGCTTCGAGGACCAATGCTTGCAGGCTCTTGTTTCGCAGTTCCTTCTCTGCATCGGTGCGGGCTTGGGCGGTCTTGGCTTGCTCCGCGTGACGCCGAGCCGTTTCGAGCGTTGATGGTCGGCGACTTTCCAAATAGGTCAGGGCTTCGTCGGTCCCTTCCTTCTGCAAGATTTCTGCGGCGCGTTGGAAGACCGGGCTGGCTCCCGCCTTCAGGCCCTCCTGAATCAACTTGATCAGGTCATCGACTCGGCCGAGCGCGAGGTCACGTTCCTTTTCGATCTCCGCAACCAGCCGACCGCGGCCCTTCGCATCGGGAAGCGTTTGGATCTTCGCCTCGGCCGTCGCGTGGATCTCCTTCCGAATTCGGTCGGCCAGCACCGCCGGATTGGCCAGCACCTGCACCACTTTTTCCAGCGAACGCTCGACGTGCTCCGCGGTCTGCTGTTGGGCGGCCGCAATCTGATCGGCCGTTTTCTCTTGAGCCTGTTGCACTTGTTCGGCAGTCTTCTCCGTCACCTGCTCCGGGAGCTGCTGCTGTTGCCGCGCGACGTACATCCCGACGCCGACCGACAGCAACGCCAGAGCCGCGACGACCGTCAAGTTCCGCGTCACGCTCTGCTGCCACCACCGGAACTCGCGACGCAGTTCGGCGAACTCGTCCCGCAAGCGTTCGACCTTCAGTTCCAGGTCGGTGTCGCTGGTGGCTCCGTGAAACAGATGGCTTTCGACTTTCCAAAGCTGACGCCACTGCTCCTGCAACGCGCGGCGTTCGGCTTGATAGGCCACCGGATCGGGATGCTGGGGATCGTGCGACCGATCCAACTCGTCCAGAGGCCGGTCGCGCGTACAACCTTCGTCCGCGAAGATCAGCCACGTCTTCTTGCCTTGCGCGCGAGCGTAGAGAAATTCAAACTGCGTGTACGAGACGCGACCGAACTCGGCGTCTTGCGTGGGAGGCTCGGCCCCGTAGCCGCGGCCGACGAGCTGAATCAGGCCCTCGCAGTCGTCAATCTTGTCCCGCAGCACCTGCCGCAGATCGCCCGACTCGGTCCCGAAGATGTCCTGCCAGACCGGATCATATCCCAGCCTCGATAACACATTCGCCACGAGCTGCCGCGACGTCTTTAACTCGGACGAGACTGACGAAATGAAAATGCGTGGCTTCATGGGTTGCTCCGAGGCGAGGCGATTTGAAGAGTGAGAATACCGGGGGACTGACGCCGCACCGCTCGCAAATTTCTCACGGCGACAAGGAAGCGTCACCGGTCACGAGCAGATTACACCGAGCCACCGGCATCACAATCCTCAGCACGGACGCACGACGCACGCTGCGAATTGTCCCGCCTCCATCCCCCTTGCCTGGATGGAGCGACCGATGGTGTGCTAACAATGTCGTAGCCCAGCCTCTTTCGCTCCATCGACACAAGGTCGATGGGGGCGTTGCCCCAAATGTCGTCTGACAAGAAAGGCCGGTCATGTCACTCCACGATTGGACGCGAGTCCCGTCCGGGCTGTTTCACCATTTTCATCAGCACTGGTCGATTGAGATTACCGCGACGCTCAATCGGGGGCGCCTTCCGAAAGGGCTTTCCGCGCTCGTCGAACAGCGGGCTGGACCCAAGGAACCAGACGTGCTGGCAATCGAACGCTGGGGCCAGCGTCCGTCGGCAACGACCGAATCGAGCGGCGGCGGCGTGGCGACGCTGTCTCGCCCCGTCACGCGAATCATGCGGCGAACGAGCCAGTCGATTTACGCCGGTCGCGCCAACCGAATTGTCGTCAAGCATCATCTTGGCCGGATCGTCGCGGTGATCGAGATTCTGTCGCCGGGAAACAAGGACAGTCGCGCGGCACTCCGCGACTTTGTGGACAAGACCATCGACTTTCTCCGCGCCGGCATTCATGTCTTGGTGGTCGATCTGTTTCCGCCCACGCCTCGCGACCCGAACGGGATTCACAAACTCATTTGGGATGAAATCCTGGACGAAGAGTTTACGTTTCCGGACGGCAAGGACAGGATCCTGGCCTCGTATGAGTCGGGTGGTGAACAATCGGCCTTCGTCGAACCGATAGCCGTCGGTGATCTGCTGCCCGACATGCCGCTGTTCTTGGGTGACGATCTGCATGTGATGGTGCCGTTGGAGCCGACCTATCAAGCGGCCTGGGATGCCAGCCCCGAAGCATTGCGTTTGGCGGTTGAGACCGGAGTCCTGCCGCAACCCGATGCCGATTAGGTGACCGGTTCGCCAGAGTGTCGGGCAGCGTGACTCTCGCGTTCTGGCGAACGTGGCAACCACGTCTTCATCGCTGACAGGCTCGGCAAAAGAAGGTCGCACGCTGAGCTTGAACGATGCGGACAATTTTTCCACGTCCGCAAGTCAGGCACGGGTCGGCTTCGCGGTCGTAGACGCGATGAGCGTTCTGATAGCCACCGCTCTGATTTAGCGCGTTGCGATAGGTGCCGTCCCCCAGTGTTGAGCCTTCGTGCTTGATCGCATCGAGCAACACTTGCAGAGTCGCTTCGTGCAGCCGACGGACTTGATCGCGAGTCAATTTCGTGGCGGGCCTGAGTGGTGAGATATGGGCCACATGCAGGATTTCGCTGGCGTACAAATTGCCAATGCCCGCCACCAACTTTTGATCGAGCAACGCGACTTTGATCGGCCGAGCTGTTCGCTGACAGACCTCGCGCCAGTCCGCTGGCGTCAGCAACAGCGCGTCCTGGCCGAGCGACTCGCGACCCAATCGCCGATCCAACTCAGCGGCATCGCACAGCCGGACGACTCCCAAACCACGACGGTCCCAAAACCAAATCGAGCGGGCCTGCCAAGGCTCGTCGCCAGACACGCGCCATTCGAGCCGCAAGTGCTCACGATCCGGCGGGTCGGCAACCAGCATCAACCCGGTCATCCGCGGTTCGATGATGAACGATTCGCGGCTCGACAGGTCGATTACCACCCGCTTGGCGACTCGCCGCACGGCGGTGACGGTCTGCCCCTGCGCGCGACGAGCCATCTGATCGAACTCCGGCGACAACATCAGCGGCCGGCATTCGCAGGGGCAGGCTCGCAGTTCGAGAATGCTGCGGCCGGTGATCACGTCCCGGATCCCACGGACCATCGTTTCCACTTCGGGCAGTTCGGGCATGGCGGAGTTCGTAATTTCGTAGTAGAGGAAGAAAGAAGGTTATTCGGGATTTGTAAGGGATGTTGCCCCTGCTCCGAAAATCGTTTAACGGCAAGCCGGAGGCGTCCGTGTTGGCGACATCCGCCGACGCCTTGGCCTACGCCCTTTGAAGTTGCTCGCTTTGAACTCGGCTCCGCAGAGATTTGTCAATTTCTCAAGTCGTCTTCATTCCTTTGACCAGATTCCTTTGATTCCTGGGCGAACCTGTGTTTAAGGGGTCGAAATCAAAGGAATCTGGTCAGAGGAATAAAAACACAAATGCCATCTATCCTTCTGAGGAAACTCGGGTCGAAATCGGAGGTTGCCTCACATGTCTCGAATCATTCTGGGATCACGTTCGCCTCGGCGGCGCGAGTTGTTGGAGATGCTCGTCTCGCCGGAGTCGATCGGCATTCGGCCGCCGGTCTCATCGGAGGAGTTGGGGTTCGAGGGCCTCACCGCGTGGCCGGAGATCGCTCGGCGGTTGGAGCGGATCGCTCGCGAGAAGAACGACGACGTGCTCGCGCAGCTCTCACCGAGTGACGATTCACCACTGGTGCTGACGGCCGACACGGTCATCGTCGCCAACGATGGCTCGGCGAGTCTGCAGGTGCTCGGTCAACCGCCGAACGCGGACTGCTGGCGCGACGTGGTGCGCGGTTGGTTCCGCGACTTGTACGCGGGACGAAGTCACATCGCGGCCACGGCCGTCTGCCTGACCGATCGTCCGACGGGCCAGCGGATCGAACGCATTGTGCAATCGCAGGTCTGGGTCCGTGAGGATGTCGAGCCGTTGCTCGACTGGTATCTCGCGACCGACGAACCGCTCGGCAAAGCGGGAGGCTACGCTCTGCAAGGACTCGCCAGCGTCTTTGTGACACGCGTCGAAGGGAGCCTCACCAACGTCATCGGCTTACCGTTGGAGGCGCTCATCGAGATGTTGCCTCCCCGTAGCCCAGGCGGCCCGCCTGAGTCGTGTGAGTAGACGCGGTCGCAGGCGGGCCGCCGACGCGGCGAGTCGTTCGTGACGCCCAAGAGCGGCTTCGCTACCATCCCGCCCCCGCGCGAGGCTGTTTCCCGCGCCGAATTTTTTGGGCCGAACTAGAAACGTCTGCCTCGATGCCTGACCCCAATTCCGCCGCGCCCCCGCCGGGCAATCAGCCCGATCCCAAGCCACGCACCCCTCGACGTGATCGAGAAGATGATGACGCGCCCCGACAGTCAATGTGGGGGCCGGTCATTTTGATTGGCTTGTTTCTCTCGCTGATGCTGGCAATGAGCTGGAAGAATCTGCTCGGCTCCGGCAACGAGGTCGATTTCTCGGTCTTCTGGAAGCAATTGGTGGCGAGCAACGTCGCGGAAATCTCGCTGACGGGGAGCCACGCCAGCGGCAAATGGAAGGTCGCCCTCGACGCCGCCGAGACGGGTGGCAAGAAGCTCGGCGAATCTTTCAGCACGCACATTCCCGAACCGATGTTGGAAGACCCCGAATTCCGCAAACTGCTGCGGCAAGTTTCCAAGTTCAAAGCCGATGACGCGGCACCGCCGTTGTTCGGCCAGTTTCTGTTTGGCTCACTGTTTCTGATGGGCATATTGCTGGTTGTGTTCTTCATCATGCGACGCTCGATTGATCCCAGCGGAACGTCGTTTATCGGCAGCTTCGGCAAAGCGGGAGCAAAACGCTTCAAGCCCTCGGACCATCACACGACCTTCCTCGATGTTGCCGCGATGGAAGCGGCGAAAGGGGAGTTGCTGGAGATCGTCGAGTTCCTCAAGACGCCGGAGCGGTTTCACAAGCTCGGTGCGCAGATTCCCAAAGGTGTTCTGCTCATGGGATCACCCGGCACCGGCAAGACGTTGCTGGCTCGCGCGACTGCGGGCGAGGCGGGAGTCCCGTTCTTCACGATCAACGGCTCCGAGTTCATCCAGATGTTCGTCGGCGTCGGCGCGAGCCGCGTTCGCGATCTGTTTCAACAGGCTCGTGAGAACGCCCCGTGCATCATCTTCGTGGACGAGATCGACGCCGTCGGCCGAGTCCGCGGCGCGGGACTCGGCGGCGGACACGACGAACGGGAGCAAACGCTCAATCAAATCCTCAGCGAGATGGACGGCTTCTCACCGACCGAATCGGTGATCGTCATGGCCGCGACCAATCGGCCCGATGTGCTCGATCCCGCGTTGCTCCGACCAGGTCGATTCGATCGTCACATCACCATCGACCGGCCGACCAAAGAGGGTCGCCAGCAAATCCTGAAAGTCCATGTTCGCAAGGTGCCGCTGGCCGACGACGTTGAGCTCGCCGACATCGCCGCCTCGACGATCGGCTTCACCGGCGCGGAACTCAAAAACCTCGTCAACGAAGCCGCGCTGAGTGCCGTCCGAGCCGAACGGAACGCCGTCATCGCCGACGACTTCGATGTCGCTCGCGACCGAATTCTGATGGGAGCCAAACGCGAAGAGGTGCTCAACGATCACGAGAAAGCGATGACCGCGTATCACGAAGCGGGACACGCTCTGCTCGCTTGGTTTCTGCCCGACGTCGATCCGGTCCACAAGGTGACGATCATCCCGCGCGGCCGAGCACTCGGCGTCACGCAACTCCTCCCGGAAGAGGATCGCTATCACTACGGTGAGAAACGGATGCACTCGCAAATGGCGATGATGCTCGCCGGCCGAGCGGCCGAGAAACTGGTCTTCGACGAATTCTCCGCCGGAGCCGAAGACGATTTGAAGCGTGCAACTTCATTGGCTCGCCGCATGGTCAGCCACTGGGGCATGAGCGAGAAGATCGGCCCCGTTGCGTTCCGTCAGGGGGAAGATCATCCCTTCCTCGGCAAAGAGCTGCACGAAGCTCGCGAGTTCAGCGAAGAGACCGCTCACACGATCGACCTGGAAGTCCAACGCTTCCTCCACGCCGCCGCCGACCGAGCCTCCAAGCTGTTGGCCGAGCACCGCCAGCAACTCGACGCCGTCTCGAAGTTGCTGCTGCAAAAAGAAAGCATCGACCACCCAGACATCGTCAAGCTGCTCGGCCCCCCCATCCCGCGCACCAGCGGCGATGCGAAGAAGGCCTGAAAAAGACAAATCTCGACCGATACCTCGCTGACCGGATTCTGTTGAGGACTTCAAGAAACAATTTTGACAGGAAAATTTGGGACAGGAAAATCGGACTCTTGATGAAGACGAGAACAACGATCTGTCTCGCCTCAATTGATCGTTGAGCGTGTCGAACTCTCGCTGATTTCATTTTCCTGTCCCAGATGTTCCTGTTGAAGTTTCACTTCTCCAAGAACTTTGGTTCCCGGCATGAACCCGTACCTGATCATCACGGGAGATTTCGGTCGCACTCCGAAGATCAACAAGAGCGGCGGACGCGATCACTGGTCGAATCTCAGCACACTGGCCTTCGCGGGTGGCGGGTGGAAGATGGGCCAAGTCATCGGCCAAGCGTCTCGCAAGAACGATGTGCCTCTGTCCGAACCGATCACGACCTCGCATCTCTTGGGGACCGTGATTCACACGCTGTTCGATGTCGCTGCCCTGCGGCTGGCTCGCGGAGTGCCACGCGAAGTGATGTCGCTGATCGAGAAGGCCGAGCCGGTGCCAGGCTTGGCGTGACGAATCTCGTTCGCCTCTCCGAGGCCGTGAAGATTTAGAGCCGCGACCGTCAGGGAGCGGTCGTCTTGATATTCCGAGCGGGGACAAGATGTTTAACCGCTACGCCAACGGCGTGCGCGGTTGGTGATTGCGACAGTGATTCCACAGCGGCGCGCACGCCGTTAGCGTTGCGGTTAAACATCTCACAGCAGGCCGCGAGAGGCATAAGGACTTATGACCGCTCCCTCACGGTGGCGGCTCCTAATCTACTTGTCTGACTTCGGTGCGAAGCCGCGGCGCAGTGTGTTCTCGGTGACGCTGATCGGCACCACAAACTGCATGAGGTAATCGGCTCCACCCGCTTTCGTGCCGATGCCGCTGAGCTTGAAGCCGCCGAACGGTTGGCGATTGACCAGTGCGCCGGTGATCGGGCGGTTGAGATACAGGTTGCCGACTTGAAACTCTCGGCGAGCACGGGCGAGGTTCGCGGGGCTGCGGCTGTAGAGGCCACCGGTCAGGGCGTAGTCGGTCGAGTTGGCGATGTGGAAAGCCTCGTCGAGATTCTTGGCTTTGAGGACGCAGAGCACCGGGCCGAAGATTTCTTCTTGAGCGAGTCGCGAATCGGCAGGCACATCAGCGAAGACATGCGGAGCGATGTAGTTCCCTTCCTTCGCGAGCTTCGCCGGCACTTCGCTCGTCACGGCAACCATGTGCTGTAGCTTGCCGAGTTCGATGAACTCAGAGATTCGCTCGCGAGCGTCGGCATCAATGACCGGCGGAACGAATGTGCCCGGCTCTTCAGCGGGGCCAAGCGTCAGGCTATTGACCGCGCCGATCAGGCGTTCGAGGAATTGGTCATAGGCTCCGGCCAGCACGATGGCTCGCGAACAGGCCGAGCACTTCTGTCCGGCATAGCTGAATGCCGATTGCACGACACCGAGCACCGCTTCATCCAGGTCGGCATCGTCATCAATGATGATCGCGTTCTTGCCACCCATCTCGGCGATGACTCGTTTGACGCCGTGTTGATGCAGATCTATCGCGGCCGCGGCTTGATTGATTTCGAGTCCGACTTTGCGCGAACCGGTGAAGGCGATGACATCGACATCGGGACTTTGCACGAGCGTCGGGCCGATCTCTTCGCCGATGCCGGGCAGAAAGTTGACGACGCCATCGGGCAAGCCGGACTCCATCAGGATGTCCATGAACTTGGCGGCGATGACGGACGATTGCTCGGCCGGTTTGATCACGACGGTGTTGCCCATCGCCAGCGCGGCGACGGTCATGCCGGACAGAATCGCCAGCGGGAAATTCCACGGCGCGATGACCGCCACCACTCCGCGCGGACGGTAATGGAATTCGTTCTCCTCGCCGGCGAGATCGACTCGCTGCGGTTGCGACATCGCCAGCATTTGTTCGGCGTAGAAGCGGCAGAAGTCGATCGCTTCGGCGACTTCGGCATCGGCATCCTCCCACGACTTGCCAACTTCGTGAACGATCCAAGCGGCGAGTTCAAATCGCTGATCGCCGAGTTGTTTGGCGATGATGTTGAGGTGCTCGGCCCGATACTTCGGTTCGACGCGCGACCAGCCGGAGAACGCAGCCTTCGCGGCGGAGATGGCGTTTTCGGTATCGAACTTCGTCGCCGAGGAAACCTTGCCGATGCTCACGCCCCGATGCGATGGATTGCTGGAAACGATCGCGGCTTTCGTTTCAAAGACTCGGCCGTTGATGACCAGCGGGTATTCGTTGCCGAATTGATTTTCGACATCGTCGAGTGCCTCTTGAAACGCCTGGCGGTTCGCGGCTTGGCTGAAGTCGGTGGGAGGTTCGTTGCGAAACATGAGTACGTCCTGGCGAGATTCCGTGATGAGCCGGAACGCGCTAGCGTCCGGTTGGTCGTTGTGATCGTTTCCGAACCGGACGCTAGCGCGTTCCGGCTGATCGCCTTTGAGCGGAATGGCGCTAGCCACCGGTGATTCGGGATCGACGTTGTCTGGCGAATGACCGGCGGCTAGCGCCTTGCCGCTCAGGCGCGAAGCGGGGGCGGCGAACAAATCTTCGACGGTGACATTCTCCGCGAGGCTGTGTCGCAGGAACGAATCATTGCTGGTGTTCTCCAACAACCGGCGCACGAGGTACGCCATGCCGGGGATCAATTCCCCAAACGGCGTGTAGATGCGGACGCGGTGTCCCATCTCGGCGAAGAGTTGAGCTTGCTCGGCGGCCATGCCGTAGAGCATCTGAATTTCAAACGCTCCGATCGGCACCCTGAGCTGTCTCGCCCAAGCGATGCCGTTGGCGAGACTCCGCAGGTTGTGACTCGCGAGCGCGGGTCGCAGCAGTTGGTAATTCTCCATCAGCAGGCGTGCCAGCTTTTCAAAGTTCGCGTCGGATTGCCACTTCTCTTGGAAGACCGGCACCGGCCAACCGTGCAGTCCGGCCGAAACCGTTTCGTAATCCCAGTAGGCTCCCTTCACGAGCCGCACCGTCACCGGAGTGCCCCGTTCCTGGGACCATTTCAGCAGTCGTCGCAGATCACTCTCAGCGTCGAGCAGATACGCTTGGATCACGATGCCGACATCGGCGAAGTCTCGGAACTCGTCCTCCATCAAGACCTGCTGGAAGATGTCGAGCGTCAAATCCTTGAATGCGAACTGCTCCATATCAACATGTACATAGGCCCCGTGTTCGCGAGCCGCACGCAAGATTGGTCGCAGCCGCGAGAGGACTTCTTCGGTCGTTCCCACTTGGTCGATAGGGCGGAAGTGACTGCACAACGCGGACAACTTCAGTGACACATTGACTCGCGGGATCGGGCCGCGGTGATCGGTGTCGAGCTGACAATCCTCCAGCCATTCGCTGGCTTGAGCCGCCAGCCCGCTGATGAGATTCAGATACTGCTGTTGATAAGCGTCCGACTCGGCCGCCGAAATCGTCGCCTCGCCAAGCAGATCGAGCGTAAAGCCAAAGCGTTGCTTCCGCAGCTTGCTGACTGCGGAGGAAACCTCATCGACCGTTGAGCCGGCGATGAATCGCTGAGCCATGCGACTGGCGTTGGACCGAGCGTTGACCGCCAGCGCCCGGCCGAGCACCGAGTTCGGCTCGGCCCAATCAAGCACCAGCCGAGCCGCTCCGGGCAAGTGCGTGCTGACTTCCTCAAAGTACTCCTGCAAATGCCGAGCAACCGCCGCGTGCGTCTTCAGTCGCGGGAGCACATCGACGAAGCGAAACATCTGAACTTTGACCGCCTCGTCCCCCATCGCCCAGGACAGGATGCGGTCCTCCCACCAACGCTTCTCGAAGATCGAAGCTTTGCGGCGACGGAGATGCTCGAAGAGGTAGCGGCCGATCTCTTGCGTCACCTCTTCGACGCGAGCTTCCAGACCACCGAGCACTTCGGCATCAACGGACGGCTTCGCAGTGACGGACGGATTCGCGATTGCGGACGCGGACGGTTTCTTCTTGGCCACGAGCGGAGGGGTTCCTGAGAGAAGTCTGGGAGTCTTTGGCTGAGACGGTTGAACGAACCGAACCGGCCATCCTCTGAATTTGAATCATTCCATTGACCGAATTGCGCGGATCAACATCTCTAGGGCAAACAATGTCAAAGGAATCTGGTCGAAGGAATCAGCCCGCAAGGGGAGCTTCCATGTTCGCTGCCGAAATCTGCCAGTCGCTTCGCGTTGACGCCCATTAACTGTTCCGCTTCATCGACCAGACGTTCCAGGCGTACTTTCTCCGCGAGAGTGATGGTCCCGTCGCTGTCCTTTTCCAGCAGCGCGTCCATCGTCCGCTGCTTGAGCGCGGATAAGTTGCTGAGCTTCGGGGATAGGCGTTTGGGCATGGTTGGTCGCTTCAATTGCATTCGCATCGCGTGGCGGATGTACTCCGCCCTCATCGTCGCGGCGGGTCGGGATTGTCGCGGCTCACACCAGAATCGCAAGAAAGTCTTTTATGCTCGATTACGCCACTGTTTTTGAAACCGGTTTGCCGTATCACGATTTCCTCGCCAAGTATGGCACGGCCGAGCAACAGCGGCGTTGGGCGGGAATCCACGCAGATGTGCGACTGAGTGACGCTCAACGGCAACTGCTCGCGAGCTTCAAACGAAAGATGCCGGTCCTCGTGTTGGCCGGAGCTTGGTGCGGCGACTGCGTGAATCAATGTCCGATCTTCGATCACTTCGCGTCCGCATCGAGCCTTCTCGACGTTCGCTTCTTTGACCGCGACGCGAACCCGGAACTCGCGGCCGAGATGTCCGTCTGCGGAGCGGCTCGTGTTCCGGCGGTGCTGTTCCTCAGCGAAGACTGGTTCCGCTGCGGTTTGTACGGCGATCGCACGCTCGCGAAGTATCGGCAGATGACCACCGACTTCGCCGGCGTGGTTTGCCCGACCGGCATCGGCTCGCCGGAGCGGACGCTGCTTGACGCGGTCGTCCAAGAATGGCTCAACGAGTTCGAGCGAATTCAATTGATGCTCCGCACATCGGGGCGGCTGCGAACGCTGCATAACGAATAAGGCCAACCGATCGAGCAAGGGCACCATCATGCGACTACCGATCATCAATCTGTTCCGTTGGACGCTGCTGGTCGGCGTCTGCGCGACGTTGTTTGTTGGAGCGGCGGTGTTCGCCAAGATTGGGCCGCGCAAATACGGTCCCATGCAAACCACATCAGGCTCGTGTTTGCTTTGTGGGCGTCACATTCAAATCGAGAAATTCACCGGCTCGCCGCGCGAGACCATCGTTACCGACACGGAGGTCTCCGCGTGGGTTGACCGCGTTCTCCCGGCCCCGCATGGGCATCTCTGGAGTTTTCATTCCAGCAGCGCACGGACCGAATGGTTCGGCGGTACGGTGATCGGCTGCGGCAGGGGCGAGCCGGGCGTCAACTCCATTTGGCTCGTGGGCCAAAGAGGCGACTGGGTCACGGCGGATTCCTTGCTTCGCGAATACGTCACGCTGGCGTTGGACGATGAGGCTCGTGCCGAGTTCATCGCGGATGCTGTCTCGACACGACTCAGAGATTGACCTGTTTTTCGCGTTGGTTCTAACATCAGGTCCATGCCAGCTCGCTATCTCATTCGTCTGGACGACATTGCTCCGCACATGGACTGGGTGCGGTTTGAGCGGCTGGAGCGCGTCTTCAACGAGTACGGCATTCGGCCGTTGCTCGGAGTGATCCCGGACAATCAAGACCCGCAGTTGCGGCAGTTCACCGAGTTTGCCGGCGACTTCTGGGAGAAGGTTCGATCGCTGCAAGCAAAGGGTTGGGAGATTGCTCAGCACGGCTTTCAACATCTCTATGTCACTCACGATTGTGGTTTGATGGGCATCAACGGACTCAGTGAGTTTGCCGGGCTGCCGTTTGAGGAACAGCTCGACAAACTGGCTCGCGGACAACGTCTGCTGCGCGAGCAGGGATTGCAGTTCGAGACGTTCATGGCTCCGTCGCATTCGTTCGATCGGCTGACGTTGCGAGCGCTTCGCGAACTCGGCTTCACAACGGTGACGGATGGATTCTCGCTCTGGCCGTCGATCGAGCATGGTCTAATCTTTTTGCCGCAATGGCTGGCGGTTCCGCGCGTGCTGCCGCTGGGGGTGCAGACTTTTTGCCTGCACATCAACGTCATGGCCGAGTGGCAACTCCGTCGCGTCGAACAATTCATCGCCGAGCATCACCACGAGTTTCTGACCTTCGGCGAGGCTCGTTCGTTGGCGACACCACACACGCTCAACCGAGTCGCCGGGCGCGTTGTTGGTTCGACGCTCCGCAGCCTGAAGATCCTGCGTCGCGGTCTGCGGTCGCGCGAGACACGGAGAGGTTGAGAAGAATGGGAGCCGCGACCGTGAGGGAGCGGTCGCAAGCTGTTGAAGCAACCGCTCCCTGACGGTCGCGGTTCCCAAAAGTTCACAGCCACGGAGAGGCTGCGATCCGCAGAAGAATTCCGAGTCGCTCGCCAAGCATGGCCCCGCCGGGAGAAGCCCGACGGTAGGTAGCCGCACCTGGAATTTGTTCGTGTCGTGTCAGAGATTTTGCGATACCTGCCCCGTGTTATTTTTCGATGTGAAACTCCAGCGTGACGACCGCTTTGACCTTCTTGTCGATCGTCGTCGTGTCGTACTCGCCGCCGTCCGAGACGTCTGTCGAATCGACCGGCGTGATCTGGAAGACCCCTTGCGACGCTGAGTTCAATCCGCCGACCTTGCCGTGACTGTTCTCCGCCAGCGTCTTCGCGCGGTCGTAAGCGTTCTTCGTCGCGTTGCCCAAGAGTTCCAGCTTCAGTTGTTCCAAACCTGAAAACAAAAATTCTGGCCGGAAGCTCTGAATCTCGACCCCCGCTTCGATGAGGTCCGTGATGCTCTTTGAGAGCGTGGCAACTCGCTTCACGTCCTTGGACTTCACTTCGACCGACTGGTGGAGGACATACTTCTCGACCTCATTGGACTCCACGAGACCGTCGTCTTCAAACGCTTCGCGTTTCGCCCGCTCAAACCTCTTGAAGATTGTCTGGGTGTGAATCGACGAGTAGGTGCATTCGGAGTCGGCGACGTTGGCTTTCGCCAAGAACTGCTTCACGGTGTCTCGCTGCTTCGTTAATTCGCCGAAGGCGTCTTTCAAGTTGGGCGCGCGGACGGTGAACGAAGCGCTCCAGACGGCCGAGTCCGACGTGACCACCTTTTCGGCGATCCCCTTCACCTTGATCGTGTTGTCGTGCTTGAAGTTGGCAATCGCCGACGACATCAAATGAGCCGAATAAGTGAAGCCCAACGCCAGCGTGGCCCCCAACAGAAACATCGCCAAACGGCTGCCAGAAATGCTCGAAACGTACTGATTCATGTCCATCCTTCCTTGAATGAAGTCCAACTCGTCGTGCCCATTGATAGGGTCGGATCGATGCGAGGTCGTCGGTGACCGCGCGCGGGTTTTAGACAAACGAAGTCAGTCGTGGGAGACGAGTTCTCGCCGACGACGCCTTCGAGCCACGCCCCCCGCGACCTCGACTCGCTGGACTCCTTCATGTCCGACGAGCTCCGCGCTCCGGCTCTGCCATCCGTGCGGCAATCTCAGGAAAGATCAAAGGAATCTGGTCCAAGGAATGGAGCGACGGGATTCTGATTCGTCCCCAGCTTCCAATCTCCCCTCTTTGTTTTTCTTCATCCGTGGAGCGCAGGAGGGCGAGACTTGACCGTCAGATTGAGCCGCTCCCAAGATGCTGGCGCGTCTGCAACACGATCCTCACTCGCGGAGTTTGCCATGATTCGATCGCTTGGGTTCTGTGGATTATTGAGCTTGCTCGCTCTCTTCGGGACGGGCTGCGAGCTGAAGTCGTCATCGCCGCCGGACCCAGGGCCGACTCTGACCTCCGAACTCAATTCCGAACTGAACTCCGAACCCAACCCCTCCAGCACAGAGGCCGATATGAACTCCTCCGCCCGCGTTGTCCGCGAAAGACTCAATGACGAAGCCGATGGCAAACAACTCGAACAATTCGTCCTCACGAACAAGAACGGCTTGCGAGCCGTCGTGCTCAACTTGGGCGGAATCCTCGCGTCCGTCGAGACACCAGATCGCAACGGGAAACTCGCCAACATCGTCTGCGGATTCTCGCCCGACAACGAAAGGTTCCTGAAGAACCCGCCGTACTTCGGAGCCATCTGTGGCCGCTACAGCAATCGGATTGGCCAAGGCAAATTCACGCTCGACGGGACCGAGCACACGCTCGCGACGAACAACGGAGCGAATCATCTGCACGGCGGCGCGAAAGGCTTTGACAAATACATCTGGGATGCTGAGACGGTTCAGGGCGAAGGTTGGGCTGGCGTGAAACTGACGCACATCAGCCCCGACGGCGACGAAGGCTATCCCGGCACGTTGACCTCGGTCGTGACGTACAAGCTGACCGACAAGAACGAACTCCGCATCGAGTACTCCGCGACCACGGACAAAGCCACGCCACTGAACCTCACGAACCACGCCTACTGGAACCTGAAAGGAGCGCGGCCTGAGAGTGGCACAGTGCTCGACCACATCATGCACTTGAACTGCGACAGCTACGTCGCCGTCGATGACGAGTCGATCCCAACCGGCAAACTCACCGCCGTCAAAGACGATGCTCCGATGGACTTCACGAAAGCGAAACCTATTGGCCAAGACCTCGGCAAGCTGACCAACGACCCGCAAGGCTACGACCACTGCTGGGTCATCAACGGCGGAGGCGATTCGACAAAAGACCCGGTGCTCGCCGCCGAGGTTCGCGAAGCCTCAACCGGCCGCGTGATGCGAGTCCTCACCACCGAACCCGGCGTGCAGTTCTACACCGGCAACTATCTCCCCGGCACACCCGACGTCAACGGCTTCGCCAAGCACGGCGGCTTCTGCCTGGAAACCCAAAAGTTCCCGGACTCACCCAACCAACTGTCGTTCCCCTCCTGCATCCTCAAGCCCGGCGAAACCTATCAACAGGTGACGGTGCATGAATTCGGAATTGAGTGATTCAAGATTTCTGACTCTGCCGGATTCTATGTCCGGTGGTGAAAGCCTCCGTGCGATGCCGAGAGCAGGAGGTTTTGGAGCCAGTCGTCATGGTATCGCTTGTAGAAATCGTTTCGACCTCTTTCGACAAGGACGTCGATCACGATTCAAGGACGCAACCAGGTGTCTCCAGAAGTGGCGCGGCAGTTGGTGGAGATGGCTCGCCAGATGCGGTCGCTCGTGTATGGTGGCGACGGCGTGCCTGTGTGGGGGACGAAGTTTTTTCAAATTGAGTCCGAAGCCATGAGTGTTGCTCACGAGTTCGGACGGCTCATGATGGAGCAGGCCGTCGAGGGGCAGGCGAAGCAACTTCCCGACCAGTCTCGGAAAGTTCCCGACGAAACGGCGGCGGTCACTGGGACCGCTCCGGCGGTGCTGGAGACACTGGTGTTTGTCGGCGTGCTCTTGAAGTCGTTTCCGCAGGCGTCCTGCGCGATCCTGAAGTTGCTGGAGATCGCCATCGGCCGGGAGCGGTTGGAACGGCTTACCGAAGGCATCGGCCTGGAGCGGATCGAACAGACGTACCTGAGAAATTCAGTCGCCACACATGAACGATCCGGCCGATCGCACCGCCGGCCTACCATCACGAGCTGCCACATGGAATCCACCATGAAGGAGTTGAACGACCGCCTGAAAGGGACCGAGTCCTCCGCGGCGGACTGGAGCGACGAGGGCGGCGAAGCGCTTCTGCAACTCCGAGCCGACAGCCTCTGCGATAGCGCCCCGCTAGAAACATTCTGGCAAAAGCGTCTGAGCAGTCGATCTGGCTACCATTCCTGCACGAACCGCCGTCCGCACAATAACCAACTCGCCTGAAACCAATTCACAAACCCCGTCCCACACTCCATTCCGGGTCAGGAAGCCGAGACAGTAGCCCGGTTCTCAGATCAGATGGGCAAAGATCCTCCGAATGTCATGCAAGCCACCGGTACGGTGGACGTAAATGCCGGCGGCTCAGACAAGCCGTCTGAAAAGCGCAGCGAATTCAGCGCTGCGCTCTACCTGACCGGTGCGACACCATGCGACGGAGATGATTCTTCCGAGGCTTCCGACGGGCCTGCAACCCTCTGCCGTTTGCGGAGTTGGGCGGCATCATGCGACCCGGTGCGAGGGAAAACGAAAGTGGGACCGCTGGGACTCGAACCCAGAACCAAAGGATTATGAGTCGGACGGCGGGGAGTTCTAACGCTCAGAAGCCGCAACGAGTTGCGAAGCGGCGTTCGCGCCGTGGCAGTTCTGGTGGCA
>JBJXEX010000048.1:0-4836 GCA_046156195.1 Planctomycetaceae bacterium | reverse complement strand
TCGCGATACTGGCGGTCGAGCGTCTCGAAGACTTCCTGGGGCGATTTCGCCGGGCCGAGCAGTTTTTCCAGGTGCGGGACGATCGGCTCGTTGAGCGGGACATCGAGCTTGGATCGGCCGAGGAGTTGGTCGAGATGCGGCGCGATGGGCTGATCGGGACGCAGGAAATAGACCGGTGGCTTGTCGTCCCTCTTGGATTGACGATCCAGTGCCGCCAGCACCTTCGCGACGGGCTGCGCGGGACCGAGCAGCCTTTCGACTTCCGGTAGGATCGGTTTCAGCCGACCCGTGATCGCGGTGGCCTCCTTCACCCTTTGAGAGATTTCGTCTTCCGGAAGCTTCATTGCCTGAAGCAAGTCGCGATAGTTCACCAACGCACCCTGCATGTGGGGATGTGGATGGCCTGTCTTGAGCCCGAATTTGTGGAAGATGACCATGTGCTGGCGCATCAGCGGCTCGGCCTCCGCCAGACGGTTCGTGGCCTTGAGCAACAGCGCCAGGTTGTTGAGGTCGCGGGCGACGTCGGGGTGCTCGGCTCCGTAGGACTGCTCGTCGATGGCCAGCGCGCGGCGCATCAGCGGCTCGGCCTTCGCCAGACGGTTCGTGTCCTGGAGCAACTGCGCCAGGTTGTTGAGGCTGTTAGCGACGTAGGGGTGCTCGACGCCGAGGGACTGTTCGACAACGGTCAGCGCGCGGCGTATCAGCGGCTCGGCCTCCGCCAGACGGTTCGTGGCCTGGAGCAACTGCGCCAGGTTGCTGAGCTGGATTGCGACATGGGGATCCTCGGCTCCGTAGGACTGCTCGTCGATGGCCAGCGCGCAGCGCATCAGCGGCTCTGCCTCCGCCAAACGGTTCGTGGCCTTGAGCAACTGCCCAAAGTTGTTCAAGGCAACCGTTTCGTCGGCTGGATTGGCGGCTAGTTTCATCCCCACCTGCAGATGCGGTTCGGCAGCTCGAAAACGACCGAGGTTGAGATACAGCAAGCCGAGACGGGTTCGGGCCTCAAACCAGTCGGGGGCGAGTTCGATCACTTGTTCGCGAAGTTCAAGAGCGGGTTGCCACTTGAGCTTGGTTTCCAGCAGGTTGGCTTCGAGGACTAGTGCTTGCAAGCTCTTGTTTCGCAGTTCCTTCTCCGCATCGGCGCGGGCCTGGGCGGTCTTGGCTTGCTCCGCGTGACGCCGAGCGGTTTCCAGTGTCGAGGGGCGGCGACTTTCCAAATACTCAATGGCCGCGTCGGTCCCTTCCTTCTGCAAGATTTCCGCGGCGCGTTGGAAGACCGGGCTGGCTCCCTCCTTCAGGCCCTCCTGAATCAACTTGATCAGGTCATCGACTCGGCCGAGCGCGAGGTCTCGTTCCTTTTCGATCTCCGCAACCAGCCGACCCCGGCCCTTCTCATCGGGCAGCGTTTTGATTTTCGCCTCGGCCGTCGTGTGGATCTCCTTCCGAATTCGGTCGGCCAGCACCGCCGGATTGGCCAGCACCTGCACCACTTTTTCCAGCGATCGCTCGACGTGCTCCGCGGTCTTCTGTTGGGCGGCCGCAATCTGATCGGCCGTTTTCTCTTGAGCCTGTTGCACTTGTTCGGCCGTCTTCTCCGTCACCCGCTCCGGGAGCTGCTGCTGTTGCCGCGCGACGTACATCCCGATGCCGACCGACACCAACACGAGCGCCGCGACGATCGTCAAGTTGCGCGTCACGCTCTGCTGCCACCAGCGGAACTCGCGACGCAGTTCGGCGAACTCGTCCCGCAAGCGTTCGACTCGCAGTTCCAGGTCGGTGTCGCTGGCGACTCCGTGAAACAGATGGCTTTCTTTCTGCCAACGCTGCCGCCACGCCTCTTGCAACGCGCGGCGTTCGGACTGGATGGCACTCGCTTTGAGCGGTTTGGCGCTAGCCACCGGTGAATCGGGATCGACGTTTTCTGGCGAATGACCGGCGGCTAGCGCCGTGCCGCTCACAAAGTCGGGATTACCGGCGGCTAGCGCCGTGCCGCTCATCGGCTCGCCTTCGTCCCTGGGCAAATCCAACTCGTCCAGAGGCCGATCGCGCGTGCAGGCGTCGTCGGCGAAGATCAGCCACGTCTTCTTGCCTCGCGCGCGAGCATAGAGAAACTCAAACTGCGTGTACGAGACACGACCGAACTCGGCGTCCGCCGTGGGAGGCTCGGCCCCGTAACCGCGGCCGACGAGCTGGAGCAGGCCGTCGCAGTCGTCGATCTTCTCGCGCAGCACCTGTCGCAGATCGCCCGACTCGGTCCCAAAGATGTCCTGCCAGACTGGGTCATAGCCCAGCCGCGATAACACATTCGCCACGAGCTGCCGCGACGTCCCAAACTCGGACGTGACCGCCGATATGAAAATGCGTGGCTTCATGCGCTGCTCCTCTGAATGCGAACCCGGCACAAGTCGAGTCGATGAGACATGGAGCCGCGCCCGTCAGGAAGCGGTGTTTTCACGCAACGGCAACCGCTTCCTGACGGGCGCGGCTCGAAGTTTTGTCGCGATCAGATTACCCAGAACCATCGGCATCACAATCCTCAGCGCCGAGACCGCGAGTCAGACTTGAAATACCGGTCGCCCTTGTCCTCAATCAAACGAGGTTTGCAAATGACCGACGTAGTGCAAAAGCCCGCGAGCCACTGAGACAAGCTCAGTGGGGTCGCTTGATTGAGGTCTAGCTCAGCAGCCGCTGATGAATCATCGCGTCGGCCGCGATCCACAGCTTGCGCCAACGCGGAAGCGAGACATGCTGGCGGAAGACATCGAACTTGCGACGCTCAATCTCGTGCAACAGGCCGCCGTAAAGACGCAGCATCGCTTTCAAGATCGGCCGGCCGTGAGGCTCTAAACAGGGCAGCAGCTTTTCGGCCGAGGCATAGAACGACTTCGCTCGCTCCGCTTCAAACGCCATCAACGCGCGAAAGCGGTCGTCACAGCGCTGAGCGATCAAGTCCTCGACAGTCACACCGAACCGCTGCAAGTCATCGGCTGGCAGATACACCCGCCCGGCGGCGGCGTCTTCACCGACATCGCGCAGGATGTTCGTCAGTTGAAACGCCGTCCCGCAGTCGATCGCGTGCTGAGTCGCTTCGTCGCCATGAAAGCCCCAGATGTGAATGCAGCACAAACCCACCGCGCCCGCCACCAGATAGCAGTAGTCGGCGAGTTGATCGAACGTCTGAAAGCGAGCCGAACATGCTGGTGAGCCGGACACTTCAAATTCCAAATCCGACCGCACGCCGCGCACGACCGCGAACAGATGCTCGTCAGGAATCGAGAATTGTTCCGCGACCTCGCGCATCGCGGGCAACACCGAACGAGCCGAGTCCGACCAGTCACTCATGTCGGTGATTGACCAACCCGGCCGCATGACCTCGGTCAGCGATTGTTGCCAAGCGTCCAAGTCGGCAACTCGCTCCGTCTGTGAGCGGTTCTCGGCGTCTCCGCAGTCGTCGGTCACGCGCATGAAGGCGTACAAGACACACATCGCTCGGTACTGCGGAGCGGGCAGGCCACAGAACGAATAATAGAAATTCCCGGCCGTCCGTTTCGTCAGCCGCTCGCAGTGGTCGTAGCAATCGTCGAGCAACGTGCGACTCATACCGCCACCTTCCGGCCACGGCTGGCTAGTTTTTCTGCCTGCGTGATGTAACCCGAAGCGTCAGCGAGGGCGAATGCTTCACAGGGCCTGCGAATCCTCGCGTTCTGGAGCGCCCTCCCTCGCTGACGCTTCGGGTTACATTTCGGAGCAGCTTTTGCAAATTGAATCATTAGCTGGCCGCCACCTTCCGGCCGAGCGCCCGGCCCAAACATTTCAGCAGCAGGCTCGCCGCATCCCACTTGGTCACGATCGGCCGCTGCTCCCAAACTCGATAGCCGACAGCGGCCACGCGATCGCAGACTCTCAGGCCGCCTTCGCCGAACAATTCGATGACCACTTGCAACCGGCCGCGCAGTCGCGGAGCCAGTTCCCGCACCGCCGACAACATTTCACGAGCACGTTCGACCTCGAACCGCATGAGTTCCACAAACGCCCCGTTCGTGATTCGATCAGCAAGGTCTGATCGCGAGTACCCGAATCGGTCGCAGTCCTCCAGCGGCAAGTACGTTCGCCCGATCTCCGCATCGCGAGCCACATCCTGCCAGAAGTTTGCCAACTGCAATCCGGTGCAAACGGAATCGGACAACTCGACCGATCGTTCGTCATCGCAGCGACACAAACGCAGCACGATGCGGCCGACCGGATTCGCGCTGTTCCGGCAATAGCCGAGCAACTCGTCGAACGTTTTGTACGAGGTGACTCGCTGATCCTGCTCGAACGCGGTGAGCAAGTCGTCGAACGGTTCGCGTGACAGATCGAACTCGCGCGCCGTGTGCTGCAACGCCACGAACACGGGATGTGCCATCTCCTCACCCGTCCAGCACCGAGCCAGCTCGCCGCGCCACCAGCCGAGCAGCCGGGTCGAAAGGTCGCGGTCCCCCAGCTCATCCCCCAAGTCATCCGACCAGCGGCAGTAGGCATAAACATTGAAGAACGGCTGCCGCAGCTCGCGCGGCAACAGGCGAGCGATCAGCGGGAAGTTTTCGTAGTGCGACGTCGCTAACTGCCGGCAATAGACCTCGGATTCGGCCAAACCGGGTCGGGGCGAGTTCGCGGGCGCGGCCAGTTGTTGAACAATGCCGGGACACCAGCGATTCAACTCATCGAGCAACTTGAGGGAAGCATCAGACATGCTTCGTAGGCTACTGCAACACATTCCCCTCAGCCAGAAACTCTCCGGTCCCCCCATTCGTCGTCTCCCTGCATTCGTCGGGATCTGAATAATTCGCCCGACGA
>JBJXEX010000043.1:0-40554 GCA_046156195.1 Planctomycetaceae bacterium | reverse complement strand
TCTCGACCGGCACGCGAAACCGATCCCCTGGCTGCAAGGTCATCGCCTGGAATTTGACTTCCGGTGACTCGCGCACGAACAGTATAAAATGTTAGTCGATTTCGGCCTGCGGAAATCGGCGTTCATCGGTGAGCATGTTCGGCAGCGACGATCTGCTGACAGCGATCTCGCAGCTTCTCCTCATCCCACGCGATCGACTCCAACAGCTGCTGCAGCGTCCGAGGTGCCACCTTCTGATCCAGCGCGATGGCCTCGACATTCTTCCGCGGCACCGCCGACAACAACCCCCGCACATAAGTCCGAAACAATGTCCGTCCCGCCGCCCTCGCAAAACAGTCGCCGAAGCGACTCAAAAACTGACCGAGCATTCTTCCCAACCGTCCAATATCCAGCACCGACATCACTGACATGGGCCGACCCTCCGTGGTTTCCGCGTGAAACAGTTCAACGCACGGAGGGGCGCCTTTTTCTCAGATCTTCATCAATCTCAAAAACCAATAGCACAACCACACTTACAACGGCGATAAACACACAACCTGGCGCTTTCCAACTAAGTGCAGCGTTTCAGACGGCAAATGCGACCACTATTGCGGAACGGCTCCACGCCCTAGCGTTGTCGAGCCTCGCATAGGTGAGACAGTCCGAACCTGTAAAGATTTGGAGCCGTCTCGCCACACGGGAGCTTCAACATCGAGCTTTCTTGCTCTCTCTTCGTTCCGGCTTCCTTGATACTTGGCGAGAGACCAATCACAAGTTCGCACGAGGCGGAATTGCGCCGAAAACCTTGCACCTGTTATCCGGTCGAGTCAGCAAATCTGAAATCTCAAATCTCCCGACGAGAGTTCTACAAATGCCGATTTCCGTTAAGTGCTCTGAATGTGGCAAGGGGCTGAAAGCTCCCGATGCGTTGGCGGGCAAGAAGGCGAAGTGCCCGCAGTGCGGCCATGTGATTCCGATCCCAGCCGCGGTGCTCGATGCCGAAGAGTTTGACGACGAACCTCCGGTGCGAAAGCCCACCACGAAAACGTCACTGGACAAAGTGAAGGCTCGCGCGGAGGAGGCCGACGATGTGGCTGACGACGACGTCTTCGGAGACGCTTTCGGCGCAAGTGACTCGGGGGACGCCGGCGATGACCGCCGTCCCTGTCCGATGTGTGGCGAGTCGATCCCGATGAACGCCGTCAAATGCCGCTTCTGCGGCGAAGTCCTGGATGCGAGCGCCGGAACGCTTGGCCGTTCCACCCAACGCAAATCGGGAAAGCTCAGCTCGGATGATCGCGACTTGCTGAGATCCTTTCGTCGGCACGCGCAATGGACGGGTGGCTTCTTGATCTTCATTGCGTTCTGCGTGGCGTTCGCCGGCATTGGAATGCTGGCGCTCGCAGGCCAAGGCCAGCAGCCACCCGGATTTGGTCAGCCACCCGGAGCTCAACCGTTACCCGCACCACAAATGGCAGGGGCGCTGGGGGTGGGCTTTTTGGTGCTCGCGGTGTTTTGGTTGATCATGGGGATCTTCGTCTGCTTGAAGCATCTCTGGGCGGCTTATGTGACCACCGGCATGATGGGACTCTCGGTGGCGGGGAATCTGATGGGAGGCAACTTTGCCGGAGCGGCTGGGGCTGGAGCGATCCTCGCCGAATCCATTGTCATTGGTCAGAAGGGACGCGAATTGAAACGTCGTGGCATTCCACTCAACAGCAAGCCATGAGGCAACCGCGAACTTCCCGTCGCCGCACTCGCCAGAGTGCGGGCGGCCACGTCACGTTCCCAGGTGGAATGATTCGTCCACAGAATCGAAAGTCCCTCATGCCCATCTCCGTGAAATGCACTGACTGTGGTAAGTCTTTGAAAGCTCCCGACGCTTTGGCCGGCAAGAAGGCCAAGTGCCCGGACTGCGGAGCGACCATCTCGGTTCCGCGCGAGGCCATTGATGCCGAAATCATCAGCGATGAGCCGGCCTCAAAGCCGCTGTCGAAATCCAAAGCAAAGCCCCAGCCTGCTGACGACGAATTCGACTTCGGTGACGACACGAACCAACAGACGGGCGGGACGACCGGTTCGAGTAAGCAGAGAAAGCCCTGTCCGATGTGCGGCGAGTTGATCGTCGCCTCCGCCGCGAAATGCCGTTTCTGTGGTGAGACGCTCGACTCCGAACTGCGCAAACGTGATAAGTCACGGTCAGGTGGCGACAAGTCTTCGGAAGACTTGCGAGCCATTGCGAAGTTTCAGAAGGGCATCCTCGTCTGCATCCTGGCCGAGATACTTTTGCTTGTTCTGTCAGGTGCCGCTGGGCAGAGGATGGGACCAGTGTTCGCCTTCGGTTTTCTTGCCGCCAGCGTTACCGCCACCGTGTTTGTGTTTCTGTTGGCGATGAAGATCTACAGCACCGGGATCGGTGTGTTATTGGGAATTCTGACGCTGGTCCCGTGTCTCGGGCTCATCGTGCTGTTGATTGTGAATGGCAATGCCACTGGAGTTCTCCAGAAGCATGGGATCAAAGTGGGTTTGCTGGGTGCCAAGCTGTCGGACATTTGAGCCATGAGTGAATCCCGAATCATTGCCTGCGATTGCGGAGCGAACGTGCGGTTGCCCAAGGAGTCGGCGAACCGCGCGTTTCGTTGTCCGGTCTGCAAGACCGCGCTGGCGCTGACGGTCGATGCCAAGGTGCTCTCTTCTCGGCAACTGCAACCGGGAGATGCCGGTGCGACATGTCCGATCTGTCAAACCGCCATCGCCGCCGAAGAGTTTCTTGTCACCTGTCCGCAATGCGATCAAGTCCATCACCGCGAGTGCTGGTCGGAGATCGGGGGCTGCGGCACCTATGGCTGCGAACAAGCCCCCGCGCTCGACAAGTCCGCCGCGACCGCGACCGCTCCGTTGTCTGCTTGGGGCGACACCAAGAAGTGCCCGATGTGCGGCGAGCAGATCAAATCCATCGCCCTCCGCTGCCGCTTCTGCGGCACCGACTTCGACACCGCCGATCCCTTGACCGTCAAAGACCTGCATCGCCAATCCGCTCGCGAAAAGTCGCTGAAGGCCATCCAGCAATCGACCGTGACCATTTTCGTCATCAGCGTGGTGGGGTGTGTCGCGCCGATCATCGGTTTGATCGGGCTGGCGTATTTTTATCCCAAGCGAAAAGAACTCGCCCGTTGCGGCCCGCTGTATCAAGTCATGGCCGCGGCATCGTTAATCTTGTCGGGAATCTATACCGTGTTGCTGTTGGTCTTCGCCCTGTTTGAAGCCGCGAACTAACGAGGCGGAGGCCGTGTCCCTCATCTCCTGACCGCTGGTCCCCATGCCCACACCATCCCGACGTTTTGCTGGCCTGCGTGAAACCGGCACTCTTTGTCCGCACTGCCAGATCGAACTCCGCACGGGGGACGATACCGCCGTGTGCGGCCAGTGTGGTTCGTCGCAGCATTGGGACTGCTGGCAGACCACCGACGGCTGCGGTTCTTACGAATGTTCGAACGGGCGTCGTCCTGGATCGCGCAACGGTGGTGTGCTGCAAGTCTCGTTTGATGATCTCGAACAGGCGCGGCCGTTGCCGGTTAGCCGTCCGACATTCGCCGTCGGGCCGATCCCGATCTCACTGCGGCTCGACGACGAGCGGGATGACCCGACTCCGAAGACTTGGAACAAGCTGGCGATTGCCGCTCTGGTTCTTTCGATTCTCGGTGTCCCGCTGTTCGGAGCACCCGGCTTGATCGGCATCGTGCTGGGGGCCGTCGCACTGGCGATGCACACCCGTCGGCAGAAGGGATTGGGAGTGGCGATCACCGGCGTTCTGCTGGGGATCGCCGACTGCATCGGGTGGGTGATTGTGCTCGCCTTTTATTTTGCGGCGGATGCTCCGGGCCTGGCGGTTCGCCCGGATGGCTTCGAGCCAGACCCCGCGGCGCTCAGGCAACTCCCGCCGCATATTTCGCGAGCAATGGCGGCCAACGTGCTCGTTCACTCCTCCGCCGATTGGGGACGTCTCCGTGGCGAGGGACTCGGTTCCGGCGTCATCCTGCGTATCAAAGAGGCCACCGCGCTGATCGTCACGAATCGGCACGTTGTCGATCCCACCTTCGCCGAGAACAGCAACCCCGAGATCCCCGCGCTCGACAAAATGTCCAAGCTGGAAGTCAAGATGTTGGGCCAAGCCCTGAGTCCCGCCACGGTCGTGTGGGTCGCACCCGGAGGCATCGACTTGGCTCTGATCCGAGTCGCCGTCACGGCCGTCGATCCACAGGCCGCCGAGTGGGAAGAGGCTCCGACTCTGACAATCGGTGACGACGTCGTCGCAGTCGGAAATCCGCACGGCTTAGGTTGGACGCTGACGAAGGGGACACTCTCGCAAATGCGGCTGAATGATTTTGGCGGCCACGAAACGAAGATCATCCAGACCAGCGCGGCCATCAACCCCGGCAACAGCGGCGGAGGTCTCTACGACAAAGCCGGCAAGCTGATCGGTATCAACACATGGACAAAAGATAAACGCATGGCCGAGGGACTCAGCTTCGCAATCACGTTCACCACGCTCTTGGACCTCGCCCCCGCCGAGCACCAATTGAAGGCGAAGTAGTCCGAGCTACTTGGACTCTGTCGTGAGCGTCTTCATCGCTTCGATGAATTCCGGCCGCGTGCGGATCGGATCGAACGCTCCATCGCCGCGCAGTTCTTGCGAGAACACCGCGCGGTACTGCGGTCCCGCGACGGTGTGAGCTTCGGTCAGCCAGGCGATGGCCTGTGTGACGTATTGCTTGGTGAGTGCCTCGCGGCGTTCGGGAGAAAGCGTCGGATCGACCACCGCTTTGGCGTAGGCTTGCGAGTAGGTCGCCGCTTGATTGAACGATAACGGCCAAGCTTGTACGCCCAGCCGAGCGGGTGCGTTCTTGATGATCGGAGCGGCCTTCTCCAAGTTCGCCACAGCGGCGGCATGATCGCCGAGAGTGACCGTCGCGTAGGCCAAGCCCTGCAAGCTGTCGGGGTTGAGTGGGTCGAGCCGCACCGCTTCCTCGAAGTCTTCCTTCGCCAGCTTGGCCGAGTTCAGCAGATAGGCCCAGCCGCGACGGCCGAGCATGTTGAGGGACGGCTCGTATTGCAGCGACATGGTGTAGTCGTTGATCGCCTCGCGCGGTTTGTTCGTGAGCGAATAGGCCAAGCCGCGAGCTCGGTACACATCCCCCAGCGGGCCAGCCTTTTCGAGATAGGATGAAAACCCCGCGATCGCCGCGTCGAACTTGCGGAGAGACAGCAGCACTTCCGCACGCTCGCGGATGACCTTCGTGTCCAGCGGATTGAGTTTGAGCGACTCGTCGAAAGCGGCCAGCGATTCGGGCAGACGTTTGGCTCGCTGATGAATGGCACCGATCTCATAGAAGCTGAGAGCTTGGAGCTTCTCGCTGGATTCCAATTTCGTGGCTCGTTGGAAGTCGGCGATCGCGGCGGCGGGATCGTTCAATCGGACTCGAATCATGCCGCGAACGCGATAGATCGCTCCCTGTTGCGGAGCCAACGTGAGCGCCTTGGTCAGTTCGGCGAGCGCAGTCTGACGTTCGGCGGCGGCGCGGACCGAGCCGTCCGCGGCGTTCGCGAGTTCCAATTCCTCGGCCTGTCGGCGAAACGCTTCGGCGAGGTTCAAATGCGGAGCGGCCAAATCGGGCCGCCGTTCGGCCGCCGTCGTGAAGTCGGCTTTGGCCGCATCGAAGTTCTTTTGCAAGAAAAACACGAACCCGCGATTGAGCGGCACCGCGTAGGCTCGCGGGCTGAGTTCTTCCGCTCGAGCCAAGTCGAGATGCGAGTTCTCAAACTGTCCCAGGTCGGCGAACGCGATGCCTCGGCTGAGGTACGGCCAGACGAGATTCGGACGCCGAGCAATGCACGCCGTGAAGTTCGCGGCGGCCGCCGCCGGTTGACCCTGAAAAAGATGACAGATCCCCATGAGGTTTAGCGACCAGAAGTCATCCGGATCGACTCGCAGAGCATCTTGCAGATGCTGGATCGCCTGCGGGAACTGACGAAGTTGCCGCGCCCGTTCGGCCAGCCAGTAATGATCGAGCCGAGTGACAGCGGGCAGTTTTTCGGCGATGGCCAACATCTTCTCGGCAGCCTCGGCTTGTCCCACGGTCGCCAGCAAATCGGCTTTCAAGAATCCGACCGGTCGAGAGGCCAATCCAAACGCTTCGGCTTGTTCGACCCGTTTGAGGCTCCGTGTCGCGGCGGCGGTGACATCCTGCGGTTGATCTTTGATCGCCAGATTCGTCTCCGCCTGAGCGATCGTGACGAGCAGCTCCAGCAGCCCGGCCTTCCAAGTCTCGATCGCTTCGGGACCGAGCAACCGCAGCCGTGCGTCCAGTTTCTTCGGCTGCTCAAAGTCAATCGCGAAGAGTTCCAGCGCGGCGAGTCCGTGCTGACGTGCCTCGCGCAGGTCATCGACGGAATCCTCGCCGGAGATGTTGCCGCTGTAGACGCGGACTTGTTCGACCTCGTCTTGAAACTTGGCGAGCTGAGCTTTCGCGGCGATGACTTCGGATTGTTGAGCGAGAACTTGATTGACCTCGGCCAGCCGCGATTGCGCCTGGCGATGCACGTCGGCCAGTGACGCTTCGCCTGCCAGCAGCGTGACTGCCTCAGTCAACAGCGTGCGGGCTTGAGCGAAGTCTTTGTCGGTGTCGCCGGCTTTCTTTGCGTCCTCGAACAATCTCGCGGCCTTGCTGCGCAATTCGCTGAGCCGTTCGTGTTCGGCGGCGGCTTGGAGTCGGGCAATGTTTTCCAGATCGCTCTGAATGCGATCCCGCAGCAGCGCCAGTTTTGATTCGGCTTTGACTTGTCCCAAGGCTTCCGTCAGGAGTGAGTTCGCTTTGATCAGGTCCGCGGCTTCCGTCGCGGCGCGGGCGTCATCGACTTTCGTTTGTGCGGCGAGTCGCAATGTCTCGACGCGGTGCGATTCCAGCGCGGTCCAAGCGATGGACCCCACCACCAGTAGGATGACCGCGACGGACGAACTGAAGACCAGCGTGCGATGCCGCTTTCGCCAACGACGAAACCGTTCGTGCCACGGATCGGGATAAACCGAAACCGGCTCGTCCGACAGCCAGGCTTCGATGTCGGCGGCCATGTCGGTTGCCTGCTGATAGCGGTCCTCTTGTTTGAGAGCCATCGCCTTTTGGCAGATCGCTTCCAGTGGTGGCGGAATGGTCGGATCGATTTGACGTGGTGGCGTGATCTCGCCGGCAATGACCTTCTTGAGAACTTCTTGAGGCTTCCCTCGGCCGATCGGCGACTGGTTGGTCAGCAGTTTGTAGAGGATGCCTCCCAGCGAATAGATGTCGGTGCGCGCGTCGAGCTGATTGATTTTCCCTTGAGCCTGCTCGGCCGGCATGTAAGCCGGCGTCCCCATGATCTGTCCCATCATCGTATGACTGCCGGCGGTGCGTGCGTCGGTGGCGACTTGCCGACGCAGAAAGGTGCCGGCCTCCGTCGTGCCAGCTTGGGCACTGGCGGGCGAAGTCACCACCGTTTTGGTCGCGCCAGCTCCGTCGCCTCCCGATGTCTTGGATGAACCGAAGTTCGTTTCCGAAGTCTGCGTTTCGATGATCGTGCCGTCATCGGCCGCCGCGCTGGGGGCGGCCTTGTCGGCCTGGCCTTCCGAGTTAGTGTGAACTTCGTGGTGCCCCAGCACGTCGATCACTTTGGCCAAGCCCCAGTCGAGCACCAGCGTCTCTCCGAACTCACCCAGCATCACGTTCAACGGCTTGAGGTCGCGATGCAGCACTCCCTTGCCGTGAGCGTACCCCATCGCCTGACAGACAGAGATGACCTGTCGCAGCAACCGAGTGAACGCCAACTGCCGCTCGGTGCTGCCGCGCGGCATGGTGTGCATGTCTTCAATCGCCTTTTCCATGTTGCCACCTTTGAGCAGCTTCATGGCATAAAACGGCGTGCCGTTTTCTTGATAACCCATGTCGTAGATCGGAACGATGCAGGGATGCTCCAACTGCCCGGTGATCTGCGCCTCTTCCATAAACCGTTCGACGATCGAGCGATTCTTGAGAGCCTTCGGCAACAGTTCCTTGAACGCGATCTGACGGCGGATCGAGGTGTCTTCCGCCAACCAGATGTTTCCCAAGCCGCCATGCGCGAAGTTATCGAGCAGCTTATAGCGGTCCTCGGCGCGCGGAGTGTTCTGCCCGCGCGGGGCCGACGTGGGTTTCGTCCCCGGAGCTTTCGCGGATGGCTCGGCTTCCGACGCACCTTGGGTGGCGGCCCAACCGCGTGCGACAGAACTCGAACCGGCCGTCGCGGAAATCTCGGCAAACGTCGCGTGCGGATCGTGCGGCACATCGCCGATTACCGTTTGAACGTCGAGTTCGGAAGGATTCCGGTTCGGTGTCGAAGTGACAAGCGTGGCATCGTTATCTCCCGTCGATCCCGATTCGACATAGGTTGCGTCCAAGTCCCGTGTTTCCGCACCTGGCGAATCGACGAACGTCGCATCGTCATCTCTCGGCGAATCAACAATCGTCGCGTCCTCAGGGAGTGCGGCATCGACGACCGTCGCGTCCTCTTGGACCGGAGCATCCACGAACGTCGCGTCCTCATGGGCTGAAGCGTCAACGAACGTCGCGTCCTCTTGGGCCGGAGCATCCACGAACGTCGCGTCCTCATGGGCTGCGGCATCAACGACTGTCGCATCCTCACGGATCGGAGCATCAACGCACGTCGCATCTTCGTGGACGGCGGCATCCACGAACGTCGCGTCCTCGTGGGCTTCGGCATCGACGAACGTCGCGTCGTCGATCGTGGTCTGATCCGGTTTCTGGGTGTTGGAAGAGCGCGGCACTGACATGGTTTTCTCCTTAACGCCGGTGACGGTTTCCGCAAACGCCCCCATCGACCTTGTGTCGAAGAGCGAGAGAGGGAGGGCTAGTCAGCGGCACCGCGTACTACTGTCAGACCCCATCCGCCTTGGGGCTCGCTCCGATGAAACAAAAGTCACGACCGAGTTTATTCGCGCATCGCAAATGGACTGTCCAAAGGTTGGCCGGACAGGAAATGCAGACGAGTCGCGCGGAGGACTTTCCACTCGTCATCTTCTTTGCCCCAGGTCAATTCCCAGCGAGACGGTTGCCGCGCGGCGTTGTAGCCGCCGAAGGTGACCGAGGCGGAGGCTCGGAACTGAGTGATCGCGCGCGAGCTGTTGTTGGTCAGCTTCGTATGCACGTCGGAGATCCGCACGTCGTCTTGGATATCGACCATGTTGAGCGCTTGCTCGGCCATTCGCCGCACCTCGTCCGCGTCCTTCATGAGGAACTTCATCGACTCCGGTTCCGGGCCGCCGCCGACAATCGCATTCAACACTCCGCGCTTCAGGGAATCGCGTTGAAATGCCGCCGCGAAGTCCTCCAGCCGCTGCTCCACCCGCTCCGATTCGGTGACGATCTGCTGTTCGACCACGAACACGAAACCGCACAGCGCGACACACAACGCCAAGCCCGCCAGATAGCCCGTCTTCCGTTGCGATAACCAACCGAGCAACAGCAGCACGCCGATCACGCTCAGCACCAGGATCGGCGGCCAAGGGGTTTCCGTGAACCACATCATCTCAATTCCATTCGGGGTGTTCGGTCGCCGTGGGGATCAGTTGGTGAGCCTGCTGGAACAGACGAATCAACTCATCCCAGACGTCATAAGGCTCTTTGTGGAAGACGAACTCCGGCGAGGCTTGCAGCAACAGCCAGTCACCACGACTGACCTCACCTTCCAATTGCTTGGGAGACCAACCCGCGCAGCCGGAGAAGACTCGGAACCGCGCCTCGTCGTCCCCTTCGGAGACCGCTTGGACGACCGACTGGAATACGTCTTGAGTACACCCGACAAAGACCCCTTCCACCGGCGGCGATTCCGAGAAGTCCAATTCGTCGGCATTGTGCAGGATGAAGAGGTTGCCCGGCTCGACCGGTCCCCCCATGTAGACGACCTCGCCCGTTTCCGGCAGATCGAAGTGCTCAGACAGAACTTGCGAGACCGTCACCGACGACGGCCGATTGACAACCAATCCCATAGCTCCGTGCTGATTGTGCTCCAGCATCAACACGACGGTCTTGAAGAAATTGGGATCGCGCAGATGTTTGGACGCGATCAAGAATTGGCCGCGAAAGGATTGAGGCATGATGTGTTCAACGAAGTCAGCGAGATCAAGGATTCGGACGGAAGTGTAGGCGCGGCTCCGAGAGCCGCACAGCGGCGGCATTTGAACATCAGCCTTTCGCTTCTCGCAGAGTGAACTCCAACACGGTCTTACCCATCACGATCTGATCGCCGTTTTGCAGCAGATGCTTCTTGATCGGGATGCCGTTGACGTAAGTGCCGTCGGGAGTTTGACAGTCTTCCAATTCAAACCGTCCGCCGCGGTTGTGGATGATGGCGTGACGCGGTTCGATCGCTTCGTCTTTGAAGAGATAGATCTCGGCCTTGGGCGAACTGCCGAGAATGGTCGTGTCCTTGAAGAGCACGAACTGCTTGCCGGCCAACGGTCCCTTCCGCATCAGCAGCCAAGCGGTCTTCGTCCAGCCTTCGACCAGTCCGACAAACAGACCAACCATCAACCCGACGATCGACAATCCAATGGCACGGCTGGCCACCGCTTGGCCGTCCGCGGTGGTGAGAACGAAGCTGATCGGATCGAACAACAGACCGCCGATCAAGCCTCCCATCACGCCACCCAGCACTCCGTTGAAGACGACTTTCTTTTCTTTCAGCGCAATCCCTTGGCCGAGTCCTGCGGGAATACTGACGATCGCCCACGCCGCCGCGCGACCCATCATCAGAATCAGCAGCGCGATCCCATCGGGCATCTTTCCGGGAGCCGGGTTCTTCCAGAAGCTCAACGCAATTTGGCTCATCGTGCCATACACGATGGCGGTCGGAATCAAGGCGATCAATCCGCCACCAAAGCCGACTCCCAAGCCCACCGCCCCGGAAACGACCGCTCGCCGAGCGTTGCGACACATGATCCCTTCGGCCGCTCCCAAGAACAGTCCGACAAACCCCGCCACCATCGGAAACATCAGCAGCGCGGCAATGGTGCTCGACCCATCTCCACCACCACCCGGTTGGATTTCGTTGTCATCAAAGAACGGCTCCAAGATCGCCCAGGCACAAAGGGCACCGATGCCGGAACAGATCGAAAGATAAAACCAACTGGAGTAAATCATGCGGACCAGCCACGGCTGCGGCGCGATCTCCTCCGCACCGCGCTGCAACGCCGATTGCACTTCCAGGTAGTCCTCTACTTTGGGGGAGAACAACTCTTTCGCATCGATTCGCAGCGGGGCATCCTGAGACACGGTGAACTCCTTAGACGGGGATCTGTCGAGGGGCGGGCATTCCAACAACCTGCGTTCACCGCGTCACGGCTCCCGCGACTTTTCTGAGGACTTTTTCGGAGCCTCTTCCGGTTTGGCTTTTGAAGGAGTCTCGTCCGACTTCGCTTTCGGCGGAGTCTTGGGTGGCTCTTTCTCGGAACTCTTCGACGGCGAAGATTTCACATCGGAAGATTTCTCGTCCTTAGATTTCCCATCCGAAGATTTACCGTCCTTAGATTTCTCGTCCTTAGATTTCTCGTCCTTCGATTTCTCGTCCTTCGATTTCTCGTCCGCGGATTTCTTCGCGGCCTTGCGAGCCTCCGCCCGCGCGGCGTCCTCGGCCAACGCTTTGACCAGCTTGTAAACCTCCGCCTGGAAGATTGAACCGTCCTCGGGGCTGAGCGAGTAACGCTCCGCCAATTGAGCCAGCAGGATTCGGCATTCGTTCATATCTTGCCGAACCACGCCCCACTCTTTGGTGACGTCCTTGGCTTTGTCCCCCGACAGTTTGACATGATCCTCGGACAGCTTCGCCGTTTTAGCGGACAAGTCAGCGACTCGATTCTGAATCTCGTTGAGCCGAGCCTGCGACTCCGCCCCTTTCCAATCTCGGAAGTGCGCCGAGACCCCTTCGATGATTCGCGCATCCTCCCACGGTGACGCTCGCCGCGCCGACAGCATGTACCCGACCAGGAAGAACATGACGCACATCGCCAACGTCAGCCACGAGCCGCCTTGCAGACCTGAACTCTCGAACTGTCGCGGTGAACTGTCGGCCGACGGCTGACCGAACGACATCCCCGAATCGCGAGCCGCCTCGGGGCCGCCGACTTGACCGCCCCCACGAGCCGTCGCTTCGCCACCTGAGATCCGTCCACCGATCCAATAGTGCGACGACAACACCGGCTTGCCGTCGTGCCACTCGAAGACACCTTCGGCATCGCGCACCGGATCGACCACGAACGCGAGCTGCCCCGGACCTCCGAAAAAGTTCTGCTGAATGAAGACATCCCGATCCGACAGAAAGATGCCGAAGTTCGGGTGCGAGTGATACCAGCCAATGATTCGCAGGTTCGCGAACTTCGTGTCCATCTCGCGATTGATCTGAGTCCACGACTCGTGAGTAAACGTGACCTCGGCGAACTTCTTGGTCGCGCTGTCGCAGCGAATGATCTCGGTGATGCGTGCGAACGGCCCGTCGGCATCCTGTCCCCAGTCGCCGACGAGCACTCCGCAAATCTCAACCGACTTGTCTTCCTTGGCATGAGCGACCGCTCGGCCATGCGCCGCCGGATGAAAGTGAATCCGAAAGTCCGCCGCCCGCGACGCAGGAAACGACGACTCCGCCAGCTTTTCATTTCGCAGCAATCGCACATCGGGACGGTCTTGGTTCGACATGAAACGACCTTCTGATCGGGGTCTGGGCATCCGGGGTCTGGCGTTCATCGCAAGACGATTTCACGATCTCCCGCGAACTCGAAGAACACCTGCTGCATTCCGCGACGAGCACCGAGGATGTCCCACGGAGGGACGCCGATCTCCGCGAGCGTTCGGTCGTTGATCCCTTCGCGGCCGTCGAGCGAATGAAACAGATGCGGCACACGCGGCTCGTTGCATTTCGGGCAATGGCCTTGTTGTTCGGTGATCTTGCCTAACGATGCGAACAGCGGCTCGGTCGTCAGGCAACGCGGGCATTCGAGCGAAGACAAGATGTCGTGATTCAGTTCGATGATCGCCCCGTCGCCGACTTCTGCGCGAGCGTGCTCCAACAACTCGCCGACGGTCATCGTCGCGACCGACCACGGCTTCACGAGGATCGGCTCGTAAGCCTCGTGAGTCGGGCAGTCGTCGCGGCGGGTGTAATTCACGACGTAGCTTTGATGCCACGTTCCCTCGAACACGAAGCCACGGCCAGCCAGCGTCTCCAAGCCGTGCAGGTGCTTAACCGCTTCTTGGCATTGAATGCCAGCGATCACCGACGCGGTGGTCGGCGTGGTCGGCACCTTGCCTTGCTCCATCTCTTGCCGAGTCAGCAGCGCACAACTCCGGCGAGCTTCCAGCATCTTCCAGTCAGTCTCGCTCATCGTGCATTCGTAGCACGGGCCGAGCGCTGGATCGAAGACGCGGGCGACGCCGTCCAAGCGTTCGATGGCCCCGTCGATCCAGACACGTCCGACGCGCGCCGCCGCTTGATTGATCGCCACCCGCGCCTCGCGATTGTCCAACCCGCCGAGAATCACGTCGGCCCAGCGATAAGCTCCCAGCCCCAAGTCGTAGACGATGTTGCCGACAAACGACGACGACTTGATGCCCGGATAAATTTCACGCGCGCGACTCGCCGCAACCTCCGCCTTGGGCCGACCGATGTCCGATTCGCGATACAGCACCGATCGCGACAAGTTCGAGTTCTCGACCCGATCCAAGTCCGCGATGAAGACGTTGCCGATCCCCAGCAGCGCGAGATTCTTGACCAGTTCATTGCCGATCGCGCCCGCTCCGATGACCAGCACCTTCGCCGCGGCCAGACGTTGTTGATCCCACCAGCCGATCAACTCAAAGCGCGAGAACCGCCCGTTCTGAGCCGCCTCGACGTCCGTCAGACGCAGCACGTCGGGATTTTCGATTTTCGAATGTTGATTTTCGATTTGAGTCACCTGTGTTCCAATCAAAAATCAAAAATCGAAAATCGAAAATCGCCATCCGCTCCCGCCGTGATCTCCGGTTGCAGCCGCAAGATGTCGCCATCTTTGACGCCTCCGTCGGCCAGCGTCTCGGTGTCGAGCAACTGTCGGCCACTGGCTCGATGATGAAACTTGTAGCTCATCAATTGTCCGTCCGGGCTGTTGCGTGGCAGGTTGAGCTTATCGACCAGCACGGCGATCAGCCGATTCACCGCCGCATCCGACGGCACCTCGACGACCTGTTTTTTATTTCCGGTCGCATCCCAAACTTCAATGGTCATAGGTCTCATTGATGGCTCCTGGTAAAGGGGCGGCTACTGTGTCGAACTCGCCGGTTCGATTCAAGCAGCAACCCGTAGCTCAGGCGGCCCGCCTGAGTCTCGTCGCCTGAGGCGACGCGGATGCAGGCGAGCCGCCTGCACTACGAAAGACACGCGCGGGCTATATCATGCTGGCGTCTCGCAACCTCTCCCTCAGTGACATTCCCATAATGATTCGAAATCCAATCGTCTGCTTGGCCTTGCTCACGTTGAGTCTGTGGCCCGCCATTGTCTCTGCCGCCGATGAACCGATGGGGATCGAATTCTTCGAGAAGAAGATTCGCCCGGTCCTCGTGCAGCATTGCTACGAATGCCACTCGGCTGACGCGAAGGCCGTGAAGGGGGGATTGCTGCTCGACAGCCGCGATGGCTGGAAACGAGGCGGCGATTCGGGACCGGCACTGTTGCCGAGCAAGCCGAGCGACAGTCTGCTCATCAAAGCCTTGAAGCACGCGGATGGCTTGGAGATGCCTCCGAAAGGCAAGCTGCCCGACGAAGTCATCGCCGACTTCGCGAAGTGGATTGAGGAAGGTGCTCCCGACCCGCGCACGACTCCGGCGAAGGCGCTCGCTCGGCGCGAGATCGACATCGCCGCCGGTCAACAGTTCTGGTGCTTCCGGCCGATCGCTCAGCCGCCGATCCCCGCCGTGAAGGACCGAGTTTGGTCGCGAGCCGACATCGACCGGTTCATTCTTGCCAAACAAGAGTCTGTCGGCATTCGCCCGATCGGCGATGCGGATCGCGCCACCTGGCTGCGGCGAGTCACCTTTGACTTGATCGGGCTGCCGCCGACTCCGGCCGAGATCCACGACTTCCTCACCGATACGTCGCCCGATGCGCGCGAGCAAGTCGTCGATCGACTGCTGGCCTCGCCGCACTTCGGCGAGCGTTGGGGAAGGCATTGGCTCGACATCGCGCGGTTCGCCGAATCGTCGGGAGGCGGACGTTCGATGATCTTCGCCGAGGCTTGGCGATATCGCGATTATGTCATCCGCTCGTTCAACGACGACAAGCCGTTTGACCGATTCGTTCTTGAACAACTCGCCGGCGATTTGCTGCCGTTCGATTCGCCCGCTCAGCAGGCCGAGCAACTGGTCGCGACCGCGCTGTTCGCGCTGGGGCCGACGAACTACGAAGAGCAAGACAAGCAGGCTCTCGAATTCGACGTCGTGGACGAGCAGATCGACACGCTAGGCAAAGCGGTGCTCGGCATGACGATTGGCTGTGCGAGATGCCATGACCACAAGTTTGATCCGATCCCACAGCGCGACTACTACGCGATCGCCGGCATCTTCCGCAGCTCACACTTGCTGATTCACGACAACGTCTCGAAGTGGCTCGAACGCCCGCTGCCGATGTCGGCCGAACAAACTGCCGCCTTCAAACAGCACGAGCTGGCAGTGGCCGAACTCAAGAAGCAGATCGACGCCGCGAAGGCCGAAGAGAAACGGTTGGCAACGATCAGCCAGAAGAATGCCCCCAACGATGACGACCTGCCGGGCACGCCGCGCGGACCGATTGAACTCAAAGCCTTCGCCGGTGTGATGCTCGATGATACGGACGCCAAGAAGGTCGGCGATTGGACGAGTTCGCAATTCAGCAAGCACTACATCGGCGAGGGCTACGCTCACGACGGCAACAAAGACAAAGGCCAGAAGACGCTGACATTCAGCCCAACCGTTCTGAAGACCGGCGTGTACGAAGTCCGCCTGGCCTACAACGCGGGCGAGAGCCGCGCGACCAACGTCCCGATCGAGATTCTGGATCTCGACGGCGAACACGACATCAAGATCAACCAGCGCACGACACCTCCCATTGATCATCGCTTCGTCTCGCTGGGCAAATACCGCTTCGACGAGTCGGGTCAGTGGTACGTTCTCATCAGCAACGAAGGGACCGACGGGCATGTTGTCGTCGATGCGCTGCAACTGCTGCCGGCCGATAGCCGTGAGCCGAGAGCTGAAAGCCGCCAGCCCAAACCGGTCGTAACGAAACCGGTTCTCGAAAAGAAATCGGCCGATCTCAAAGACCTCGAAAAGCAGCTCAAGGAACTCAACGACCGCGCCCCGTATCGTCCGATGGCGATGTCGCTTGAAGAGGCCAAGCAAGTTGAAGAGACCCAAATTCGGATTCGGGGCAACGTCCACTCGAAGGGAGACAAAGTCCCACGCGGGTTTCTGCAAGTCGCCAGCTATGGCTCGCCGGTGCTGCCGCCTCCGAAAGAAAGTGGTCGCCGCGAACTGGCCGCGTGGATGACGAGTTCCACGAACCCGCTGACGTCCCGCGTGTTGGCCAATCGAGTTTGGCATCACTTGTTCGGAGTCGGTCTCGTTCGCACCGTGGATAATTTTGGCTCGACCGGTGAAACGCCGTCGCACCCGGAGTTGCTGGATCATCTCGCCATGCGATTGATGAGCGATGGTTGGTCGGTGAAATCGCTCGTGCGCGAGATCGTGCTGTCGAGGACTTATGGACTGGCCTCAGTCGATCTGAAATCGGAAATCAAAAATCAAAAATCGAAGCTCGAAAATCAACTCACCGCCGACCCCGAAAACCGCCTGCTCTGGCGACAGAACCGCCGTCGGCATTCGGCCGAGTCGATTCGGGACGCGATACTGCTGACGAGCGATTCGCTCGAACGGACGATGTTCGGTCGCACGTTGCGAAACCCCAAGCAAGACGGGCCGAACGCCAACATCGGCGAGATGACTTATGTCTTTGAGGAAACGCGCCGCAGCGTCTACACGCCCATCCTGCGGAATCGCCTGTTGGAACTGTTCGAGGCGTTCGATTTCGCCGATCCGAATCTGTCGATCGGACGCCGCAACATCACGACCGTGCCGACTCAAGCGCTGTACTTGATGAACTCGCCGTTCGTCATGGATCAATCTCGCGAGGCCGCCCGCGAGCTGCTTTCGCAACCCGATCTGACCGACGAGCAGCGTGTCCTCGCCGCGTATCGGACCACCCTCGGCCGCGAACCGACCCCGCGCGAACGGAGCCTCGCGCTGCGCGTCGTCACCCCCAGCGCGGAGAACACGACTCCCAGCCCAATCGCCTGGGAACGACTCTTCCAAGCACTCTTCGCGAGCGTGGACTTCCGATTTCTCGACTGAGCCGCTGGCGCTAGCAAAGTAGCAGGTACATTCCATGTGCCGTCCGCAGTTCTCAGGCTGACGGCACATGGAATGTGCCTACTACTTTCTCTTTAGCCGCGGCGGATCTTCGAGCCTTTGAAGTGAATCTGAATGCGATAGATGATTTTCGTCCGCGAATGAATCACTCCGGTTTCGAGATCGACACGATCGGACACTTCGCGGATGTGCTTATCGACGACGGCGTGGAAGCCACGTTCGGAGAAGAGGTCGATCAGCATCGAGATTGCCATCGGGTCTTCAAAGATCGCGTCTTCGGAATTCACATGAGCACGCCCCGACAGCGCGTGGCGCGTGATGATCGGAATGAACTTGGTCTTGATGAGTTCCACGATTCGATTCAGCAACTCGGTGTGCTCCAGCTCATAGCTGTCGAGCCGCCGCACCAATTCTTGCCGCGCGTGGAGGATGATTTCGTCGGCCAGCGGCAGAGTTCGCAGCCGCTCGAAGGTGCGCGGGTCCAGCTCCAGCGAGCTTTGATATTGCAGCTCTTTGAGGATGTTCTCCTCGACTTCGTGAATCGGGCCTTCGGCGTTGACGAAGTGGTAGTGATAAAGCTCCTTCAACGAGGTCAACGCATTCCACGTCTGCTCCTTGAAGACGCGATATCGGCGGCGGACGGTTTCTTCGGACATGTCCGTCGTGCGTTGCTCAATGAGCTTGCCGACGCCGGTCTCCGTCACTTTGCGATTGTGCTCGGCGATCTCGCGTCCGCGATTGAGCTGCCGCGCGATGCTGGTGTTCTCGCTGACGAAGAGCACCATTGCGTGAATCGTCGGGCGGCGGAAATGAATCGCCAGCGGCGTGTTGGCGTACTCGTTGTGAAGCTGGTTGATGTTGTCGACCAGCAGCTTGAGGCATTCGACCTGCACCTGAGTTCGCGGAAATCCATCCAGCACCACACCGTCGCGAAACTGTGGTTCGAGTAGCTTGCGGAGCAACAGTCCGATGACCTCTTTGTCACCGACCATGGCCCCTTGCGATTTGAGTTTCTCGGCGGCGGGCGTTGTCAGCAGGTCGCTGATCACGATCGGCGGACAGGTCAGTCCGCGCGCCGCCATGATGAACCGAGTCTGCGTCCCCTTGCCGGCTCCGGGTGCTCCGCCGAGCAAGATGATCTCTTTGGGAAACCGCAGATTCACTTGCCCCACTTCCTCCGCCAAGTCTTCCCAGATCGGTTTGAAGATGACGCGAACGTCTTTGACTTCCAGATCGAGAAGCGGCTGACCAGCGTTTTGTTCGGGCATGATGCGGCCTTGGCTCAAGTAAGGAATGGAGTCGCGTTCGCCAGAACGCGGGTCGTCACGGCATTCGTCCGATGTCGCTCGCTTTGTGAGCCGATTGCGCTAGCCACGGGCTTCGGTGGGTGACGTTTGACGGCACATCGCCCGACGCTATCGCGTACGGCTCACAAAGCGAGTGCCATTGGGCATTCACCCGCACTCTGGCGAGTGCGACGACAAGCGGAGACCGAGTTGTTTTAGCGGCAGGCAGAGTGACATTACAGTTTGAGCGACGGTTGCCGCGCGGACGCGCGACAACTGGAAATCGGTGAGCGGGAGAACTGCCCAACGAATGAAGGGAGACGACAAATGCGGGGAGTGTGGGAGTTTCTTGTTGAACCCCGACGCCAACGGCGTGGGCGATTCGAGGAATCACGACTTACGTTCGCGCGCACGCCGATGGCGTGGCGGTTAAACGACTTTTTCACCCCGAAAGGAATGTGCCATGACGCTTCACAGGAATCCCATGTTTCTTGTCTCCTTGCTGACTCTCGTTTGGGGGGCCGCGATCGCTTCGGCGGCCGAGCCTGCCAAGTCCGCTGAGGAACGCATTGCGAAAGTCAAAGCGGATCTGAAAAGTGATGACGTCTCCGTCCGGCAATCGGCGATCGGATCGCTGATCCATTCGGACATCTCGCCGAAGATGCTGGCCGAGATGCGTACGGCGCTCGATGACGGCGACGGAGCGATCCGATCCACTGCCGCCACGGCCATCGGCAATCTAGGGGCCGAGGCGATACCCGCTGTTCCGCAACTCCTCGCGCAGCTCAAGAACGATTCTCACAAAGAGGCGCGAGAGACCGCCGCTCGTGCTCTGGGACGAATTGGCAAAGCCGCTCCCGACGAAAAGCGACTCGTGGCTCCGCTGCGGATCGCGACACAAGAGGATGCCGACCCGGTCACGCGGGTCGTCGCTCACGGAGCATTGGCGATGCTGGATGTCGAATTGGAAAAGCAGATCGCCTCGCTCCGAAAGTATCTGCACGACGAGGCGGCGTTGGTCCGAATGAAAGCCGCGCACGCGCTGGGAATGATTGGCTTACCCGCCAAAGCGGCGGCACCGGAAATCGTTGAGGTGCTGAAGCTCGAAACCGATCCGCATCGCCGAGGCTATGTCGCCCGCGCGTTGGGCAACACGGGTGATCCGGCGTCGCTGCCGGTGCTGCAAGCGGCGCTCGAAAAGGAAACCGATCCGGGGGCTCAAGGCGAAATGCGCGGTGCCGTCAGCCGACTGAAAGCAATTGCGGCGAAGAACGTCCAGCCGTAGTGCAGGCGGCTCGCCTGCATGGGCGTCGCCAGGGCGACGCGACTCAGGCGGGCCGCCTGAGCTACGGCGAGCGCGGCGACTTTCTCAATCCGGCAGCCGAAAGAACGAGCGAATCATTTGCAGCAGATTGGTGCTCTCGTCTTTGGCGGGCAACGTGATCGCGCTTTGAGCCAGGACGGCGGCGGTGCGTTTCTGCCGTTCGGCGATCAGAGCCGCCACTTGTTCGGCGACGGCGGGTTGCGAAGCGATCAACTCGCGGAAGGCTTCGCGGTCCAGTCGGTAGGCTTCGACATGCGTCCGCGCGACGACGGAGGCCGTGCGCGGCCTGTTGGTCATCAACGCGATCTCGCCGAAGTAACTACTGGGACCAAGCTCGCCGACTTGTCGCGTGATGCCGTCTTGCTCGACGACGACGTTCACGTTGCCGTTGCAAATGAGATACAGCCAGTGAGCCTCGCGGCCCTGTTCCGTCAGCGTTTCTCCCGGCGCGAACGGAGCGTAAATGAGGTGCTCGGCGCAGGACTCAAGCTGCTCGTGAGAGAGGCTCTGGAAGAGATCGAACTGTCGGAAGATTTGCAGCCGTTCCGCTCGCAAGCGGCGATGTTTCGATTCGGTGCGCTGCTCGGACTCGATCGTCTGAAAGACCGCCTGAGCCGGGATCGACAACGGAATGCCAGCCCGTTTGAGCGCCAGATAGATCAGTTGCCGCACTTCGGAATCGGTCGGCGCGTCCGCTCCCGGATCGGTGACCCAGTACCGCACGGCGAAGCGTCCGAAGCTGTCTCCGAACTCCATGAAGAGGCAATGCGGGACCGGCCGAGCCGCCACGTTGCGGATCTCCGAGTGCCGCATCGCATCGTTGATCGTCTCGACCACCTGCGTCGGCGAGTAACGGTAATCGACGTTGAACCACAGCCACTTTCGCCACTGCAACGGCTGCCCCACGCGCCGGCCAACAACGCTGAACTCGCGCTTCAGCAACAGGCCATTCGGAACGATGACCGTCTCCCAATCGCGAGTCTCAATGACCGTGCAGCGCCAAGTCACCTCGACGACTTGGCCCGACACGTCGCCAATCTTGACCCAGTCGCCGACATCAATCGAATGCTCGGCTTGCAGAGCAATCCCGCCCAGCAGGTTGCCCAGCGTGTCCTGCAACGAGAACGCCAGCACCGCCGTCATCACCGCCGAAGTCGTCAGCAGCCCCGACAGTCCGAATTGGTGCCAATTCATCCACAGCCCCGCCCACACGACGAAGATTGCCGCCTGCACTAAATCCTGAATGATCTTCGGAGGCTGGTACTTGAAAGAGGGGAGCGCGTACCGGAACAAGATGATGGCTGCCAGCCGAACAATCACCAGCCCTTCGGCAAAGGTGGTCGCCAGGAAGACATACTCTTCCCAACGACGCAGTTGACTGGCATTCGGAGACAAGCCCGGACTACTACTTCGCCACGCGGCCACGAACGCCACGGAGACACAGCCCGCGAAGATCGTCACCAACCGCAGCAGCACGGCCGCTTCCGACGGCTTGAGGATCGCCAAAACAATGCCGACCACAACCAAAACCGGCAGGCCCTGCACGCCAACATGGTTCGTCGTGAACTCGGAGATGAAAGCCCAATCCATGAGGACACGCCCTTAATCTCATTGAATCTCGTTCCCACGCTCCGCTCTGCAAACATTTGAAATCTTGTTTTCGTGAGAACATTTCTTGTCCGAAAACGCCAAGTCCAAAAGCCACTTTTTCTCGCGAGTCAAAGTATTGCGGAACAACTTGTGTAAAAGTCTTGAGTTTTGGTTGCGGCTCCGCCGGGCCAAGCGGGAACGAGAGTGTGATTACTCAATGCAATACAGCGAATTCGTCCCGCGAATCAACATCCGCCCTTGGCTGATCGCGGGCGAGGCGAACGTATCCTCGCCCAGCTTGTTCACGGCGACGACTTCCAAAGTCGGTCCCGGCTTGATGACTTTCATCTGGCCATGATCATCCAAGAAATAGACCAGCCCGTTGGCCGTCACCAGCGACGCGGAGTAGTGCGTACCGAGCCGCTCTTGCCATTGAATGTCACCCGACACGGCCTCGTAGCAAGTACCGATGCCGCCGTCCGAGACGATCAAGAAATAGTCACCACAAGCAATCGGCGACGGAACGTAGGCGTCCGCCTTTTTGTAGTGCCACTTCACATGCGAGGCTTCGGTGATCTTGCCGCTGCCGCGCGGGTCGATCGCCATGACGTGATGATCGGGAAAGCCGCCGGTCATAAAGATCAGCCCTTTGTTGTAGACCAGCGAGGCAACGAACTGCTCGGTCGGGCCGTCGAGCATCCACAACTGCCGGCCGGTGCGCGGGTCGTAACTGGCGACGCACTTGCTGCCCGACAGCATCATCTGCGTGCGGCCGTCGATCTCGCGAATGATCGGCGTGCAGTAGCTGCGAGTCTTGTACTCGCGCGGCGTCTTCCACACGGTCTCGCCGTTGGATCGCTTTAAGGCCCCGATGTAGGACTCGCCGTCGTGATCGCCGTTGACGATCAGCTTGTCTTCAAAGATCACCGGGCACGAACAGAACCCATGCACCGATTTGAACACACCCGGCCGAACCTGCCATTGCTCCTGACCGTTGAAATCGTAGGCCGCGACCAGCAAGTCTTTCTGATCCAGAAACGAGACATAGACCTTCTCGCCATCCGTGACCGGCGTGCCGCTGGCCCAACTGTTGAGCTGATGTTTCTTCTCCAGCGGCGATTCGACGACGACCTTCTCCCACAGCAATTTTCCGGTTGCGAAATCGAGACACATCAGCACGCGGCTCGGCTGTTCTCCGGTGTTGGCACCGACCAGAAACACGCGGTTGCCGAACACAATCGGCGAGGAATGTCCGCCGCATGGCAGCTTGACCTTCCAGGCGATGTGTTCCGATTCGCTCCAAGTCACCGGGACTTGGGATTCCTCGCTGGACCCATCACCGCGCGGCCCGCGCCAACCCGGCCAATTCTCAGCCTGGCCGACAGAGGAGCACACACAACTGCACAAAACCACCCAACGACACAGCCACAAATTCCGCGATTGCATGAGTCACCTTTCTGTATTTGACGCGCAGACGAGCGGGTGGCGTCAGCCCCCCAGTATCCAACAGACATCGTAACTACCGGGGGACTGACGCCGCCCCGCTCATCAAATTCTTTCACAGCTCTTTCACAGCTCTTTCACAGCGTTGAACTGATCGCGACATGATGGCGTTGCCTGAGTCAATCTGACCAGTCACCCCGCCGATTTGAACTTTGAAGTGCCGAGCTTTGAACTCGGCTCCGCAGAGACTTGTCAATTTCTCAAGTCGTCTTCATTCCTCTGACCAGATTCCTTTGATTCCCGGGGCGAACTTGTGTTTCAGAATTTCAATCAAAGGAATCTGGTCAAAGGAATGAACCCGACAGCTCCCCGCCGAGCTTGCCGGAACGTCGATGATCCCCATTTGAATTCTTGGCTCCGACCATCCAGCATCTCGGCATGACTTCTAATTTACTGACTGCCGCCGTGTGGACTCCGTCTGGCCGAGGTGCCGTTGCGACGATTGGCGTCCGCGGCGACATCAACATCCTTTCCGAGCAACTGACAAATTTCTTCCGCGCCGCAAGCGGACGATCGCTGCACGAAATGGCGGACCAGCAAATTCATTTCGGCCGTTGGGGACGCGACCCCGCCGAGGATGTGGTCATCTGCCGCACGGGACCGGCGGCTTGTGAGATTCACTGTCACGGTGGCGATGCGGCCGTGCGGCGAATTCTGACCGACTTGAAGAGTCTCGGTTGCGAAGTCGTCGATTGGCAGTCGCAGTGCCGTCGCCAGACTCTCCGAGGCAGTGAAGCTTGGGAGCCGTCCGAATTCGATCACGAGTACGCCGACGCCCTGTCGCGAGCGACGACCTTACGAGCCGCCGGTTGGATCGCCTCGCAAGCGGGACGCATGGAGCGGACGCTGGAGGAAATAACTGCTCTGATTGCATCTGAACAAAAATCACAAGCGACCGCGCGAGCCAACGAGATCCTGCGCTGGGCCAGTTTCGGCCGACATCTGACTCAACCGTGGGAAGTCGTCTTGGCCGGACGGCCGAACGTGGGCAAGTCGAGTCTGATCAATGCGCTGGTCGGCTTCGAGCGTTCGATTGTGTTCGATGAACCGGGAACCACGCGCGACGTTGTCACGGCGGAAACCGCGCTCGACGGCTGGGCGATTCGTCTCAGCGACACCGCCGGACAACGAGGTTCCTCAAATGACCTCGAAGCCGCCGGGATCGCGAGAGCACGCGAAGCGTTCGCAATGGCCGACGCGCGGCTGCTGCTGATCGATATCAGCGAACCACCACAGCCAGACGATCAACGCTTGCTGTCCGAGTGGCCTGACGCACTCATCGTCGCTCACAAAGCCGACTTGCCGGACACCTGGGGCGAGTCGCTGCCGAGAAACGCGATCCGAGTCTCGTCGTTACAACGCAGCGGACTGCGAGAGTTGATCGAGGCCATCATCTCTCAATTGATCCCGGAATTGCCGACGGCTGAGACCGTCATCCCGCTGACCGAGCGACACCGGCGTGAACTGCAAGACCGCTTATGAGCCGACTACATCACGCGATGATTTCGTGAACGACTCGGCCAGCGACATCGGTCAAACGGAAGGGGCGGCCCGCGTAGTTGAATGTCAGACGCTCGTGGTTCATGCCCAACAGGTGGAGCGCGGTCGCGTGCAAGTCGTGCATGTGAACTTTGTCTTGCACGGCGTGATGGCCCCACTCGTCGGTCTCGCCGTGAGCGAAGCCGGCCTTCACGCCGCCGCCCGCCAGCCAGATCGTAAAGCCGCCGGGATTGTGGTCTCGGCCGGTTCCGTTCTTCTCGGCGTAGGGAGTGCGGCCGAACTCGCCCCCCCACCAAACCAAGGTGTCTTCCAGCAGTCCTCGCTGTTTGAGATCGGTCAGCAACGCGGCCACCGGTTGATCGACAGCCTTCGCGTGATCGCCATGCTTGGGCAAGTTGCTGTGCTGATCCCACGCGGGGTTCGCTGAGTTGTCCGCGTAGTTGACTTGAATGTATCGCACGCCTGACTCGGCCAAGCGTCGTGCCATCAAACATTGCCGACCGAAGTCGTCGGTCGGCTTCTGGTCGATGCCGTACATCGCCAGCGTCTCTTTCGACTCGCGGTTGAGATCGAAGACTTCGGGCGCGTAATTCTGCATCCGATAGCCCAGCTCAAACGAATCCAGCACCGCTTGCAGTTCGTTGTCTCCGGTGCTCTGAGAAATCTGTTCGGCATTCAGCGAGCGGATCAACTCGAAGCGCGTCCGTTGCTCGGCCAGCGAGAGTCGATCGTTGCTGAGGTTTCGGACTTGAGCCTCTTTGGTCGGGATGCCGGCTCGGCCGATCGCGGTTCCCTGATAGACCGGAGGCAGGAATGCGCTGCCGAAGTTGCGCGGGCCACCGTTCGCAATCGCCGGGCAGATCGACACGAAGCCCGGCAGATTCTGGCTCTCCGTCCCCAAGCCGTAGCTGACCCACGCTCCGACCGATGGGCGAATCAAATTCGTGGAGCCGGTGTGTAAGAACAAGGTGGCCGGCCCGTGAGCGACTCCTTCGGTGTGCATGCTGCGGATCACGCACAGGTCATCGGCGTGCTCGGCCATGTGCGGGAAGAGGTCCGACGCCCAGCGGCCGCACTCGCCATGCTGACGGAATTTCCACAGCGGCTTCATCACGCGGTGCTGAACAATTTTGCCGGTCTTCGCCAACGTCCGAGCGTCATCGAACTCGCGCATCTGACCGTCATGCTGATCGAGCAGCGGCTTATAATCGAACGAATCGACGTGGCTAACTCCTCCGGCCATAAAGAGGAAAATCATTCGCTTGGCTCGTGCCGGAAACGGAGTGGGTTTCGCGGCCAATGGATTTCCGATCGACGGGACACCGGCCGCGTTCGTTTGCTGAGCCAACCCGGCCAGCGCGAGGTTCCCAAAGCCACAGGCCACCGTTTGCAGAGCACGTCGTCGAGAAACATTCATCGCAACACCTCGTTTTACAAATTCAGTCGGCCGGCAAAGTCGCAGGCACATTCCATGTGCCGTCCGCAATTCTCAGGCTGACGGCACATGGAATGTGCCTACTACTTTCTCAAGCGAATGTCATTGGGATGCCGCCGCCCCGCTCGCCTGAATGTCTCATGTATGGCCGAACGAGTCACATCCTAGCCGACGCCATGTTCCTCGCCACAATCGTCGAGGAAAATTTCCGATGAGCCGCCGCAAATGACAGGTCATCGAGACTGGCGACGATTCGCTGGCAATCGAGAAAGTCGCTGCCTAGAATCCCGCCCCTTCCGCCGGGTTGGATCGCTCGAACCTCGGTGAGTATTTCGATTCTTTGACCTCGAACCCGTAAGCCAGACATGCCCAACAATCGCAATGCCGCTAAGGCAGATCGTCAATCTCAGAAGCGCCGCCTGCAAAATCGCTCGCAACATTCGGCACTGAAGACGCTGGTGAAGAAGTTCCGAGCCACGCTGGCCCCGACGGACGCCACTGCTTCCGGCACTGCCGCTTCGGCCCCGACGGTCACTCTGAATGAAGTCTCCAAGCGGCTGGACCAAGCCGGAGCCAAACGGTTGATCCATCCGAACAAGGCCGCGCGGCTCAAGTCGCGGTTGGCCAAAGCGGCGAACAAAGCGGCTGCCGCCAAGTAGGTCCGGCAAGTTTCATAGAATCAAACGCCCCGACGACTGAGGGATTCCGACATCCCTTGGTCGTCGGGGCTTTGTTTTTTGCCGCGACGAGAACGACACCGACCCCCTGTGTGGCTGCGAACTTTGGGGAGCCGCGACCGTGGAGGAGCGGTTGTTTCAAGGACTTTCGACCGCTCCCTCACGGTCGCGGCTCCAAATCTTCCTGTCCCCAGACCGCTCAGGAATTGTTGCCGTCCTTGGTCTTGTTTTCGTCGGGCTGCGTGTCTGAGCTTGGCTTGGCTTCATCCGTTGGAGCGGACGCATCCACGAAACTGGCTTTCTTGATCGAGTCGAGTCCGGGGAAGGTTTTGTCGAGGAAAGCGTTCCCCTCCTTTTGAATACGTCCCTGCTGTTGGCTGGGAGATTCGCCGTACTTGGCGTTGAGGCTATCCAGGACTTCCATGCCGGAGAGCACTTGGCCGAACGGCGTAAAGCCCATGCCATCCAGGAAACTGTTGTCTTTGTAGTTCGCGAAAATCTGCGTGCTGCGTGAATTGGGAAAGTCCGCTTTGGCGAACGTCACAAAGCCGCGTTGATTCGATTGGCGGTTCTCCCCCGTCGGCCGGTCATCCAAAATGTTGTTGTCGCGCCACTTGTCCATGACCTTGGGATCGCCGTGGATTCCCCATTGGACCATGAAAAGCTCCGGTTTCCGCACGACTCGGAAGAAGCGGCAGTCGTCGTAGAAGCCGTTCTTCACGAGTTCGTAGAACCGCGCGGCTCCGTGCGGTGACCAGTCGCGATGCACTTCGATCAGGACGTCTCCCTGTGTCGTTTCCAACTTCACCTGGAAGATTTCCGGGACGTCAGCCGATATGGCCTCGCCGGACTCACTGGCTGGCTTGTCGAGCGGCGGCCCCATTGGCAGCGGCGGGTCCGATGGTTTCGGCTGAGTACATCCCGCCAACGAGGCGATGGCGAGCGATCCACAAAACTGGCGTCGAGTCAAATTCCGCATCAGTCTCTCCTTTGAAGTAGCCACGGTCGCCAGACCGTGTTGAATTTCTTGTTTAACCCCTACGCCAACGGCGTGGGCGGATCGAGGAATGACGACTGACGTTTGCGCGCGACGATGGCCTGACGGTCATACCTCACGCGGCCCTTCGTGAGACGTCTGCCACAATCATTCAACACGCTCTTTCGAGCGTGGCGGCGAAGTCCTTCGAGCGTGGTCATTTCTTCGCTTCGACGATCGTGGCTTTCTTGATCGAGTCGAGTCCGGGAAATGTCTTGTCGAGAAAGTTGTTGCCGCCGTCCTGAATGCGATGCTGCAGCTCGCTCGGATCTCCCCCGTATTTCGAGTTGATCTTGTCGACAACGTCCATTCCCTCAATGACTTTTCCAAACGGAGTGAAGCCCATTGCATCCAGGCGTGCGTTGTCGGCGTAGTTGATGAAGAGCTGCGTTGTTCGCGAATTCGGCTTGCCCGATTTCGCAAACGTGATGAATCCGCGCGTGTTGGAAACGCGATCTTGGGCGGGAACCTTGTCGTCCTTGATTTCGGCGTCGCGCCATTTGGCTTGGACCTTCGGATCGCCGTTGATGCCCCATTGCACCATGAAGCCGGGGATCACCCGGAAGAAGCGGCAGTCGTCGTAGAAGCCGGCTTTGACCGCGTCATGGAAGCGGGCCGCTCCGTTGGGAGACCAGGCCCGGTGAACCTCAATCAGCACGTCCCCTTTCGTGGTCTCGAACTTCACCTGAAATGTCTCTGGCACGCTGTCGGGCTTCGGCGGTTGAGGGTCTTTGTCCGCCGCTTGTGCCGAGCCAATGGTTGTCGCGAGCACCGCCGTCGTGGCGATCGTGCCGCAAAACTGTCGTCGATTCATCTTGGAGAGTCCTTTCGAGAAATAGTCGTTGGGGTTTCAGAACATAAAAACTAACCCGAAGCGTCAGCGAGGGAGTCGGGGAATCCGATGTGGAATCGTCCCTCGCTCACGCTTCGGGTTACTTAGGAAACACCTTCTCGTCGTTACGTCAACTCATTCGGAGGCTTTCAAAAACTGAGCGTTGACGTCGGGCAGCTTCGCGGAGGCCGCATCGCCGGTGTGGAAGAAGATGCCGTAGCGCATCCGCAACTCCGAGCCTTTCGGGAAGAGGTCGTTCACCGGCTTCTCTTGGTTGTTCGTGTAAGCCGCCTCGCCGAACGGGCTGACCGAGAACAGGCCGTAGTTGCGGACGTGATAACGACTCGGCCGAAAATTCTTGGGGTGATCGAAGATCGTCACGCCGAAACTTTTGCCATCGACGGGGCCGACGTAATCGACCCAGGCCGAGCGTTGTCCCCAGCATTCTTTCGAGCCATTCTTGCCATCGGCGTTGGTGATGACGCCGCTCCCTTTGTCTTCGCGCATCGATTCGGCGATGCGAAAACCGAGCAGTCCTTCCTTGGTGTCGCGGAAATGAACCTCGCTGTTGGCCATGCTCAAGCGGATGTCGTAGGTCAGCAGCCGATTGGCATGGATGCCGATGGTCGTCGTCTCGATCAGCACGGCTTGGCCATCGGCACCGAGCCAATGATTCTCGGTCTTGAGCATGGCCGGGTTTCCCTCGGCCGCGAGCAGTTCGAGGTGACGGTTTTCGATCTTTCCCTTCTCCGCCCAGAACTTGATCTCGTTGACTTCATCGACCGAGACCCAGATCCCTTTGTGATGCGGATGGTCTCCCTTGTAGTCCTCGCCGACGATCGGCCGGGAGATTTGCGTACCAGCCACCTTCACCGGCGAGAAGAACGGCTTCGGCAGCGACTTGGCGAATTGATACGTCGCGAACTCCTCGCCGTTGATCGTGACGGCGACTGTTTCGCCGCTGCGAACCAACTTGACGGTGTCCGCCGCGAAGCTGCTGGCGGACGAGACGAAAATGAAAATTCCCCAGACGACCAACATCGCGCATCTCGTTCGCAGGTTCATCGGCAGTGGCTCCTCGAAAGGGATCGGTTTATTGTGGTGCGGGCGGTTCGCCGACACGGAAATGGCAAATCTGAACCAGTGCAGACGAGCCGCCCGCACCACGGCGCTGAGTATGGTCGCTGAGCTTTGAAAATGAAAAGTGAAACGCCGCAGCCATTCGCTTGAGGAGATTTGATGTCCCCATTGACTCAAACTTTGTTGGCCACGTTGGCGGTCTTGCTGGCGACGCTGTTCGTGTTGTGGTTGCTCAGTGTCGCCAAACGCGACGCCAGCATCATCGATCCGTTTTGGGGGACTGGCTTCGTGCTCGTGGTGTGGACGGCGTTCGCGCTGAATCGGCATGAGGCACCGCGATCGTTGTTGCTCGCCGTGTTGACCACGATTTGGGGGACTCGGTTGTCGTTGTTTCTGCTGTGTCGCAACTGGGGACACGGCGAGGACCGTCGCTATCAAGCGATGCGAGTCCAACACGGCCAGCGTTTTTGGTGGGTGAGTTTGATCTCCGTCTACCTGCTGCAAGGGATCATCTTGTGGTTCGTGTCGTTGCCGATTCAGGCCGCGCTCTTCACGGCATCCGAGTCACCGCTGAATTGGCTGGACGCAATCGGCGTCGCGTTGTGGGCGACCGGCGTGTTCTTCGAGACAGTCGGCGATTGGCAGTTGGCACGCTTCAAAGCCGACCCGGCGAACGCGGGGCGAGTCATGGATCGCGGACTGTGGCGATTGACTCGGCATCCCAATTACTTCGGAGACTTCTGCGTCTGGTGGGGCGTGTTCCTGATCGCCGCGTCGAGCGGAGCTTGGTGGACGGTGCTCAGTCCGCTGTCGATGTCCGTGTTGCTGCTGAAGGTGTCGGGAGTGACGCTGCTCGAAAAAACGATCACCGAGCGGCGGCCGGACTACGCGGCGTATCAAGCACGGACGAATGCGTTCTTTCCGGGGCCGCCTCGTCGAGCAGGTTGAAGCTCGTAGTGACCCCATTTATGGGGTCGCACCCGCAACCCCGACCCGATGAATCGGGGCACCTCGCCGCATCCCCGTGACGATCGTGTTCGTCCGGTCGCACCCGCAACCCCGACCCGATAAATCGGGTCACTACGAGCGCCAAATCGGGGCACTACGAGCGCCGACCAACAGGCCGCAGCACTTGCCAGTCGGCGAATGCGGCCACCAGTGTCAATGCGATGCCGACGAGGATCATCCAGGTCAGCGGCTGATCGATTTGAAAGCCGCCGAATGACGAACTCTCTTCAGCCGGGTCGCGGTGGCCGGGGCGGAGTCCAGTCAGCGTGGATTCGTCCGAGTCAAAGAAGTTCACGGCGAACTCACCGAGCGGTCGATCGCCGTCGAGGATCGTATAGACCGCGACCTCATCCAGCGGCGGGACTTCCACAATCGTCGCGCGTGCGAGCGGTCGCTTCTGATTGCCATGAACCAGCAGCAACGAACGCCCCGCCGAATCGCCACGCTCGCCAGAGCGTGGGCGTATCGGCTCGGCCGACTCAGAAGCCCCCGCCGAGTTGCTTGCCTCCGGCAGCGCATCCTCGATCAACCGAAAGTGAATCTCTTCATTCAACCGATAGTTCCAGCGGCGTAGGCCCGGCAGATTGTCGCGCCGCAGTTCGATCAGATTGCTGAGCAAGATCGGCCAATCGGGACTCTCGGCGAGGTTCGTGCGAGCGAAGTCCAAGTTCAGCAAGTAGGCCGCCGTGCGTGTGCCGTTCAGCCGCGACAGCAGCGGATACTGCCCAGCCGTGATGATCGGTGCGACGTCGAGTGGCATCGGCTGCACTCCGCCCCAGACGACGCCGCTCAGAGTCAACCCGTCGAGCAGCGGATTTTGTTTTTCGAGAATGTATGGCCCGCTCAAATCGGTTGCGGCTTTGCGAGCCGCTTCGCTGGGATCGAACGGCCCGATCCCCAACCACCACAGCTCGCGACGCGATGGGGGAGACGGCTGAGCCGGTGCGATGATCAACTCGGCGGATTCGGCGTCGCTCAGCGACACATCCGGCACGCCGCGCAACGCGCGCTGCACGGCCTTCAGAGCGGCTGACTCTTTCGGGAGCGCGACGGCGACGTGCAGCGTGCGGACCTTCGGTTCGATCAACTCGATCCGATCGTCCAGCGGCAGCCCGTCCCCGATCGTCTCGGTCTTGATCACGAGCCGTCCCAATCCACCGGGAACTTCCACTTCGAGCGGCGCGGTGGCACCGACTGCTAACGAATTCGTTTGTTGAAAAATCGACTGCTCGCCAACCGTGCCGGCTACGCGCACGTTCGCCGCTCGCTGACCATGATTCGTCAGCCGGAGGAACACTCGCCCCTTCGCCGTGCGCGAATCGAAATCCCACCGCGCGGCCGAGATCGACACGTTCTCCAAGGCTCGTCCGACGGAGACGACTTCCATCAATTGTGGCACCGCGACTTTGTCATCCGGCACCTTGTCCGTCAGAAACAGCAATTGCCCGGTCTCCGCCGCCAACTGCGAGGCCAAATCCCACGTCGCCTTAAAGTCATGCCTCGGCAACGCGGGACGCCAGTCGTCGAGCAGCGGCTTCGCCTCAACCCACGAGACCGCCGGGCCGGCGAGCATCTCCGGCCGACGCCCCGTCCGCAGCAACGTGACCACACTCCCGCGAGGCAACCGTTGGACTCGTCGATCCAACTCAATCAATGCCGCGTCGCGAAACGATTTCTCCTCCAACCCCGGCGGACGGGACGACATCGACGCCGAGTTATCCAGCACCACCACCAGATGCACGACCTTGCCGACATCACCCCAACGCGGATCGGACAACACCAGCGCGAGCAGCAACGCCGCCAGCAATTCACAAATCAGCGAGGGGGTGATTGGCAACCGCTCGCGCGTGCGACCGGCCGTGGTGGTGTGAGTCTCAACGCCCCACAGATGCAGTCCCGCCACGAACAACGCCGGATAGCGCCGGTGATAAAGATGAATCACCACAATCAACGGCAAGGCCAACAGCCCCAGCAAGCCCCACGGATTCGCCAAGTACATTTGATGATCTCTCCAAGTCGCGCGGGGGAATTTCGTTCCCACGCTCCGAGCCTGTGAACTTTTCGTAGGGTAGGCGGCTCGCCTGCCCATTTCTTTCGAGACAACGAACAGGCGAGCCGCCTGTTCTACGATTTCTTCTCAGCCTCTCCGCGTCGCGAACCATCTTCCGTGCAACAGATTTTTGAGCAAGCCTCAACGGGATTCCCGCTTACTCAGGGTTGGATCAACCGTGTGTTCCAGCGTGAAAGGGTTTCCGATGACGAAGTACTTGGCTCAGTTGGCGATTGGTGTGGCGGGATTGGTCGTGTTGGTGGGCGCGTTGGACTATCAGCATTTGATGGCCCGGCATCAGTGGGATCGGGAAGTCCGCCGCCAGCTCGCCGTGCAGTTGGTCGAGCAGGCGTGTGAGGATCTCGCGCTGCTGAACAGTTCGCGCGGTTTCCAGGTGGGGACGATCGCGTTCGACGCGGACGGAGTCGTGCGGCAAGCACTGATCGCTCGCGGCGAGTCGGTGGAATCGCCGAGCGTCATGGTCGCTGGCCAGATCGACGAATGGGTCACGGACCCACTTCCGATGGCTCGTCTGCGAGTCACTCTGCGAATCACCACGGACGACGGTCGCGTGCGGACTCGGGAGTTGAATGCCTCCGTGCGTGACGGTGCTCAACTCCATTTGACTCCGGCGCTCTCGACTCGGTTGGAGCGATTCGTCTCCGACCTGACCAAGGGTGGTCCGCGTTGGGCGAGCCTCTTGTTGCTCGTCCTACCGTGGCTCGCGGTTGAGTTTCTGAAGACCCTCCTGCGTCGCAGTCCGAACTGGCTGACAGCGTTGTTGGCCTTCGGATACCTGATAGCCGTGGGCTGGATCGCGCAGCAGTTGTGGGCGAATTTTGAAGAGCAACGCCTCACTTGGCTCGGCCTGTTGATCGCCAGCAGCTTGGTCTTGATGCACCTCCGCGACGATCAAGATTCGCCTCGAACGGCCGGAGAAAAGCCGGCGCTGTGAAGCGTGACGAACGTGGCGTCGGGCGTTCCAATTCTCCGCCGTTTAACCGCTACGCCAACGGCGTGCGCGTTCGGTCGTCACGACCGCTACGCCAACGGCGTGAGCGTTCGGTCGTCGCGACCGCTACGCCAACGGCGTGCGCGTTCGGTCGTTGCGACCGCTACGCCAACGGCGTGCGCGTTCGGTCGTCGCGACCGCTACCGTAACGCGGCGCGCACGCCGTTGGCGTAGCGGTTAAACATCTCTCAACAGTCCGCGGGACGTACCACAACCCCTTACTCAAACCAGAACCACATCATGGATCACATTCGATTTCAGAAGTTGCGTGACCAAGCCCTGGACTCGCTGGTAACGGGCCACAGCACAGCGGCTGAGTACCAGCAAGTGCTCCAGCAGATCGACGCGGCCGAGTCAGCCGCTCGCGCGGCGGATGCCGAACGGGAGGCACTGTATCGTCGGCGGGCCAACCCGAATGACGGACTGTCCAGCCTGCCGACCATGATTCGACCAGCGGAGCCACCTCCGCCGGTTCAACCGGTGAAGGACATGCTCATCAGCAAGTACCGGCTGGAAGCCAGCCAGCGAGGCGGGATGGGGGTCGTCTGGAAGGCATGGGACACCAAGGGCGAGCGCTGGGTCGCTCTCAAATTCCTGCCGCCGGAGTTGCAGGGGAACGACGACGAGATCGCTCGCATCCGCGCCACGTTCAAGCTCGTCGAGCAGCTCGATCATGCTCACATCTGCCGCGTGTTCGACTTGGATGAGCATCCGGATTTCGGTTGGTTCCAAGTCATGCGTTGGATCGAAGGCCAAACGCTGTCGGGCTACCGCCGCGATGCGGACGACCAAGTCCGATGCTTGTCGGTGGCCGAGGTGGCCGAACTCCTCGAACCGGTGGCCGAGGCGTTGGACTATGCCCACAGTCGGAAGGTGCTGCATCGAGACATCAAGCCACAGAACCTCATGCGTGATGAGCGCGGTCATGTGTCGCTGCTGGATTTTGGCTTGGCGGCGGAAGTGCGGAGCAGTCTGACTCGCCTGAGCAAGTCGGCGATCGACTTAACGGGAACGCAGCCGTACTTGGCCCCAGAGCTGTGGGAAGGCGGATATGCCACTCAGAAGACAGACCAGTACGCGCTGGGCCTGATGGCCTATGAACTGTTGGCGGGTCGGTATCCCTTCAACGCGGACAACCCGCTGATCCTGATGCAGGCGGTGCTCAACAAGCCGGTTCCTGCGATCAACGGTTTGCTAAGCGGTGTGATGGCTGTGTTGCAGCGTTGCCTAGCTCGTAACCCCGCAGAGCGTTTCGCGAACTGCCACGACTTCGCAGCCGCCTTGAAGAAGGATCAATTCCTGGCCGTGAGCGAATCTGTGGCGGCGATGACCACCGACGATCCGGACTACCTTCAAGCTCTGTCGCTTGCTTTCGGAATAGGAAGCCCCATTGATGGCCCCGAAGCGCGGCGGCTGTTTCGCGTGGCTGCCGAGCGAGGCCACACGCTCGCCATGACCTTCGTCGGCGACATCTTCATCAATGGCGAGGGAACTCCAGTGGATAAGGACGAGGGCACGAAGTGGTATTGTTGGTCCATGCCGAAATTGCAGCGTCTCGCCGAACGTGGCGACCCGATTGCCCAGGTCCAATTCGGTTGCATGATCGAACAAGGGCTAGGGGTTGAGGCCAATGGGAAACTGGGAGTTGAGTGGATCGCAAAAGCCGCCACACAAGGGCATTGGATGGCTCAGTGCAATCTCGGCGTGATGTACCAGAATGGTCGCGGCGTTGGGCAGAACGATGACGAAGCAGTGCGCTGGTATCGCAAAGCCGCCGACCAGAACCATGCGCCAGCGCAAAACAATCTCGGCTGGATGTACTGGGAAGGTCGAGGCGTCGCGCAGAACGATACCGAAGCGGCGCGCTGGACGCGCAAAGCTGCCGACCAGAACTTTGCTCCGGCCCAACAATCTCTCGGCTGGATGTACCGGGAAGGTCGAGGCGTCGCGCAGGACGACGTCGAAGCGGTGCGATGGTCTCGCAAAGCTGCCGACCAGAACGACGTCCACGCCCAGTCCTTTCTCGGCTACATGTACGAAGAAGGCCGAGGCGTCGCGCAGAACGATGTCGAAGCGGTGCACTGGTATCGCAAAGCTGCCGATCAAAATTTTGCCCCCGCGCAACAAACTCTCGGCGTCATGTACGCGGACGGTCGAGGCGTCGCGATGAACGATCGCGAAGCGGCGCGCTGGTATCGCAAAGCCGCCGACCAGAACCATGCCTTTGCGCAGTACTGTCTTGGCAACATGTACGCGGACGGTCGAGGAATAGCGCAGAATGAAGGCGAAGCGGTGCGCTGGTATCGCAAAGCCGCCGACCAGAACCTCGCACCAGCCCAGCACCGTCTCGGCGGCATGTACGAGGAAGGTCGAGGCGTCGCGCAGAACGATGCGGAGGCGGGGTACTGGTTCCGCAAAGCCGCCGATCAGAACTTCGCCGCCGCGCAGATACATCTCGCTGCTATTGATGCTACACATCTCTTGCGTCGCTTAGGACTGCGATAAAGCTGCGTAGAGGAGACCGCCTAATGCGCGTTGGCACCACCACCGAATACGACGAGTTGCTTGTCCGAGGAATTCAAACGGGACTCCGCAAAGCTCGCGAGTTAGGCTATTCCGTCGAGGTGATGGACATCACCGCTTCCGTGTCGCAAGGGATCTGTCACATCCACTTCGCACCGCTGGCTACCCCCGGTTTCATCATTTCCGGTGGCGACCTCAGTCTGTCAGTAGACCCCGTCACCGACGAATTGATCGGCCTCCAGCGCGGACAATGATACGCCGCCCCGCTCGCCTGTTTCATTCGAGCAAGGTCGTGTGAGTTTCCCGCTTATCTCCTGATACCGTGCCGGCATTTCGCCGGGCACGCTCATTCAGGAGCAGGCAGCATGAGCTTCGAGACTCTCAAACGTGTCCAGGATGCCGACTGGGATCAACGCATCGAGCGAGCGGATTCCAGACGTCAATCACTTCCTAAACCGAAGCCCCAATTTCCGGCGGGGCAGAGTCCGGCGACGTTGCTGGCGCGCGATCACACGGTGTATGGCGGTGTGCTCGTCGGCATTGAGGGGCGGCGGATTGAGCTGCAAGCTCGTGCGGTGGATCTCGTCGAGAAGCCCAAGACGTGGCGTGAGGCGGTCACGATCAGCGGGTTGGCGCGCGGGGCCAACAACGAAGCGCTGACTCGGATTGCGGGAGCGTTTGCGAAGCTCGGTCTGCCGCAGCCGGCGGTGGAGATTCTTGTCAATCTGGCTCCGGCGGATTTGGTCAAAGAGGGGACGTGGTTGGATCTCCCGTTGGCCATCGTGCTGCTGCAAGCGGCGGGGTTGGTGCCGGATCTGCCTGAGGGGCGACGGCAGGACTTCATGCTCATCGGCGAGTTGAGCATTCACGGCGATCTCTGCCCGGTGCCGGGCGCGTTGTCGTTGGCGTTCGAGGCGCGACCGGGACAAAAGCTGATCGTTCCCAGTGGCAACGAACGGGAATGCTCGCTGCTGTTGGCTCGGCCGGGTGGTGCAGGTTGCTCGGTCTTCGTGGCCCGGACGCTGCAAGAGGTCATCGACTTCTTTCAGGGACGACGCCCATTGACGAATGCGGGACAAGGAGGCGTGCAGTTCTCAGCCGCCGTGCCACCGGCGATTGATCTCGGACGCATTCGCGGTCAGGCCAGAGCCAAGCGGGCGCTGACGATCTCGGCGGCGGGCGGGCACAACCTGCTGATGATTGGACCTCCGGGCGAAGGCAAGTCGCTGCTGGCGAGTGCTCTGCCGGGACTGCTGCCGAAACTCACGGACGATGAGAAAGTGCAACTGACGAAAATCTACTCGGCCTGCGGAGTCTTACCGAAAGACGGCTGCGTGGTGACCCGTCGCCCGCTGCGGTCGATCCACCATACGGCCTCACTTCAGGCCGTCATTGGCGGTGGCAATGGTCATCCCCGTCCCGGCGAGATCACGCTGGCTCATCTGGGAGTGCTATTCTTGGACGAGATCGCGGAGTTCCATCGCGGCACGTTGGAAGCCTTGCGTCAGCCGATCGAGACGGGCGAAGTGTGCATCTCGCGAGTGAAAGGGACGGGAACCTATCCCAGTCGCTTCACGCTGGTGGCGGCGATGAACCCGTGCCCGTGCGGCTATCACGGGACCGAGCGTTGCCGCTGCTCGGCGAAGGAGGTGACGAAGTACCAACAGAAGCTGAGCGGCCCGATCCTGGACCGCATCGACCTGCAAGTAGTCATGGACCGGCTGACCCTCGAAGAACGCTTCACCGACGATCCCGAATTCGAAACCAGCCCGCGAGTGCGAGCGGAAGTGGAAGCCGCGCGAGACCGTCAGCACACTCGGTTTCAAGGATTGAACATCGCCTGCAACTCAGCGATCCCCGGCGGGCATGTTCGCGACCATTGCCGATTCTCCACCGACGGTTTTGCGTTCTTCAAATCCACGATCGAGAACAGCCAACTCTCCACCCGTTCGATGGATCGTCTGGCCAAGGTCGCGCGCACGATCGCCGATCTCGCGAGTGCACCCGACATCGAATCCGAACACATCGATGAGGCGGCAAGTTTCGTCGTCAGCGGGCATTGGCGGGAGACATGAAGAATGGATTTCTCGATCCCACGCTCCGCGTCTTGCGGTTGGCGAACCACAAGGCACGGAGTTCCGGGTCGGGCGTTCAGAATTCCAAATCCCAAACGGGGCGTTGGACGTCGAGAATTCCAGTCAGCGGCTCATTGGGTATTGGTCATTTGGATGCAGCACCTTATGAGAGCAATCCCTTGACCACGTTCCCCTCGACATCGGTCAGTCGGAAGTCGCGGCCTTGGAAGCGAAAGGTCAGCTTGGTGTGATCAATGCCGAGCTGATGCAGGATCGTCGCGTTCCAGTCATGAATCGGCACCGGATCGCGGACGATGTTGTAGCCGTAGTCATCGGTCTCGCCGTAAGTCAGGCCGGACCTCACGCCGCCGCCCGCCATCCACATCGTGAAGCAGCGGCCGTGATGATCGCGACCGTAGTTGGTCGGCGTGAGCGCCCCTTGGCTGTAAACCGTGCGTCCGAACTCGCCGCCCCAGATCACCAGCGTGTCGTCGAGCAAGCCGCGCTCTTGAAGGTCTTTGACCAACGCGGCGCTCGGTTGATCCACGTCGCGACACTGGCCTTTGATCTGATTCGGCAGCGAACCGTGCTGATCCCAACCGCGGTGCATGAGCTGCACGAAACGAACGCCACGCTCGACCATCCGCCGCGCGAGCAAACAATTCCGAGCGAACCCGCCATCCACGTTGTCCTCTTTGATCCCGTAGGACTCGAGGACATGCTTCGGCTCGGACGACAGGTCGGTGAGTTCGGGGACCGACGCCTGCATCCGAAACGCCATCTCGTACTGCGCGATGCGAGTGTTGATCTCCGGATCGCCGACGGACTCGGCCGCGATCTGATTTAATTCAGAGAGACCATCCAGCATCTCCCGCCGCGAGCCACGATCAACGCCCGGTGGGTTCGACAAATACAGCACCGGATCGTCGCCGCTGCGAAAGCGAACTCCCTGATGCTTCGACGGCAAGAAGCCGCTCCCCCACAACCGCGAGAAGATCGGTTGATCGGTTTTGTTCCCGCTCCCTTGCGAGATCATCACGATGAACGCCGGCAGGTTCGAGCTTTCCGTCCCGATGCCGTAGCTCAACCACGCACCAAGACTCGGCCGCCCCGGCTGCTGCGAGCCGGTTTGAATGAACGTAATCGCCGGATCGTGATTGACCGCCTCCGTATTCAACGTCTTCACGATCGCAATGTCGTCCGCGATCGCCCCGATGTGCGGCAGAAGTTCGCTGACCCACGCGCCACACTCGCCGTGCTGAGCAAACTTGAAGATCGACGAGGCCACCGGCAATGTCTTCTGCCCCGAAGTCATCCCCGTGATCCGCTGCCCCATGCGAATCGAGGCAGGCAGTTCCTGACCATGAAACTCCTTGAGCTTTGGCCGGTAATCCAGCAGGTCGATCTGCGACGGCCCGCCAGACATGAAGAGGTAAATGATTCGCTTCACCGTCGGCCGCAGATGCGTCATCGGCATCACGCCGGGCACACCAGCCGACTTGGTCGATTCCGCCGAAAAGAGCTGCGGATTCAACAGCGAAGTCAGCGCCGCGGCCCCAATCCCAGTCGCCGATCGACCGAAGAGATGCCGTCGAGTCAGCAGTCGTTGAACGTCAGACGCGAAGTCCATGAGGTCGCTCCGAAATGCAGGAAGTTCAGACGGAATAACAAAACCGGCGGCTTAAAGACTCATACGCTACAGCCACTTACCGAGACCGCCTTGCCGCACCACAACATTACCCAGCCAGAATCATGGTCGGGAACTCATGGTGGAAATGTAAAGCAAAGGCCAATCGGTCTTGTTTCAGGACATCAAAACGGTTTCGCGGAAAAAGTGGTCGAGTTTCAAATCCTCGCGAGCAATTGGTCGTCAACCACTTACGGCTGCGCACCGCGGACTCAATCAAGCAATTGAGGCTGCGATCGCACAGAATAATACACGGAATTACAGAACCGCCCGCAACTGGGATTCACCGCTGCCGTGCCGGAACGATGGGTTTGAATTTTCTGACCCTATCGGATTGCAGGGGTGAGTGACGGAAAGCCGGGTTGGTGATTTGCGGTTCGATTCTCAGACTTCTTCTTACCAAGGAGGAGGTTTTGAGAATGGATGCTCAACCACGAACCCGGT